>CANHPN010000002.1 GCA_947462535.1 Akkermansiaceae bacterium | reverse complement strand
TGTCCAGAGGCCAGGTTCCAGGTGGGCATCCAGGGGTGTTTTTTGTCTCACCCGCAGGGTTAGCGGAAATCAGCATCATCGGAGCGTCCATAACGTTGAGATTAAGTCACTTGGCCGCCTCTGGCGATCTTTCCATTTTCCTTTGTAGGATGATGCATTCCGCCGGGCGGTGAGTGATTCCGTCTATTCGCTGACGGCGGCGTGAACCAGTGAGGAAAACCGAGGGGACGGACGGACGGGTACTCTCACATTTTCCCGGTTCATCTCGGTTTCTGGGGACGGCCGCTGCGGTTCTCACTGATGGGGACAAAGCCGAGCGCACGATAGAATGAGCAGTCCTCGCCGTAGCGAGGATCCGCCCGCACGCCGCTGGCGAAGCGGATGAGCATCGCGGCCAGCCCGCGCCGTGACTGTCTGCGCTGCAAACGGAGGCCCCGCAAGGCGGTCTCCAGCCTCAGAATCTCGTCATCCACCGCGCGGACCTTGTCACACACTACCGAAAGGACGTCGACTTCGAGGCCAGAGAAGACCGCGCCCTTGGCAAGGCTCCGCCAGCAGCTCAGGAAATGCTTGCCGCGGACGAGCACGTGGTGGTTGCGAAGTTTTTCTTTCATGGGTGCAGATGACAAAGGCTCGCGACGGACTCCGGGCCACCGTGGCTCGTTTTCCGCACACCGGTGCGCTTGTTCGGAACGCTTGTTCATGAGGAATCTACGAGGTTTCACGATCCCAAAGAAGTAGAAATTCGATCCCCTGCGGGCGGCGATTTGAAAGCCGGATGATTTGGGCGGTGTGAACGTCGGATGGCGCTTGCGTTGGATCTTCTTCGAGAACTTCTATCAAAATTCTTCTTCCTGCATCTTCTTCCCGTTCTTCTTCGAGGGGGCGCGGGGGTGAATTTTCTTCCCGTGCGGAGTCTCGGAGTGGGGCGGCGGTGGTGCATTTTGCGCCTGCCTATGAGTTCCGCCGCCGACTGCAAGTGCTTGTGTTGCAATGAAAAGTTCCACCCCGATGCCCGCAATCGGAGGCATCAGCAATACTGCGCCAAAGACGCCTGCCGCAAGGCATCCAAAGTCGCGAGGCAGGCCCGCTGGTTGGCCAAGCCGGAGAACCGCGACTACTTCCGCGGTAGCGCCAATTGCGAGCGGGTTCGCCAGTGGCGCTTGGCCAATCCGGGTTACTCATGTCGCAAGACGACTTCCCGACCGGTGGCGTTACAAGACGTCTCAAATCCACACCCCCCTGAAAACGAGCATACTGAGACGTCTTGCACCCCATCACCGTTACAAGACGTCTTGTTGTTTCAACCCGCTCTGCTTCTGGGACTTATCTCGATTGTCACCGGCCATGAGTTACAAGACGACATCGCCGCGAGCGCCCGGCGGTTCCTCAATCGCGGCCGCGACATCCTGCGCATGGTGCCCGGGAGTCCCGAATTCATCGACCATGAAAACCAAGCCCATTCTGCGCCTCGACCGGCTGCGACACGTGCCTCGCCAGTTTAGCTGGATCGACCAACGCCTCGTGCGCGACCGCCATATCCAAGGCCATTCGCCCGAGGCCCTCGCCCTCTACCTATTCCTCTGCACCGTGGCCGACGCCCAGGGCGCGAGCTACTACTCCGACTCCGCCGCCGGCAAACTCCTCTCGTTTTTCTCCACCCAACTGCGCACGGCACGCGCCGAATTGATTACTGCCGGACTCATCGCCTACCGCAGTCCGTTCTATCAAATCCTGAGCCTCGAACCCAGTCCCGCCGCGCCACTGGCCTCACCACCACCACCCCGCGCCGGCGAAATACTCTCCGCCGCCGACATCCTGCGCGCCATGCTCAAGGAGGTGCCGAAATGATCGACTACCAAACCTATTGCCAGATCCGCCTCTTCCACCAGGAGCGCGGCCTGAGCTTCAGCCAGATCGGCAGCGAACTGGGCATCGACCCCGAAACCGCCGCCAAATACTCGGCACTCACCACCTACCCGCGCCGCCGCGCCAACAAGCGACCCAGCAAGCTCGATCCCTTCAAACCCGCCATCACCCGCTGGCTCGAACGCCACCCCTACAGCGCCACCCAGATCTATCAGCGCCTCTGCGCCGACGAGAACTACACCGGCGGCTTCAGCATCGTGAAAGCCTACGTGCGGGCTGTCAGGCCCGTGCGCCACCCCGCCTACCTCAGCCTCGCCTTCGCCCCCGGCGAGGCCGCCCAGGTCGATTGGGGTTGCGCTGGAGTCATTCAAATCGGCACCACCCGCCGCCGCCTCTCGTTCTTCGTCATGGTCCTCAGCCACAGTCGCATGGCCTACGTCGAGTTCACCTGTGGCGAGGCCACCGAACACTTCCTCGCCTGCCACCAGAACGCCCTGGAGTTCTTCGGCGGCACCCCCGGCGTCATCCTCATCGACAACCTCAAAACCGGCGTGCTGAGCCACCGCTTCGGCCAACAAGCCGTCTTCAACCCCCGCTACCTCGACTTCGCCGCCCACTACGGCTTCGAACCCCGCGCCTGCACCGTGCGCAAAGCCAACGAAAAAGGCCGCGTCGAAAACTTCGTCGGCTATGTGAAGAAAAACCTGCTCGCCGGACTCGACCTCCCCAACAGCCTCAGCGCCATCAACACCGCAGGCCGCCACTGGCTCGCCACCGTCGCCAACATCCGCCCCCACAAGGAAACCCGCCAACAACCCGCCGAACTCTTCGCCACTAACGAAAAACCCGCCCTCCGCCCGCTGCCACCCGTCCCCGGCGACATCTCCGTCACCCGCACCGTTAGGGTTACCAACCGCTGCCGTGTCGTCCTAGACACCAACCGCTACTCCGTGCCCCACCTCTACGCCTCCCAACAACTCACCCTTCATGCCTTCCCCGACCGCCTCTGCCTCTATCACGCCCACAACCTCGTCGCCACCCACCCGCGCTCCTACGAGCGCCACCGCGACTTCGAAAACCCCGACCACGTCAAGGAACTCCTCGAACAACGCCGCCGCGCCAAGGACGCCAAATGGCTGCTCACCTTCTACGCCATCAGCCCACACTCCGAGTTCTATCACCAACAACTCAAAACCCGCCACCTCAACGAGCGCAACCATATCAACAAAATCGTCGCACTCACCGAAATTTACGGCACCGAAAAAGTCGCACTCGCCATGGAAGACGCCATCCAATCCGAAGCCTACTCCAGCCAATACATCGAAAACATCCTCGAACAACGCGCCCGCCACACCCCGGTGCCCGGCCCCCTCCACCTCATCCGCCGCGCCGACCTCCTCGACCTCGAACTCCCCACCGCCGACCTCTCCCTCTACGACACGCCCTAACAAACACGACACCCCATGAAAACCGATCCCGAAATCCTCAACACCCACCTCGCCACCCTGCGCCTGCCTTTCCTCAAAGAGCACTGCCAACCGCTCGCCGCCACCGCCGCCAAAAACTCCATCACCCACCTCGACTACCTCGCCCAGCTAATCCAAGGCGAAGCCGACCTGCGGGCCGACCGCGCCGTCGCCCGCCGCATCCACTCCGCCCGCTTCCCCGTCATCAAGACGCTCGACACCTTCCGCTGGGACTGGCCCAAGAAAATCAACCGTCTCCAAATCCAAGACCTCTTCCGCCTCCAGTTCATTGAGGACCATGCCAACGTCATCTTGCTAGGCACCGTCGGCCTCGGCAAAACCCACCTCGCCACCGCACTCGGTTACGCCGCCTGCCAGCAAGGCATGCACGTCCTCTTTGCCAACGCCATCGACGTCGTCAACACCCTGCACGCCGCCCAAACCAAAGGCACCCTCAAAACCGAACTGCGCAAATACACCAACCCCGCCCTACTCATCCTCGACGAAATCGGCTACCTGCCCATCGACCAGCGCGGAGCAGATCTGCTCTTCCAAGTCATCAGCGGCCGCTACGAGCGCGGCTCAATCATCCTGACCACCAACAAGGCCTTCAAACAATGGCCCACCATCTTCAACGGCGACTCCACCATCACCGCCGCCGTGCTCGATCGCCTCCTCCACCACGGCCACACCGTCGTGCTCGAAGGTTCCAGCTATCGCATGAAAGACCGCGTCGAAAGCTGAGAACCGCCATCGTCCACCCCAGCAAAAACCCATGCACTAACATCCGATTTTTAAACCGCCCAAATCATCCGACGTTCACGCCGCCGCCCGCAATCCCCCGCACCAGACTCGGATTAACTGCGGAAAAAACTCAAGACTGGGCGTGTGGCCCTGAATTTCCCCGGCATTCTATTCATGCCTGCGCGCCCGGGAAAGAATTTACAGTCCCGAGAATTCGCACCTGAGAGCGCAGGATCGAATTTCTATCTTTTAATACTGAGGGCCGGAGCCATGGGATCGAATTTCCCGCGGCATGGAACGACACAGTCACCGCGTACACGAGCTTCGCCCACCCTGCGCCAAGGGGTTGACCGGAAACCAAGGGCGTGCGAGCACTGCGGCAAGCCGGAGTCTCCAGCACGGGCCGCACGCGACGTCCCAACGGAATCGCACGGCCCCTGTAAAATAATCCGGCATATAAAACAATCCGGCATGTAAAACAATCCGGCTTGACACCCCCATGGCCGTGGTCTCCCTTTTGGGGACTGTCTTTATGACGCTAAAAAACCGCAGAAAACCCCGTCAAATTTCCGCGCGATGGTCCGCGCTTTTGGCCTGTTCCCTTCTAGGCGTCATTCCGGCATCTCGCTTGGAGGCGCAGGCACCCCCGGAGGCACCCGTCGCTCCGTCGGCTTACGTCACGCCGGCGACGTTGAACCGCCTCTTCGGCGAGGTAGAAGCCGCGTTTGTGGCGAAGGAATATCTCACGGCGGTTGCCAAGATCGAGGAGCTGCTCAAAGCCCTTGGATCTAACAAGGACGCGCCGCTGGAGCTGCTCTATTTCAATATCGGTCTGGGAAACCTGCTGGGGCAAAAGCCGGTCGAGGCCGAGGCCGCATTCACCGAGTATTTGAAGCGCTTTCCCAAGGGCGAGTATGCCAGCCGCAGCTATCTCGGTGTCGGCCGCGCGTGCATCGATCAAGCCACGCCAGAGAAAAAGGAGCGCGCCATCGAGGCTCTCAAGCTCGCCGCGCAGGACCCGAAATTCCGCTCGGAAGCGGGCCTCTGGCTCGGCCAGGTTTATACCGACCTCGGAAAGCGCGCAGAAGCTCTCGCCGTTTTCAAAAGCCTGATGGGTTCGGACATCCGCTCGCCCCAGCAGACCACCGCTGCGGTGGAAGTCATCGGGCTGCTCGCCGATACCGGCAAGATCCAAGACCTGATTCTCTATCTGGAGCGCCTGAGCAACCAGGCCGGAGTGCGCGACGCCCTCGCTTGGTATGCCAACCAGGTGATCGTGCGTGGCGACGAACTGGTGGGAGCGCAATCCTACGAGGCGGCACTCACGATTTACCGGTCCGTCCCGCCGCGCAGCCAGATTCTGGAAATCCAGAAAGCCGCCCTGGATTCCCAGCGCAAGGACCTGAAAATTCTCGAAGCCCGCGTGGAGCTGGAAAAGACCAAGCCGCTCGGCCAGCGATCCTCCGCTTCCGAACTGGTCGGCAACCTCAAGCCCGCCATCGAGCTGGCAGAGAAAGCGCTGGTGGCCGTCGAGGAAAAAACCGATCTCGACGCGGCCCTGCTGATGCGCCGCGGGCGTTGCCTCTACTACCTAGACCGCCACGAGGAAGCGCTGGTCTGCTTCCGCACGATCCGCAACAAATACACCTCCGCACTCGATGCCAAAGCCGCAGCCTACGCGGAAATCGTCATCCTCAACAAGCTCAAGAACATCCCCGAAATCAAGGTCCTCTGTGACGCCTACCTGCGGAAATATCCGGACGCCGAAAATGTCGAGCAGGTCGCCACGCTTGCCGGCGAGGTGCTCGTCCAGAGCGGGAACTGGCCCGAAGTCACCAAGTTCTATCGCAATCTCGAAACCAAGTTCCCTCAGTCCGAAAGCCTCGACCGCTACACCTTCTTCCAAGGCCTGGCGATTTTCCAAGAAGGCGACTTCAAGGAATCCACTCCCATCTTCACCAAGTTCCTCAAGAACTTCGCCGACAGCCCGCTGGTGGAAAACGCCATGTATTACATGGCGATGTCGAACTTCCTGACTAACAACTACAAGGAGACCCTCAAGACCTGCAAGGAATACCTCTCCAAATTCCCGGACGGCCGCTACGCCGGCGACATGCGCTATCGGCTCGCGTTCATCGACTTCAACGACAAAGGCCCGGACCCCCAGGATTCCACAGCCACCGCCGCCTATGAGAACAAGATGTGCGACAAGATCATCAAGGACCTATCCACGTTCCTCGGCGAGCATCCCGACGACGCCTCCGCGGGCTCGATGTATTGCCTGCTCGCCGACGCCTATAAGAAAAAAACCACCGACAAGCCCGACGAGCTGATGAAGTTCCAGAAGCTCGCGCTGGAAGCCTACAAGAACGCCGTTTGGTCTGATAGTTCCGACGACGTGATTCAATACGCGCTGGATAGCGCCACCACGATGCTCTCGGGCAGCAAGGACAACGCCGGCATCGCCGCGCTCCACAGCGAGTTCCTCCAACGCAAGCCGGACAGCGCGCTGGCGCTGCTTTCCGCCTCGTGGGTCGCCAAAATGAAAGCCCGCGACGGCAAGGGCGCGGAAGCGGCGGAAATGCTCGCCAACGCCCTCAGGGCACGGATCGCCAACCCGTCCGCAGAGCAGGTCGAGTTCCTCATCGACGAGCTGGTGAAAACCCTCGTTCCGCGCAAGAAGGCGACGGAGGTCGATATCGACGCCTTGGACAAGCAGCTCGTCGATATCCTCAACAAGGCGATCGCCGGTCAGGAAAACGCCACCACTAACGCCCGCCTCTACTATGCCCGCGCCCGGCTCGCCCAATTACTGAGACGGGCCGACCGCTCGGATCTCTATCTGAAAGGCATCGCCACCATCAACGCCAAGGATCCGTCGGTCCTGAGCCCGGCGCTGCTGTCCGTCTCCGGCGACATCCTTCTCAAGCTCGCCATGCTGGACGAGGCGGAAGCCATGTTCAGGCGGCTCGTCGAGCGCTACAAGGACGGCATGTTCGCCGACGCCGGACCAGTCGGAATGGGCTACGTCGCGATGGCGCGCAAGCAACCGGAGGAAGCGCTCAAGATTTTCGAAACCGCCCTGGACACCAATCCCGGGATGTCCCGCTTCAAGGAAACCACGCTCGGGAAGCTCGAGGCGCTCGCCGCGCTCGGCCGGTTCGAGCCCGCCGAGAAGCTCGCGCTCGAAATCATCGGCGACAAGATGTTCCGCGGCGAATCCGCCGGAAAAGCCTATCTCATTCTTGCCCGGATCCACCGCACGCAGGCGGAGAAGGCTGCGGGTGAGGAAGCCAAGGCCGAGTTGCTCAAGAAGGCCTACGCCACTTACCAGCGGGTCTATATCGCCTATCAGAGCACGCCCGATGTCTGTGCCGAGGCTTACTGGCAGGCCTATGAAGTCGCGACCGAACTCGGCAACACCACCCTCGCCGACGAGACGCTCAAGGCACTCGCCACCAACCCGAAACTCAAGAACACCGCGCGCGCCAAGAAGGCCGTGGAGTTAGCCAAATAATTTTCCAAACCCATGATGCATCCCTCGCACACATTGCGGACAGCCCTGCTGGCATGCGCGGCCACCACCCTGCCACTGTCACGGGCAGGCGCAGCGGAACCAATCCGCATCGTCTTCCAGAACGGGCGCTCGGTCCCTATTTCCTCTGTGGCGCTGCAAGTTGACAAGCTCACTATCACCGCCGCCGCCGAGGGCTTCAATCCCGGACAGTCTTTTCCACTCGCCTCGGCCGACCACGTGTTCGGTGACAAGCCCGCCGAACTCAATCCGGGGATCGCCCTGCTGCTGATGGGCAAACCGGGCGACGCGCTCAAGCTATTGGAACCGCTTGTCGCCTCGCAACGCATCACCGCCAAAATTCCCGGGAATTTCTGGCTGGACGCCGCCCGCGCCGCGCTCGTCGCTTACGCGGCAAGTGGCAATACCGCCAAGTGCGCCGAGATCGGCAAGGAAATTTCCGACGCCACACCCGCCCAAGGCATCGATCCGTTCGTCTCGCTCGGCAAGGCCCTGCTCCTTCCTTCGTCCACCAGCGCCGCCGACCGCGAGGTCGCCCTGCGTGATCTCACCACGGATAACCTGCCTGCCGATGTCTGCGCCTACGCATCCTTCTACCGCGGGAACCTGCTCGCCGGGCTCAAGCGAGACGCGGACCCGGTCAAGGCCGCCCGACAGAACGCCGACGCCCTCGAAGCCTATCTCATGGTTCCCTGTCTCTATCCGGCGGGCGGCATGATCCTCAACAGCGTCGCCGAGCTCAAGGCGGCGGAATTCCTCGTCACTCTCGGACGCCGCGAGGAGGCCGTCGCGCTTCTCGAATCCTCAGCCCGGGAAGCGGCCGGAACCTCGGTCGCCGTCGAAGCCGCCAAACGCCTTGAAAGCCTGAAATGATTTGCGCCTCTCTTTTTCTCCATCAAAATCACATTACAAACACCATGAAAAACACCATCCAAAAGGGCGTCTACGCCGCTCTCGTGTTGCTTCCGATGACCGCTTTCGGAGCTGCTGCCAAACCCGGCGCCACCAAAAAGACCCTCATCGACACCTACCTCGAAGGCGGTTGGGTCATGCACCTCTTGCTGCTTTTCTCCATCGGGATGGTCTGGCTGATCATCGACATCTGGTTACGGACCAACAGCAAGAAGATGATGCCGCAGGAAGATGTCACCATCGCCCAGGACCTTTTCCGCTCCGGCGACTACGTGGGGGCCTATCAAGCGATGAAAGCGAGCTTCAGCCCCTTCGCCGAGGTGATGCGCGCCGGTCTCGGTTCCGTCGGCTACGGCAAGGAAGCCACCGAAGACGCGCTTTATTCCACCGTGGAAAAAATCAGCTCCACCCTCCAAACCCGCATCAACTATCTTTCGGTGATCGGGGTCTGCGCACCGATGATCGGACTACTCGGAACCGTCGGCGGGATGAAGGGAGCCTTCGGCAGTCTCGGCTCCGCCGGACTTTCCAGCGGCGTGGGTGAGCTGGCAGGCCACATCGGCGAGGTGCTCGTCGCCACCGCCGCCGGTCTGCTTGTCGCCATCCCGGCGTTCATGGCCTTCTATTTCCTGCGCAACAAGCTGCAAGGAGCGATCCATCATCTCCATGAAGAGACCGAACACCTTTTCCGCAATGCGCCTTACGACTACCTTAGGGACGCCGACGTCGGCCAGGAGGAAACCTACGCGGCCCTGCCGAACTGGGTCCAAGCCCCCGAGGGCTGAGCCCCGCTCCGCCTCATTTTAACAACCCTTTAATTAACTGATCCTATGGCCGGTGGTGGTGGTGGTGGAGACGGGGAACCTGAGTTCCAGATCGCTCCGATGATCGACGTGCTGCTCGTGCTGCTCGTGTTCTTCGTCATGATCACCTCCGCCGAGGTGCTCAAGGTGGACAAGAACATCGTCCTGCCCGTTTCTCCCAACGCCAAGACGCGCGAACCCGAGATGGCCAAGCACGAAATGGCGGTGAACCTCCGTTTCGACGCCGCGTCTAACAAGGGGACCCTCGTCGTGGACGACCGGACTTACGACAACTGGTCGGACGTCGTCCCCGTCCTTCAGGAAAGCCGCAAGCGCGACGAACGGCTCCGCATCGTGGTCCGTGGCGACGCCGCGGTGCCCGCCGGCGAGATCCAGCGGATCATGAACCTCATCGGTGAGGCCGGCATCGCCGACATCGCCTTCGCCTCTTCCAACAAGTGACCCGCCCATGAACCGAAACCGCCGTCACCGCCGGAAGGCCAACGCCGAAGTCAACTTGGGCTTCCAGATCGCGCCGATGATCGACGTGGTCTTTGTCATCCTGCTCTTCTTCATCGTCCAGGCCAGCGATATCCAGGTGGAAAACGCCCACGTCACCAAGCTTCCCGGCACCGTCGAACTCAAGGAGGGAATCGTCACGCCGGATGAAATCGCAGTCCGCGTCGAGGATGACGGCCAGGTCTATCTCAATGACGATCCGCTCGACACCCCGGAAGCCAAGTTGCTGCCCGAATTCGCCAGCAACCTGAACCAACTGCGCGAAAGCAGCGACGCCGCGAAATCCGAAGTGCTTGTGACTATTTATGCAAACGACCTTGCGCGCTATGAAAGGGTGGTTGACGTTCTCGATGCCCTGAGCCGCGCGAAAATTTCAAACGTCAGCTTTCAAGCCGGAAGCTCGGAGTGATCTCCGCCCGTCAGCCTGAACGACCCACCCACCGCCAACATGGACATTTACGACAACGAGGGAAATCTCATCCACCTTGAGAAAAGAAAGCAGGGGTTCTGGGCGAAGATCGGCGGCGGCTCGCTCATGATCGCGGCCCTGTTTCACGCCGTCCTGCTGGTGATCGGCGGGTTCTGGGTCTTCCAGATCATCCAGGAGCCTGAGAAAAAAGTTGATTTCATGCCGCCCGGCGGTGGCGGCGGCGAGCGTGGTGCCGAGCACAAGGTGCAGCAGAAAAAGCGGGCGCAGATCACCCCGACGACCAATTCCAAGCGCGTCTTCGCCGAAGGCGCGTCGTCATCCTACGCCATCCCCGAGCAGGGCGACAGCTTCGGTGAAATGTCCACTCTCAGCTCGCTCAGTGGCGGCGGCATGTCCGGCGGCTTGGGCGGTGCCGGCAGCGGTGCCGGATTCGGCAAAGGCAATGGAACCGGCGGCGGAGTCGGTATGGGTGCCGGCGTGGGCAAGCTCTTCGGCCTGATCCCGGAAACCATGCGCAAGCGTTGCTCCAAGGAGGACAGGCTCGCCCGCCTCACGGAAAACGGCGGCACCCCGGCCTGCGACGAGGCCGTCGTGAAAGGTCTCCGCTGGCTGAAAGCCAATCAGAATCCCGACGGCTCTTGGGGTCCCCAAAAGTCCGCCATGACCGGTCTGGCGCTTCTCGCCTACTTCGGCCACTGCGAGACCCCGGTGTCCGAGGAATTCGGCGAGTCCTGCATGAAGGCCATCGTCTATCTGGTCAATGTCGGCATGAATAACAACGGCGTTTTGGGCAGTCTTCCTATGAGCCAGACCACCCCCTACGAGCACGGCATCGCAACCTACGCCCTGGGCGAGGCCGCCACCTTTTGCAAGGAACTCAAAGTTGATGTCCCCAACCTCATGGAGGTGACCGAAAAAGCCGGCCAGCTTATTATCGACAGCCAGCACAAGAACGGCGGCTGGGCTTACGGGTATTCTAAGGAGGATGGTGCCCACACCGACAGCTCGGTCGTCGGCTGGCAGCTCCAGGCCCTCAAGGCGTGCAGCCACACCAACATCAAATACAAGGGGATGACTCCCGCCGTCCGCAAAGGTCTCGACTACTTGGCCAAGTGCCAGAACGAAAACGGTGGCTTTGGTTATAACGGCCCGGGCAGCCGGGGTAAGGTTTTCGGACTGACCGGCGTGGGTGCCCTTTGCTTCCAGATGTGGGACAAGGGCAAGTCTTCCGAGGCCCGCAACGGCGTCAAATACATCAAGGAAAACTTCAAACTGGATTGGAATACCGAGGACTCCGATCTTTACAGCCATTATTACGCCTCCCAAGCCATGATGCAGGCGGGCGGAAGCTATTGGAAGTTCTACAACGACCTCTTCCGCGACCAGCTCCTCAACAACCAGAACCCGGATGGTTCATGGAAAGCTCCCAAGTTCGTCGGTCACGGCCAATCTCCCGGAAATGCGGTTTATCGTAACACCCTCTGCATCCTGATGCTCGAAGTCTATTACCGCTTCCTCAACTCCACCGGCGGCGGATCCAAGGGGAGAACAGGCATCTGAGGGCCTCCCCCGGATCCACGGAGTTGCTCCGACAATGCAAGGAGCGCGAAATTCCCCGCGTAATACGGACTCAGGCCCTCCCGGGCTTGCGTTCGCTCCACGCATCGATAAACTCCCGTCATCTTCATGAAGTGCTGCCATTTTTCAGTCGCGGTTTTTTTACTCTCCGCACTCGTCGCCTCCGCCGCTGCGGAATCTCCGGTCCCGCCAGACCAGGAAATGAACTTCCTCGAAATCCTCGCGAAGGGCGGCATCATGATGTACCCGCTCGGCGTGATGTCGGTCATCACCGTCCTGTTGATCCTCATCTTCCTCCTCACCATCCGCCGCAATGCCATCGTAAGCGACCGGTTCATGAACAGCGTCGAGTCGATGATCCACAAGCGCGACTTCCTCGGGCTGACATCCCTCAGCCACCGCCGCAACGAGTGCATGGCCCGCGTCACCCAGAAGACCTTCGATTTCATGGCCGCCAATCCGGGCACCGCGTTTGAAAACATCCGTGAAATCGCCCAGACCGAGGGCTCCCACCAAGCCGGCACGCTCACCTCCCGCATCACCTACCTCGCAGACATCGGCGCGATCGCCCCGATGGTCGGCCTGCTAGGAACCGTGTTCGGGATGATCGAGGCCTTCATGCAGATCTACTCCGGCCAGGTCCAGGGCGTGCGTGAGATGGGCCTGGCCGAGGGCGTTTCCAAAGCGCTCATTGCCACCGCTGGCGGGCTCGCCATCAGCATTCCGGCACTCGCCTTCTACTCGATCTTCCGCGGCCGGGTGCATAAATACGTCTCGGAACTCGAAGCCGCCTGCACCCACTTCGTCATCCTTCTCCAGGCGCAGCTCGAGCACCAGCCCGCCAAGTCCTACGCCAATCCGGCGCAGCGAACCCGCGAGGACTACGCCATGCCCGTCGCCTCCCCGCTCTCCGCCGAGCGTCCCGACCTTCACGGAATCTAACTGAAAAAGGGATGAAATTCTCCAATCGCCAGCCACCAGCGATTGCCATCCAGTTGGCACCGATGATCGACATCCTGCTGTTGCTGCTGAGCTTTTTCATCATCAGCTGGCAGTTCAGCAAATCCGAGACCGAGCTCAACGTCTCCGTCCCCACCGCCCAGGAAGGCGCGGAACCCGAACGCGTGCGCGGGGAAATCATCATCAACGTGCTCGCCGACGGAGTGATCCGCGTCGAGAGCCTCGCCGTGGACCGGCAGCAGTTGTTCGACAAGCTTTCCACCATCGCCAAACAGTTCAAGAACCAGCCCGTGCGGATCCGCGGCGACGGCGGCGTCGCCTACCAACGCATCGTCGAAGTGATCGACACCTGCCAGAAAGCCGGGATTTGGAACATTTCCTTCGCAACACAACGCCCGGAACCCACCAAGTGACTCACTTGGAAAACGCCCTCAAACGGACAACGCTCCCCGCATCTTGAAACGCGCGCTCGCACTTCTCATCCTCGTTTCCAGCCCGGTGATCGCCCAGATTCCCCGGGCTGAGGCCGTCGATCCGGCGCTAAGCCCGGACGCCTCGAATGATTTCTTCCTGCGCGGAAAAAACCTCTACGACTCCGCCCAAGCCAGCACCACCCAGGACAGCCGCCTCGCTTATTTCCAGCGGGCCGCGCAGATTTTCGCCGACTACCTCGGCTCGTTTCCAAATCATCCGAACGCCGAGATGGCCTGGTGGTACCTGGGAAACAGCTACTACCAGTCCGGTCAGGTCGATGACGGGAAACGCTGCTTCAGCACCTTGTTGAACCGCTACGGCAAGGGCAAGTGGGCCGCCGCCGCCGCCTACACGCTCGCCGCCGACCATTATAACAAGTCGGAATACGCCCTCGCCGCGCCCATGTTCGAGCGCTTCGCCGCGAATGCCGCCAAACCCGAGGAACGGGTGCGCGGCACCTACCTCGCGGGAAACTGTTACCGGCTCCTCGGCCGCGACCGCGAAGCCATCAGCGCGTTCAGGAAAATCACCGAGGACCCCGCCGGCGGCTTGTATGTGGCCCAGGCGAAGGTCGCACTCGGCCATCTGTCACTGAAAACCGGCAAGGGAGAGGAAGCCCTCGCCCTCTTCGAGGAGGTCATCCGCACCCCCCACTCCGCCAAAATCCGCGGCGAGGCGGCGCTGCACGCTTCCCTCACCGCCACCAAACTCGGCAAGACCGACATCGCCGACAAATACCTCCAGCTCATCCTCCGCACGCCCGGAATGGAAGATTTCAGCCCGGACGCCCAGACCGCGCTGATGGCCAATTTGTTCGCCAAGAAAGAATACCGCGAGGTCATCGACATCTTCCGCCGCAGCACCGCCAAGGCACTCGGTGAAAAGGAAGCCGATCGCCTGATGATCGCCGGCCGCGCCTACATGCGTCTCAAGCTGCCGAGCGAGGGGCTCCAGCTTTTCCGCGACGTCGAGAAACTGGTCAGGCCCGAGACGGACACCGCATTCCAGGCCTCCTACTACCGGTTGCTTTGCTTTTTCCAAATCGAAGGCCGTCACCTGCCCGACCAGGTGGACGCGTTCCTGCAGCTCTACAGCAAGTCCCGCCCGCTAGACCCGCGCATCCACACCGCCCTCATGATGAAGGCGGAAACCCTGTTCTCGAACAAGGACATCGCCGGTGCCGCCAAGGTTTACAGCGAGATCAACGCCTCCGTCATCAGCGAGAAAAACCGCCCCGGCCTTCTCTATCAGCGCGGCTGGTGCCTCTCCGAAGCCGGCGATGCCCAAGGCGCGATCCGCTCGTTCGGCGAGTTCATCAACAAATATCCCACCGACCCCCGGGTGCCCTCCGCCATCGCCAAGCGCGCCAAGGCCTACGCCGAGAGCGCCGAGCCCGCGAAAGCCATCGCGGATTACGACCGCCTGACCGCCGCCGGCGTCCCGGAGGATCTCAACTCGTTCGGCTGGCTCGAGTCCGCCCGCCTGCGCCGCGCAGAGAACAACATCCCGGACATGATTCTCCGCTATCAGGGACTCCTGAAAAACGTCAAAAACCTCAGCGACAACCTGCAGGCCGAGGCCAACTACTGGATCGGCTGGGGACTGGTGAAAACCAACGTCGCCAAGGACGCCGTCCCCTACCTCGAAGCCGCCCGCACCCTCCGCCCGGATGCTTATGCCAAACACGCCGGACTCCTTCTAACTCTCGGCTACTTCGCCTCCCAGGATCCTTTGAACCTCGCCGCCGAGATCAACCTCGCCATCCAGGGGAAATACGAAGCGGACATCCCGGACCAGGCGATCCAGTGGTCCGGCATGCAATCCTACAACGCCGGTGATTACACCTCCGCCGCCAAGTCGCTCGCCCTGGTTTCCAGCCCCGAGGAACCCCGCGAAACTCCCAAGGAAGTCTGGCGCTACCTCGGCAAGGCCCGCCTCGGATCCGCCGATCCCGAGGGCGCACTCCTCGCGGCTGACAACCTGCTCGCCGTCGAGGACAACCCCGGCTGGAAAGCCGACGGACTGCTCGACCGAGGCCGCGCGCTGCTTGCGCTCAAGCGCCCCGAGGAAGCCCGCAAGGCGGCCGACGAGGCGCTCGCCCTCCACCCGCAAGGCCACACCAGCGCCGGACTCAATATCCTCGTCGGCGACCTCGAACTCGCGGCCGGCGACGCCAAGACCGCCGCCGGAAAATACCTCATCGTCGTCGAGTTCCACGACGACAAGGAGCTCAAGCCCCTCGCGCTTTGGAAACTCATTCAGGCGCTTGAGCAACAAGGCGACCGCGCCGAAGCTGAAAAATACCGCCAGAAACTCGAGGCCGAGTTTCCCGGCTGGAAACCTCCGGCCCCCTAACGAATCCAAGCCCCCTGTCTCTCTCCATGACTCCTCCTGCCATCACCGCTGCACCGACCAAGCCAGCCAAGCGTAAATCCGAAAACGCCTGGACGCCCGAGAAATCCGCCGAGCTCTACGGCGTAGAGACCTGGGGCCATAATTTCTTCGGCGTCAACAAAAGCGGCCATGTCACTGTTCGTCTCGAAGACGATGAAGCCCAGGCCGAGGTCTCGCTCTTCGAAGTCATCGACGGCCTCCGCGACCGCGGCACCCACCTGCCCGTACTCCTCCGTTTCCGCGATCTCCTCCACTCCCGCATCGCGGAAATCAACGAGTCTTTCAACAAGGCGATCAAGGAAACCAAATACCGCGGCGAATACCGCGGCGTCTATCCGATCAAGGTCAACCAGCAGCGCCAAGTCATCGAGGAAATCGCCGAATTCGGGAAAAAATACCACTACGGCCTCGAAGCCGGCTCCAAGCCCGAGCTCATCGCCGCGCTCGCCCACATGCACGATCCCGAGGCCTACCTCGTTTGCAACGGCTACAAGGACGAGGAGTTCATCGACCTCGCCCTCCAGGCTCAGAAAATGGGCCTCCGCGTCATGCTCGTCCTGGAAATGCCCAGCGAGCTCGACCTCATCCTCGAACGCTCGCGGAAAATCGGCGTCCTCCCCAATCTCGGCGTCCGCGTCCGCCTTTCCACCAAGGGCTCCGGCCACTGGCAGGACAGCGCCGGCGACAAGTCGGTCTTCGGCCTCAACGCCTCGCAGGTCATCGCCGTGGTCGATCAGCTCAAGGAGGCCGGCTACATCGGCTGCCTGAAAATGCTGCACTACCACCAGGGCTCGCAGATTCCTAACATCGCCGCCATCCGTGAGGGTGCCACCGAGGCCGTCCGCATGTATTGCGACCTCGTCAAGGAAGGCGCGCCGATGGGCGTGCTCGACATCGGCGGCGGCATGGCCGTCGATTACGACGGCTCGCACACCAATTTCCACTCGTCCTGCAACTACTCGGTCGCGGAATACTGCACCGACATCGTCGAGGTTATCTCGCAGATTTGCGACAAGGCCGGCGTCGCCCACCCGAACCTCATCTCCGAGTCCGGCCGCGCGGTCGTCGCCTACTACTCGGTGTTAGTATTTAACATCCTCGACGTCACCAGCGCCCAGACCAGCGAGGAGGCCCCGCCGATCCCGGAGAACGCCCCGCAGAACCTCATGAACATCATCGAGGTCAACAAGGTCATCCATAAGAAGAACCTCCAGGAGTGCTTCAACGACGCGATGTATTACCGCGACCAGATGCGCGCCCAGTTCTTCTACGGTGCCGCCACCCTCCGCGAACGCGGCCTCGCCGAGGCTTGGTTCTGGCACATCCTCACCCGCATTTCCAACCTCATCGCCGAGCTCGACGACATCCCGGAAGACCTCCGCGAGCTGTCGTCCACCCTCGTCGATTTCTACTACGGCAACTTCTCGCTCTTCCAATCGCTGCCGGACTCGTGGGCGATCGACCAGGTCTTCCCGGTCATGCCGATCCACCGCTTGGACGAAAAGCCCCGCCACCGCGCCGTGCTCGCCGACATCACTTGCGACTGCGACGGCAAGATCGACCGCTTCATCGACAAGGAAGACGTCGCGAAAATCCTCCCGCTCCACGATTTCAAACAAGGCGAGCCCTACTACCTCGCCGTGTTCCTCGTCGGAGCCTATCAGGAAACCCTCGGCGACCTCCACAACCTGCTCGGCGACACCAACGTCGTCGGCGTGCACTTGGAAAAGGGCAAACCGGTTTACACCCACGAAGTCGAGGGCGACACCGTGGCCGACGTGCTCAGCTACGTGGAGTTCGATCCCAAGGAACTCGTCACCCGCTTCCGCAACTTCGCGGAAAAGGCCGTCGCCGAAGGCCGCATCTCGCCGAAAGAGCGCCGCGAGATCCTCGACCTCTTCCGCGAGGGACTTTCAGGCTACACCTACTTCGAGAGCTGAAGCGGCAAGTCCTCCCCAAAGGTGGCGCATACCGCCGGGAGCAAATGCCGAAGAAACGCGAAAGGCCAGTCCACGCCCGACATCATGAAATCCCACACCTTGATCCGCCTCCCGCTGGTGGCCGCGACCGCAGTCCTAACTATTTTCCCGGCGCTTGCGCACGCGCAGGACCTGCCGCGCGACGGCGCTCTCGACGCGTTCCGCCCGGTCGAACATTGGCGCGGGGCGGGGGAGGTCGCCGCCGTGCCCGACAAGAGCGAGTTTCAAGTCGGCGGCGAGGGCCGGATCGTGGTCAATGGAGCGAGTAAAGACACACGGATTCCCTATCTGATCACCAAGGACGAGTATGGCGATGTCCGCGTCGAGCTTGAGTTCATGGTCCCCAGGGGCTCGAACTCGGGCGTCTATCTGATGGGCCGCTACGAGGTGCAGATCCTCGACAGCTTCGGCAAAACCAAGGCGGCTTGCGACGACCTCGGCGGGATTTATGAACGCTATGACCCGTCTGGGCCAAAGGGAAAGCAGGGCTTTGAAGGCACCGCGCCGAAGGCCAACGCCGCCAAGGCTCCCGGCGAGTGGCAGACGCTCGACATCACGTTCCGCGCGCCGCGCTTCGATGACACCGGGAAAAAACTAACGGACGCCACCTTCGCGAAGGTTCTCGTGAACGGGGTACTGGTGCAGGAAAACGCCACGACCACCGGACCCACCCGCTCGTCCCCGCTGGAGGGCGAGACGAGCAAGGGCCCCATCGCCATCCAAGGCGACCACGGGCCGATCGCCATCCGCGCTTTCCGCGTCACTCCCATCGATGCGGGTGCCGAGGCCCGCCGCGCGGAGCTCGACGCTTACTGGGCCGTGGTTTCCCGCGCGGTGAACGAAGGGGATTTCGAAGCCTACACCGCGACCTGCCACGCCGAGGGCGTGCTTGTTAGTGGCAGCAAGCAGACCAGCCAGCCGCTAAGCAAAGCCCTGGCGCGGTGGCAGCAGGACTTCACCGATACCCGCGCCGGCAAGGTCAAGGCCAGCGTGGAGTTCCGGTTTTCAAGACGCTGCGGCGACGCCACGACCGCGCACGAAACCGGCATTTTCTGCTACACTTCGCAGACGCCCGGCGGATTGATCAATAAGGATTATATCCACCTCGAAGCCCTGCTGGTGAAAAGGCAGGACGGCTGGAAGATCCTGATGGAAAACCAACTGGGACCCGCCACCGAAGCCGAGTGGGAGGCACTGAAGAGACGCGTCGCCGGTCGCGATCTTGTATTCGGAGAGTAGCATGATGATGTAGGCGTAATACCAGGTTTGCATCGCGCTGGTGGAATAACCGGACGCCCATTCGGCCTCTTTTCTGACCAGCGGGAGACGATCCCGCTTGCCGCTGGCAAGCAGCGAGAGCGCGTTGAGCGAGCAGGTGGTCGGGTTCTGCTCGATGAGCCGTGGGCATTCTGGGATTTTCTACCAACTGCGGATTATAAGATAAATTGAGGCTTCATCAGCCACACCCGCAACCGCTCCCGCAACTGGTGGTGCGCTTCGCGGCGAGTTTTGCTTCCAACGCGATGGCGGTGGGAGTGATCGAAAGCCCGCCGAGATTGGTGCAGCGCACTTCGCGCGGCATCTGCTTAGCCACCTGTTTCGCGGTCTCAATGACTTCGTCCAACGGAATCACAGGATCGTAACCGGCGAGCGCCATGTTCGCGCAGGACAAGGCGTTGGCGGCGGCCATCACGTTCTTGCCGAGGCAGGGTGCCTCCACCCGGTTGGCGATCGGATCGCAGATCAGGCCGATCATGCTTTGCATGGCCATGGAAGCGGCAGCGACCGATTGCGCGAGGGTTCCACCGGCAAGGGTGACCAGGGCGGCCCCTGCCATGCTGGCTGCGGAGCCGCCCTCGGCCTGACAACCGCCGACTTCCGCTGCGAAAGTCCAGCGCGTGGCGATGAATACGCCGATCAGGCCGCTGGCGAGCAGGGCCTTGGCCATCGCCTCCTCATCGAGATTCATGCTCTCCGCCATCGCGATCACCGCGCCGGGTAGAGCCGCGCAGGCACCAGCCGTCGGGGCTGCGACGATCACGCCCATCGAGCTCTTCACCTCCATCAGCGAGGTGACGTAAAGAATGATCCGGTTCAGCGCGCCCCCATCTAGCAGACTTCCGCTTCGCATCATTTCGTCGAAACGGCCGCACTGGTGGCCCAGCACGCGGTCATCGTATTGAGTTCCCGCGATGCCCTCGGCGATGGACTTCCTCAGGATGCGGACGATCTCCAGCATTTTCGCGATCACTTCCGCCTCGCTCAAGCCGCCGCGCGCCATTTCATATTGCACGGCAAGCCGCCACAAGGGAGTGCCGCGTCCCGCGTCGTGCTCAAGCATCTCCGCACAAGTTCCGAAGGGCACCCGAGTGTCCGTGCGGGACAAGACCGGCAGCACGGGGGCCAGCCGCTTGACGGATTCAATGCCGTCCAAGCCGGCGATGACGCCGTTACTGACAAATTTCGGGGCCTTGACCTCGACCAACTGCCTGCCATCGGCCTGATGCAGCAGAACCTCCCCTTCCCCGATGGTGGCTTTCAATGCCGCGACCACGTTTCCCGCATCCCCACGAACCCATAACAGCGTCTCGAAACAATCGCCGAACATCGAAACCCCGAAGCCATCGAGCTCGATGACTTCCATCATCCCGCCGCCGGTGGAAATGGCATGGATGGTGTGGGTCCCGTTGGCTGAGCACAGCGTCAAACGATAAGTGTTAGGATGTGGATCGCCGGCATCCACGGTCTCGATGGCGATGCTGACGCCGGAATCCCGCAAGGCCCGGGGCGAGCCGGGCAGCCGCGGATCGGCCGCGTCCCAGCCCATCAGGCCGCCGAAAAGCCCCATGTCCGAGCCTTGGGTGTCGTGCGTGTTGGGCAGAGAGCCGTTGCGGTCGAACTCCACCAGCACCTGCTTGAAATTCCCATCCATCAGGTCAAGCGCCAGCCTGCCGATCCGCAACGCCGCGGCGCAATGAGAACTCGACGGCCCGCGCATCACGGGGCCTATCACATCGTTGAATATACTTACAATCATGGTGATGGATTCAGTTTTCGCCCCAACGAAATCAGGCTACGAAATCGTAGTCGTAGGGCTTGCGCATCTCGCGCGCGACGTGGCGGTTGGCTTCGTCCGCGTGCTCGCCGGTGAAGAATTCCTTTTCCGGATCCCATGTCAGGCTGCGCTTGGTCCGCAACGAGATCGCGCCCAGGTGACAGACCGTGGCCGAGCGGTGGCCGACCTCGACATCGCAGACCGGGTCCTTGCGGGTCCGCATGCATTCGAAGAAATTGCCCATGTGGTCGTTGCTGAAGTAGAGGCGCTCGGCGTCGTCGGCGAGCGGCTTGGCTAGCAGTTCGCGGTCGTTGGCCTTGATTTCATCGCGGTTCACCCAGATCCAGCCGTCACTGCCCTCGAAGCGAATGCCGTTGCGCTGGCCGTCCGCCTTGATCACCACGCCGAATGGGCTGTCGTCCGGGGTGGTCCGCACGTTGAAGATCACGCCGTTGGGATAGGTGAATTTCACCTCGTAATCGCTGATCGCAGTGTAGCCGCCCGGGATCGGCTCGGTGAGCGCTTTGCTTTCGATTTGCGTTGGGGCGGGCAGGCCGACAGCCCAGTAGCCGATGTCCATGTGGTGCGCGCCCCAGTCAGTCATGGTGCCTCCCGAGTAATCATACCAGTTGCGGAAGCTGACGTGGCAGCGTTCCGGCCGGTATTCCGCAGCCGCGGCCTGGCCCTGCCAGAAATCCCAGTCCAACCCGGCGGGCACCGGTTGCGGGCCGAACGGGCCGCCGCGAAGGCCGGCGGGCAGCCAAACTGAAACCTCCTTGAGTTTGCCGATCCGGCCGTTGCGGACCAGTTCACAGGCCATGCGGAAGCGCTGGCTGCTGCGCTGCTGGGTGCCGGTCTGCAGGACCACCTTGTGCTGGCGCACGGCGCGGACCACGTGCTTGCCTTCGTCGATGGTGAGCGTCAGCGGTTTTTCCGAATAGATGTCCTTGCCGGCCTTGGCGGCCGCGATGTTGACCAGGCTGTGCCAGTGGTCCGGCGTGCCGTTGATGATCGCGTGGATGTCGTCACGCTCTAGCAGCTTGCGGAAATCCGAATAGGTGTCGAGCTTTTTGCCCTCCGGGGTGAGTCTCCCGACGGCACGGTCCACATGCGAGCGGTCCACATCGCAGACGGCCAGAAGATCGCCGAAACGCCTGGCATTCCCCGCGTCCCCGGATCCCATGCCGCCGCAGCCGATGAGCGCGTAACCCGGACGGTCGTTAGGCGAAAGGGGTTTCACGGGGGCGGCGGTTTCCTCAGCGTGCGCCAGTTGCCGCTCGACGAACCAGAGGGGCAAGCCGGTCGCGGCGGCGGTCGCCATCGTGCGACGCATGAACGAACGGCGGGAGATCTGAATGGAATGATAGTGCTTCATGGCTTGTTCAAGTGTTACGCCGCGCGGTTCGCCAATCCATCCTTTTTTGGAATTTTAGATTTTGAATTTGGATCGCGGGTGGCTTTGCGTCCCTTTGCGACCTTTGCGGCTTGCGGTTTATCTTCTAGTGATCGTCTCGGATAGATTGAAGAGTATGGAGGCGAGCTGGGTCCAGGCGGCTTGTTCGGCAGGTGGGGCGGCGGGGATGATGGCCGGTTTCCCCCGACTCGCCGCCTTGGAGAGCGTCCTCGCGCACGTCGAGTCGCAGCCCGGCCTTGCGGCCGTGGGCGGCGTCTGGTCCGTGGCAGGCGTAGCAGGTCTTGGACAGGATAGGCCGGACGTCGCGGTTGAAACCGAGGGGTTCCGCAGCGACTCCCGCCGTCAGTGCCAACGAAATGCAGCAGATAAAACGGTTTCTAATCATCAGGGCTGGTTTTACTGCCGCTTTCGGGGATTTCGCCCTGCCGGAAAGAAAGAATCCGAGGCTGCCGCCGGTAAAGGGTGAATGGTCGCAACCGTCGCCCAAGGCACCCTTTACAAACTTAAGACCGATCCCGGAGAAACCACCGGCGTCGCCAGCGCTCATCCGGACGTCGTCGCCCGGCTCGAGGACGAAGCTGAAAAGCGCAACGCCGAAATCCTCGCCCACAAGCACCCCGTCGGCACCGTCGACACCCCTAACCGCAAAGTTCCATGAAACCCCGCCTCTGGCTCCTCCTGCTTTTAGCCGCGCCCATCGCCGCCGCCCGGGCGGAAGAGCCGATACCGCTTTATGAAACCCGGACCGAACATGACGGCCATGGCATCGGCAAGTTTTTCATGGGCCGTGAAATCGCCCATGTCATGGGCCATCAGGCGGCGGACTGGCTGGAGCGGCCGCAGCGCGAGGACGAGGAGCGCACCGACCTGCTGGTAGAAGCACTCGAGCTGCGCGAAGGCGAGGCGGTCGCCGACATCGGCTGCGGCTCCGGATTCATCAGTCGGAAGATCGCCCGCAAGATCGGCAAAACCGGCGTGATCCACGGCGTCGAGATCCAGCAGGAAATGCTCGATCTGCTAATGAAACGCATGGCGCACTTCAAAATCGAAACGGTCAGGCCGGTGCTCGGCACCAACACCGACCCAAAACTGCCGCCCGGCTCGTGTGACACCATGATCATGGTCGATGTCTATCATGAGTTCGATTTCCCCTTTGAAATGATCCGCAACATGCTCAGCGGGTTGAAGACGGGCGGCCGGATGGTTTTCGTGGAATATCGCAAGGAAGACCCCGCAGTGCCGATCAAGGAAGTCCACAAGATGAGCGAGGTGCAGGTGAAAAAGGAAATGACTGCGCACCCGCAACTCGCCTACGTCGAGACCATCGGCACCCTGCCGAGACAGCACATGATCGTCTTCAGGAAAAAGTGAGGGCGGCCTCACTTGGCAGCGGATAAACCGCGCCGCCAACCCTCGGTCCGGTCCTTCAGGCGGGAGACGATCTCCGGATGCAGGTCGGCCACGTCGCGCTTATCGTTCGGATCCTCGCTGAGATGATAGAGAGGGACGGGAGCGGGAGGAACTTACCGCGAAGCGCGCCAAGTGCTCACCGCCCCGCACAGGTCGCCGAGCGCACAGCCGACGGATTTGAAGAGCGTGATTTCCTGCGGGTTCCGCCGCGCGGGCACGCTTCCCCGGCAGAGTTCGGCCAACTCCCCCGCCACTTGATCCGTCGAGAACACCCCCTCGGCCACCGGCACGAGGATCTCGCCCGCTTCCTTGAAACAATTGGCACGCGTATCCACGAAGACCCGGGATTGCGTCACCATGGCGGTGTCGCACTCGCGCTTGGTGGCGTGGTGGTTGCCGATGAAATCCGTGTGGGTGCCGCGTTTGATCCATTCCCCGCGCACCAGGATTTCGGCGCTGCCGGTGGCGCAGACCACGACGTCGGCCAGCCCGCAGGCGGCGGGGAGGTCCGTCACCACCTCGAAATCCAACCCCGGCATTTCCGCCGCCATCGATTCTGCCAGAGCCCCGGCCTTGTCCGGCGAGCGGCCCCAGACGAGGACTTTCCTCAGCGGCCGGATACTCGCATGGGCGCGGATGAGGAACGGTGCCAGCTTCCCCGTGCCTAACAAAAGAAGCGTCTCCGAGTCCGTTCGGGAAAGAAATCGCGAGGCCAGCGCCGAGACTCCCGCCGTCCGCCAGCACGTCACGCTGACGCCGTCGACCAGCGCCAGCGGCTCGCCGCAGCTACGGTCAAACACCAGAATTTGCGAATACAAGGTGCGGTGCGGCGGCTGGTTTTCCGGGAAATACGTGAACGCCTTCAGCGCGATCACCTCGTCATTCCAGGATGGCAGCATCGCGAAGGCATCATGGCTGCCCGAGCCCTCGTCCAGCAACATCACCTGCCGCGGCGGCATGGTGTGCCGGCCTGCGAACGATTCGTGCAGGGCGTCGATGAAATCCGGAAAACGCAGCGCGGCGTGAACTTGGTCGGCGGTGATCACTCTCATGGTCGTGAAGTTTCTGGAACCCAGCTTGACCGATCACGAGCCGATTCCAAGCGGGATCGGGAATCGGGCGGCCTTGACGTGGAAATTTCGTGGATTATCGCAAATCGGCTTAGACAGACGCGCCGCCATTTGAATAGCCTGATCACTTTCCGCCCGACTGAGATGCACCCACTCCGCACCAACCCCGACATGAACACACACCGACCAGCCGGATCCATCGGCACGCTGCTTCTCACCCTCGCCGCCGCCACACTGGCACATGCCGCCCCTTTGGCTCCACGGGACCTCCGCTGCGAGGGCTTGCACGAGCCTCTCGCGGCATCCTCCGCTCCGCGCCTGTCATGGCGCGTCGAAGCCTCGGATCGCGGTCAGGCGCAGTCGGCCTGGCAGATCCTCGTCTCTAGCAGCGCGGATCTTCTCGCCAAGGATCGCGGCGACCTCTGGGACTCGGGCAAGACGGCCGCCGGACGCGGGCCTTCTGTCGCATATAACGGCACTCCCCTCGCCCCTGGTGGAAACTATCATTGGAAAGTCCGCAGTTGGGGCGCGGGCGACGAACCGTCCGCGTGGAGCGATCCCGCCGTTCTTGAAATCGTGCCACAGTCCCCCGCCGACTGGCAGGGCGCGCGCTGGATCGATGACGGCAAACCGCTTCCGACCCGCGACGAGGACTTCTACCAGCCCGACCCCGCGCCGTTGTTGCGGCATGAATTCACGCTTTCCAAGCCGGTCGTCCGCGCGCGCCTGCATCTCGCGGGGCTCGGATACGCCTTGCCCAGCCTCAACGGCAAACCGCTGAAAGACCAGGTGCTCGATCCGCCGTGGACCGCCTTTGACAAACGAATCCTGTTCCGCACCCACGACGTGACCGGAGAACTCGCGTCAGGAGCGAACTGCCTCGGCCTGACTCTTGGCAACGGTTGGTATAACCCGCTGCCACTCCGCATGTGGGGTGGCCGCAACATCCGCGATACCGTGCCCACCGGCCGCCCGCGCGCCATCGCGCTGCTCGTCGCAGAGCACCCGGACGGCACCCGCACCATCGTCACCACCGGCCCCGGCTGGAGCACCACCGGCGGACCAACCGTTAGAAACAGCGTCTTCCTCGGGGAGGAACGCGATGCCCGCTTGGAAATTCCCGGCTGGGACAAGCCCGGCTTTAACGCCTCCGCATGGAAGCCGGCGCGCGTCACCAATTCTTCGTTAGAGCCGCTCAAGCCGCTACTGGCGATGCCGCCGGTGCGCGCCACCGAAACGATTCCGGCCGTGGCCGTCACCTCGCCTGCCAAAGGCGTGTTCATCGTGGATTTCGGCACGAACTTCACCGGCCTGCCGGAAATCAAGCTGAACGCCCCCGCAGGCACGCGCGTCGTACTGCGCTACGGCGAGATCTTGTATCCCGATGGCACGCTCAATCCGATGACCAGCGTGTGCGGCCAGATCAAAGGCAAACGCAAAAACGACAAGGGCGAGGAGCACCCGATCGGCGGGCCCGGCGCGCCGGAAATCGCCTGGCAGCAGGACATTTACATCGCTCGCGGCGGCGAGGGGGAAACCTACCGCCCGGATTTCACCTTCCATGCGTTCCGCTACATGGAAATCACCGGTTTGCCAGAAACTCCGAAGCTGGAGGACATCTGCGGCATCCGGCTGCATTCCGAGCTGCCCGACGCCGGAACCTTCTCCTGCTCGAACGAGCTCCTGAACCGCATCCAGAAAATCACCCGCAACACCTTCCGCAACAACGTCGTGAGCGTGCAATCCGACTGCCCGCACCGCGAGCGCTTCGGCTACGGCGGCGATATCGCCGTCACCAGCGAGGCCTTCCTGATGAATTTCGACATGTCCGGGTTCTACGCAAAGACCGTGCGTGACTTTTCCGATGCGGCCCGCCCGGATGGCAATTTCACCGACACCGCGCCCTTCGTCGGAGTGCAGTATTGCGGCGTCGGCTGGGCGATGGCGCATCCGCTTCTGCTGGAGCAGCTCTATCAGCACTACGGAAACAAATCGCTGATCGAGGAACAACTCCCCGCCGCGGTCCGTTGGTTTGACCTGGAAGCGTCCAAGCGTGAGAAGGGCGGACTCGTCGTGTCTGGCCTCGGCGATCACGAGGCGCTGCCGAAGATCGCCGGCCCCGTGGTCACCACGCCGATGTTCATCGACACCGCCCGCCGCATGGCGCGCCTCTCGCGCGTCATCGGCGGCGAGAAGGACGCCGTGCGTTTCGAGAAAATGGCGGACGAATCCGCCGCCGCATGGGCGAAGACATTTCTCGACGCCCAAACCGGAAAAATCGGCGACGGATCACAATCCGAACAATTGCTCGCGCTCGGTTTCGGTGCCGTGCCGGAAGCCGACCGCAAGGCCGCGTTTGAAAACCTCGTCGCCACACTCACCGCGCCTGCGGACGGCCCCAGCCTCACCACCGGCATCTACGGCACGCGGTTCCTGCTAGAGCAGCTCTCGCAGCGAGGCCGCCACGACCTCGCCTACGCGCTGGCGGTCCGCAAGACCTTCCCCTCATGGGGCTGGATGCTCGAAAACGACGCCACCACCTTGTGGGAAACCTGGAAGGAAAGCGACAACACCTTCTCCCACAACCACCCGATGTTCGGCTCGATCTCGGCGTGGTTCTTCCGCCATCTCGGCGGCATCCAGGCGGCCGACGACGCGGTCGGCTTCGACCGCATCCTCATCCGCCCGCAGATCCCCAAGGGACTGGAATGGGTGAAATCCTCGCACCGCACGATCCGTGGGCCGGTCGAATCGAACTGGTCGGTCACCGCCACCGGCAGCGAGTTTCAAATCGTCATTCCGCAGGACGCCACCGCCACCATCGAGCTGCCCGCCGCTGCGGGTGACGTGGTCACCGAATCCGGCCACCCGCTCGCCGAGGCCGTCGGCGTCACCGCCCTGCCGCCCGGACCTTCATTGGTTCGAGTGAAAGTTGGCGGCGGTCGCTACCGTTTCGTGGTGAGCAAGGGACGATAATCCCAGGCCATCCCGCGATTCATGAAAAAACTCCTCACCTTCCTCCTTGCCCTAACGAGTTTTGGCCATGCCGCCAGCGCGGTGAAACCTCTCAACGTCCTGGTCCTCTACGCCGACGACTGGCGCTTCGACACGCTGGGCTGCGCGGGCAATCCGGCGGTGAAAACGCCCAACCTCGACCGCCTCGCGGGCGACGGTTTCCGCTTCACCCAAAATTGCGTCACCACCTCGATCTGTGGCGTGAGCCGGGCGAGCCTGTTCACCGGACAATGGATGTCGCGACACGGAAACAAGGGCTTCGTGGCTTTTAAAACCCCGTGGGCAGAGACCTATCCGGGCCTGCTGCGGGCCAACAATTATTTCGTCGGCCACGTCGGCAAGTGGCACAACGGCAAGTTTCCGGCAGAGAACTTCGACTTCGGCCGGTCGTATTCCGGCAAGCACTGGATCACGGAGCCCGACGGCACGCAGATCCACGTCACCAAGAAGAACGAGAACGACGCGCTGGATTTCCTCAAGCAGCGGCCCGCGGACAAGCCGTTCTGTCTCACGCTGGCCTTCATCGCCACCCACGCCGAGGACAGCAATCCCAAGCAGTACCTGCCACAACCGGAAAGCATGGCGCTCTATCAGGACGTGGCCATCCCGCTGCCCAAAACCGCGACGGAGGAATCCTACCGCAAGCTGCCGCCCTTCATCGCCAACGAGAAAAACGAGGGCCGCGTCCGCTGGCGCTGGCGCTTCGACACGCCGGAGAAATACCAGGAGATGATGAAAAACTACTACCGCCTCGCCGCCGAGGTGGACGCCACCTGCGGCCGCCTCCTCGAGGAGTTGGAAAAGCAGGGCGTGCTCGACAACACGCTCGTCATCTTCGTCGGCGACAACGGTTATTTCCACGGCGAGCACGGCCTCGCCGACAAATGGTATCCGCACCAGGAAAGCATCCGGGTGCCGCTCATCGTGCGCGACCCGCGCATGGAGCCGTCCAAACGCGGCGGCACCAATGACGACTTCACGCTCAACGTCGATCTCGCGCCGAGCATCCTCGCCGCCACCGGCATCGAGGCGCCCGCCACGATGCAGGGCCGCGACATCGCGCCGCTCTATCTAGCAGCGAAAAAACCTGTCTGGCGCGACGCGTTCTTTTACGAGCACGCCTCCGTCGGCAGCGTGGAAAGGATTCCCGCCTCCGAGGCTCTGGTGCGCAAGGACTGGAAGTATTTCTACTGGCCGAACTTCAAGCTGGAGCAACTCTTCCACGTGGAAGCCGATCCCTTCGAGGAAAACGACCTGGTCGGCGATCCGCAGCACGCCGCGCGCCTCGCCGAGATGCGAGAGCGCTTCAACGAACTGAAGGCGGCCGCGAAATAACACCCGTTATTCTGCTTTTCACGAAACCAATCATGCGCTCCCACCTGGTGGGCTGATTGCTCTTGCGAGTGCTCCACTGGCTCATGCGGAACAAACAGAATTTCCGGTGCGGGTGGCGTTTCTCAAAGGCGGGGACTCGCTCTGCGTGAATGATTGGTGGAACCGTCAGGCCAACCCGATCATCGACCTCAAGGTGCCGCGCGATCAGGCGACCAGCTTCGGCATCCACACAGTTTCTAGCAAATCCCTCGAGCTTGGCGCATTACTCTATCCGCTTCACCCGCAGGAAACCCGCGAAGTGCGCCTCGAAGGTGAAAAAGACCGCGCATGGACTTCACTTCAACTGGATCGAGAGCGAGACTTTCTTCCCGACGGGCAGGGTGAGTTTGCGTTCGCTGTAGTTTGCGCCATCGGCGACGGTGGCGCCTTCGGCCTTGATCGTGCCGATCACGCTTGGGAGCACGAGGGTGATTTCCTGGGCTTTGTCGGTAGTCATTTCGACTTCCACCTTGCCATCATCCCAGTGCAGGCGGTTGATGGTGATCCCGCCGCGGCAGAGGACGCCTTCGATGGTGCCTTTGCCCCAGGCTTTCGGCAGCGCGGGTAGCAGGCGGACTTTTCCGGGGAAGGAATCGGCGAGCGCCTTGATGATGATGGACGGCTGGCCGCCACTAATGTCCATGTTGAACAGCGAGCGGCGGTTGTGCATGGAGGCAAGGTTGTTGAGCCAGAAACCGTTGACCAGATGCTTGAGACAGTGGTGGACGATCTCGCCGTGGCCGAGGCTGGCGGAGACCTGGCCAAGTTGAACGATGCCGAACGACATGAAGCCGCGCTTGTTGTCCTTCCAGTAGCGTTCGAGTTTGTCCTCGACGCTCTTGATGAACGCGCTGCGGAGTTGCGGGCTGCTGGCGATCTCGTCGGGAAGGCCGTCGTAGAGCGGATAGAGCTGGGACGAGTGGCGGTGGGCGTCGTTGTTGCCGAGCTTGGGCGTGAGCCATTCCTTGATGATGCCGTTTTCCGCGATGGCGTAGTCCGGCATCTTGGAAAGCATTTTCTCCCAGACGGGGATCTTGTCGGCGTTCCTGCCGAGCTTGCGCGAGGCGGTGATGGTGTTTGCTAACAACTCCTTGGCGGCGGCCACGTCCATGGTGGCGTTGAAGGTCGCCTGCGAGTCGGACCCGGCGGGCCAGTTCTCGGGCGACTGGGCGGGCGAGAGGATGTATTTCCCGTCCGGTCCTTCATAGACGAAGTCCTCGAAGAACAACGCGACCTTTTCCATGTAAGGCAGCGCGCGCTCGGCGAGGAATTTCTCGTCGCCGGTGTAGAGGTAGTAGTCATAGAAGTAATGTGCGGCCCACGGTGCTCCGGCCACCCACATGCCGCCGGCGAAACTATCGGCGAGTGCGTTGTTATAACCGTGGGTGGAGGTGCGCGAGGGCAGCACGACGCCGCGGCAGCCGAAGAGGTGCTTGGCGTTGAGTTCCATGTCGGGAACGAGGGATTCGATGTAACTGATATATGGCAGCAACAGCTCCGGCGTGTTGGCCATGCAGTTCGAGGCGATGGCGGAAGGGACGTTGCCGTTGTGCGTGTAGTCGCTGGCCCAGCCGGGGACGTAGGTGCCGCCCCACACGCCTTGGAGGTTCGGCGGCAGTTCGCCGGTGGCGCAGATGATGTTATAACGGCCGGCGTCGAACTGTTTCTCCAGCCACGCGAGGTTGATTTTTTCAAAGGTGTTTTCCTCCATCAACTGCTCGGTGGTTTTCTGGTGGTCGGCACCGCCGCCGAGGTCGAGCTTCATGCGGTTGAAGAGTCCGCCGTGGATGGCGGCGTGGGATTTCAACAGGGCGGCGTAGTCGGTGGAAACAGCGGCAAGTTTCGTTTTGAGCGCGTCTTGTTCGGATTTCCCGGCATCCATCAGCAACCGGATGTCCACGAAAATCAGGGCCATGTCGGCATTCTTGATGGCGAGCGTGCCGTCGGCGGATGGCTCGGTGGAGCCGCCGGTGGTCACCACGCGGGCGCGGCCTTCGAGCGCCTTGATGCTGCGTGGATAGGATTTGAGGAAACGCGTGCTGAAGGTGAGCGAACCGGAGTCCGCGCCGCTTTTGATGTCGCCGAAGTGCTCCTCGAACATCTCGTCGGATTTTTTGGCGATGTCGCTGTCGTCGTTGAACTCATCGCTCGGTTCGCGGATATCGAGTTTCAGCTTGCAGGAAAGCGATCCGGGTTTCGGGCCGGTGAGCTGGATCACCGCCACGCCGTCCTTGCGGGAAACGAACATCCGGCGCTCGAAGGCTCCGCGGTCATCGGACCAGTGAACGACCGCCTCGCCGGTTTGAAAATCCACGGAACGCGCGTAATCGCGCACCTCGCCTTGGGACTCGCTGTCGATCGTTAGATCGAAGGCCGGGACGTAAAAGTCCGGATACATGAAGCCCTTCTGGCCGGAGAGTTCGAACTGCAGCACCTCGGCTTCCTTATATTTCCCTTCCTCGATCAGCTTGCGGATTTCCGGCAGGTGGGCGGACTGATCCTTCGGCACGAATGGAGCACCCATCGGCATGAACAGGCGCTCGTGGTTGAAAATGATGCGCTCGTCGAGCGGGCGGCTGAGCGCGTTGATGGCGAGGGTGCCGTTCGCGGTGATGAGTCCCTCCTCCCAGTTTTTGGCGGGCTTGATGCTGACAAAACCGCGCTCGGGGACGGGCAGGGGAATGGGAAGGGCGAGGCTGTTCATGATGGTGAGTAGGCTGACTCCGGCGGCGGAGCGGATGAAAGAGTGATTGGGCATGGTGGTTACCGGGCGGTGGATTTGGGGGGGCAGGGCCAACTCAGCGCAGTGAATGAGGCTGCGCTTGCGGAAGCCTACCTTGGATATACCTTTTTGCGGGAAAATGGTTCATTTCGCGAATTGCCAGTCGGTGGTTGGTGGCGTTCAATCGCCTGCATACGCGCTCCCGGCGTTCGTTTTTTCAACTCAACGATCTTTTTCATGTCCCCGCCGAAGAAACAAAAATCCGTGCTGTTGGCACTGACCGATACCCATCACGGGTTTTACGTCGGGGCGGCGCGATACGCGCGGGAGCACGGCTGGCACTTGGTGACCGACATGATTTACACGGCCAGCCTGCCCCACGGCTGGCAGGGCGACGGGATTCTCTCGTTCATCGGCAACCGCAACGATCTGGCGGAGTTCATTCTGGCAAACCCGGCCCCGGCAGTGGAAATCTCGCTGGTCCGCGCGGACATCGACCTGCCGCGGGTGGAGGCCGACAATCACATGATCGGGCGCCTGGCCGCCGGGCATTTTGTCGAGCGGGGATTCCGCCACTTCCTGTGGGTGCCATTCCAGAACGACGTGCCGAACCGCGAACGCCGGGACGGTTTCCAGCAAGGATTGAGCGAGGCCGGCGCGTCGATGTCGGAATTGCCGACCCGCCATTGGGAAATCGGCCCGAACGGCTCTCAGGACTGGGCGGCGCGACGCCGGATCGTCTCGGAGGAACTCGGCCGCCTGCCGAAACCGCTCGCCGTGTTTTGCTACAACGACTGCGTGGCGGCGGACATCATTGCCGCCTGCGACCAGGTCGGCATCGTGGTGCCCGACGAGGTCGCCGTGCTCGGTGTGGACAACGACGCGATGCTCTGCGAATCGATCAACACGCCGCTTTCCAGCGTGCGCCATGACTTGGAAGGACTGGCCTACGAGGCGGCGGCCTTGCTCGACCACCTGATGGACGGCGGCCAGGTGCCGGACGAACTTCAGCGGGTGCCACCGAAGGGGATTGCCGCCCGGCGCAGCACCGACATCCTGGCGGTGGGTGATCTGAGGGTCGCCCGCGCGCTGCGCTTCATCTGGGACCAGTTCGCGACGAGCGCCTTGTCGGTGGACGACGTCGCGGCCGCGGTGGGAGTCAACCGCAGGGTGCTCGAGAAAGCGTTCCGCCGCGAGCTCGGGCGCGGGATCAATCAAGAGCTGGGCCGCACCCGGCTCAGGGCAGTCGCCCAGCGGCTCAAAAGCGGCGAGGAGAGCGTCACCGATATCGCGGTGAAAACCGGCTACACCCGGCCGAACCACCTGTTCCGGACGTTCCGCGCGCATTTTGGCATGAGCCCCCGACAATTCCGCGAGCAGGCGGCCGCAGTTCGCAATTTGGACTGATCGGCCGCAATTTGGTTGCATGCCAAGCGAGGCGGGCTCGGTCATTTTCCGTGCCTGGATTCCGACCGCCGAGCGCGGGTCGGGCCGCAACCGACAACTCACTTGAATGAACATCTCCATACTCGATCTGGTCATCATCATCGCCTATCTGGTCGGCATCACCGCCATCGGTGTCTTCGCAGGATATAAGAAGCAAGCCACCAGCAAGGAGTATTTCCTCGCCGGCAAATCACTGGGATGGTTCACGATCGGCTCCGCGATGTTCGCCTCGAACATCTCGACGATCCACCTCGTCGGTCTGGCCGCCGCCGGCTCCAGCATCGGGCTGGTGATGGGCAATTTCGAGTGGATGGCGTCGTTCTGCTTGATCGCCCTGGCGCTGTTCTTCGCGCCCTTCTATTTCCGTAGCGGAATTTCGACGCTGCCGGAATTCCTCGAACGCCGCTACAGCCCCACCGCCCGCACCTTCCTCGCGGCGATCGCGATTTTTGGCGCGCTCTTGATTCACATCGGGATCAGCCTCTTCGCCGGAGCCAAGCTTTTTGAAGCATTCCTTGGCATCCCGGTGATCTGGTCGATCCTGATCATTTCCGCCGTCACGGTGATCTATACCGTGCTGGGCGGACTGAAGGCGGTGGTAGTCACCGAGACCATCCAGACCTTCCTGCTGCTCGGCGGCGCGGTTCTCCTCACGGTGTTGGGAATTCTTTATCTCCCCGAGGTCAAGGTGCACAGTTATGCGGAGTTCAAGGCGCAGTTGGAGCCGAACCAGCTGAGCATGATCCACTCGATTTTCGACGCCAAGGGCCATCTCAATCCCTATTCATGGCTCGCCATCCTGCTAGGCTACCCGGTGCTGGGCATCTGGTACTGGTGCTCGGATCAAACCATCGTGCAACGCGTCCTCGGATCTCGCAGCGAGAAGGACGGCCAAAACGGCGCGCTGTTCGCCGGCTTCCTGAAAATCCTCCCGCTCTTCCTCATGGTCCTGCCGGGTGTGATCGCCTCCGTCCTGATCAAGAACGGCGCGATGTCGCTCACCTCGCTCGATGACGGCACTCCCGACTATAACAACACCCTGCCCAGCATGATCAATCTGCTGATCCCGGTCGGCCTCAAGGGCTTTCTAACGGCCGGCTTGCTGGCCGCACTCATGAGCACCATCGCCTCCGCGCTCAACAGCTGCGCGACCTTGATCTCGGTGGACATCGTCAAGCGGATCAACCCGGACCTCGGCGATGCCAAGGAGGTCAAAATCGGCCGAATCAGCACTGGGGTCATCATGGTGCTGGCGATGGCCTGGTCCACTCAGGGCGGGCAGTTCGGCACCATTTTCGAAGCGATCAACAAGATCCCGATGATCTTCGCCCCCGCGGTCACCACCGTGCTGGTCCTGGGAGTCTTCTGGAAACGCGGCAACAACAAGGCCGCTCTAACAACCTTTGCGATCGGCTGCTTCCTCGGCCTGGTCTATTTCATCATGGACATGAAAAGCGTCGGCGCGCTTTTCCTCGACAAGCCCGCCGCCGGCTTCGGCGGACTGGTCACCGACCCGGTGCAGGGACTCGGAATCCCGTTCATGCTCGCCGGGCCGATCCTGTGCGTGTTTTGCATCGTCACTTACGTCGTAGTGAGCCTGCTCAGCCCGCCGCCGCCCGCGGAGCAACTTGAGAACGCCTGCTGGGGTAGTCCGCTGAAGGCGCTGACCGAGGGAAAAATCACGGGCTTGAGCGACCCGCGGGTGATCGCGCTGCTGCTCTTCGCCGTGTTGTGCGTGCTCTATCTGTTCCTCCGCTAACAGCCAAAACATCATGTCAGCCAAAGCAACCATGACGGCCTTCGTTCTCCACGGGGCCAAAGACATCCGCAAAGAACAAGTCGACCGCCCCGCTCCAGGTCCGGGCGAAGTGCTGGTGGCGGTGCGCGCGGCCGGCATTTGCGGCAGCGACCTCCACTACTACGCCCACGGCCAATGCGGCAATTTCATCCCCACCCGGCCGTTCATCCTCGGCCACGAGTTCGCGGGTGAAATCGTCGCGCACGGCGAGGGCGTCGAAGGCCCGGCGATCGGCACGCGGGTCGCGGTTGATCCATCGCGCGCCTGCGGCCGTTGCAAACAATGCCGCCAGGGCCGCTACAACCTTTGCCCGAAGATGGTCTATTTCGGCTCCGCCAGCGTGACGCCGCCCAGCAACGGCTGTTATGCCGAATACGTCACCGCGCCCGCCGCGAACTGCTGGCCGCTGCCGGATGGTTTCGAATACGCATGGGGCGCGCTGCTAGAACCGATGAGCGTCGCGATGCACGCGGTGATGCGCAGCGGCGGAGTGGGCGGGAAATCCGTGCTCATCACCGGCGGCGGCACCATCGGACAGATGATTTTGCTAGTCGCCGTCGCCTTCGGAGCCAGCAAGGTAATCGTTTCCGACATCAAGCCCTTCGCACGGAACTTCGCCAAGGACCACGGCGCGACCGGCACGCTCGATCCAGCAAGCCCGACGATGGCTGAGGACGCCGCGAAGCTCGCTCCCGGCGGCTTCGAGGTGGTCTTTGAAGCGGCGGGAGTCGCAGCAGCGCTCGGCCAGGCGATCCGTCTCAGCGCGCCCGGCGCGACGGTGGTGCAGGTCGGCACGCTGCCCGATGGCACGGCGATCCCCGCCAACGCGCTGCTCACCCGCGAGCTCCAATACATCGGCTCGTGGCGCTTCGCCAACGTCTTCGAGCGCGTGATCGAGATGGTGGTTTCCGGCCGTATCGACCCACGGCCGCTGATCACGAAAATTCATCCGTTCGAGAACCTAGCGGAAGCTGTCGTCGAAGCTGGCTCCGGCGAGAACATCCTTAAAATGCAGATCTCCAACCCCGCCTGATTTATGGACTACGCAATCCTTGGCAAAACAGAACTCAACGTCTCCCGCCTCAGCTTCGGAGCCTCCGCGCTTGGCGGGGTGTTTCGCGACATCGACGAAGCGGACGGCATCCGCGCCGTGCACGCCGCACTCGATGCCGGAATCAACTACTTCGACGTCGCCCCCGCTTACGGCGGCACCGTGGCGGAGACCGTCCTCGGCAAGGCGCTCAAAGGAATTTCGCGCGACCGTTATTACCTCTCCACCAAGGCCGGCAAATACACCGCACCCGGCACCTACGGCGCGGACGAACTCGATTACTCGTCATCCCGAATCCGCGCCGGGCTTGAGGAAAGCATGCAGCGTCTCGGCGTCGATCATATCGACATCGTCCATCTCCACGACTTCGAGTATCAAGGCGGCGCGCAGACCGAAAGCGCCTTTGCCGAAGGTTTTCCCACGCTGGTGGCACTCAAAAATGAAGGCCGCATCGGTGCGGTCAGCGCCGGCATCTATCCGCTGGCTCTGTGGCACCGGGTCGTCGCCGAGGCACCCGTCGATGCCATCCTCACCCACAATCATTACTGCCTCAACGACACGCGCGGGCTCGAACTCGTCGAGCCATGCCGCGAAAAAAACATCGGCATGATCAACGCCTCACCCTTCGCCAGCGGACTGCTCACCGGCGGCAAGGTTGCCGACTGGCATCCCGCCAACGCCGCGGAACGCGCCCTTTTCGCCGAAGCCGCCGCGTTTTGCGAACGCCAGGGCGGCTCGATCGCCAAGCTCGCGTTCCAGTTCGCATGCCAGCAAAGTCCGTTCCACACCACCATGTTCAGCACCGCCCGCACCAGCTCGTTGCAACGGAATCTAGCGTGGTATGACGAGCCCTACGACACTTCCCTGCTCTCCGAAGTGCAAAAAATTCTCGCCCCCGTCATGGACCAACAATGGAACTATGACGCCGGAGTCGAAAAATTGGAGAAATAACCGCGTATCCATCCAACATGTTCAAAAAACTCGGCCTCCCCTGTCTGCTGCTCGTCGGTCTCTTCGCCGCCGTCGCGGAGACCGAAAAATCCGCACCCAAAAAAGTCGGCTGGGTGGAAACCGTCAAACTCGACGTCCATGGCTGGACGGTCCACGCCGATGCCCGGCTGGTTGGCGGCGAATACAAGGAACTCGGCACGCGCTCTCTCAGCATGCTTTCCAATCATCTGGAGCGCCTTGCCATCCTCATGCCGGAAAAACAACTCGCCGACCTACGCAAGTTGGAAATCTTCATCGAACATTCCCATCCGGAGCTGGGCAACATGCAGTATCATCCCGGCCTCGATTGGCTCACCACACGCGGCTACGATCCCAGGCTTTTGAAAAAAGTCCACATCCCTAATGCCGCCGAGCTGCTCTCGCGCCAGCAGATGCTCAAGCATCCCGCCGTGATCCTCCACGAACTGGCCCACGCCTACCACGACCAGGTCCTCAGCTTCGACGAACCGCGGATCATCAAGGCCTACGAGGACGCGATGAAAGCCGGCATCTACGAACAATCCCTGCTCTTCACCGGCCAGACGGCGAAGCACTACGCCACCACCAATCACAAGGAATACTTCGCAGAGGCCACCGAGGCCTATCTCTACCACAATGATTTCTATCCGTTCGTGCGCGCCGAGCTCCGGCAGCACGACCGGGCCGCCTACGCCGAAATGGAACGCGTCTGGGGCAAGGTGAACTGATTTGAAGCATGAAAATCGACAGCCACCACCACCTCTGGGCGATCAACGACACCGACTACGTCTGGATGGGCGAGGCCCACGCCGCGATCCGCCGCGACTTCCTTTCCGCCGATCTCAACGCCGCGCTCGATGAATCCGGGATCGATGGCAGCGTCGCCGTCCAAGCCCGCCAGATGACCGGTGAAACGGATTTCCTGCTCGCGATCGCCGAGGCCAACCCGCGCATCAAGGCGGTGGTCGGCTGGGTACCACTGTGCGAGAACGGCGGCGAACCGTGGCTTGAAAAGTTCGCCGCGCACCCGAAGTTATCAGGCGTGCGCCACGTCGTGCATGACGAGCCGGACGACGACTTCATCCTCCGCCCCGACTTCAATGAGGGCATCCGCAATCTCGCTAAATACGGGCTCGTTTACGACATCCTGATTTTCTGGAAGCACCTGCCGCAGACGATCCGGTTCGCGGACATGCATCCCTGCCAGCCGTTTGTCGTCGATCACATCGCCAAGCCGCGCATCGCAGCCGGAAACTTCGACTCCGAGTGGGCCGCCGGCATCCACGAGCTGGCCAAGCGCAAAAACGTCAGCTGCAAGGTCTCCGGAATGCTCACCGAAGTGCGCGGCGAACAATGGGACATCGATTTGTTACGACCGTATTTCGAAACGGTGTGTGAAGCCTTCGGCCCGCAACGCGTGATGTTCGGCTCCGACTGGCCGGTCTGCCTGCTCCGCTCCAGCCACGCCGAATGGACGAAAATCTGCGCCGAGCTCACGAAATCCCTGGGTCCCGCCGAACAAGCTGCTTTCTGGGGCGGCAACGCGGCGCGCGTCTATCAAATCCCGAACTCCTGATTTTCCCGATCCATGAAACCAGAATCCGATTCCTCCTCCGGCGACCCTCCAATGCCGTTCATGGCGCAGCTCAAGTCGTTCGATGGTACCTACTGGTGGTGCAACTGGATGGAGTTGATCGAACGCTTCGCCTACTACGGCGTGCGGGTGATGCTGCCGGTGTTCATGGTGGATTCCTTAGGTAAGGGCGGGCCGGAACTCACGCAGATCGAAAAGGGGAACATCTTCGCTTTCGCCCTCGTGATTCAATCCTTCGTGCCCATCCTCTCAGGAGGATTCGCCGACCGTTATGGCTACAAGGTCAACATCGCGGCGTCCACGATCCTCAAGATCATCGGTTACCTGATCATGGGGTTCACGGTTCCGCTGTCTGAGATGCTTTGCGGCATGCCGCTGGCTGAAGCCCGCCCGCTGAAAGCCGACCACGCCTACGAGATTTTCACTCTCGGCCTTTTGTTCCTCGCCTTGGGCACGGCCATCTTCAAACCCGGGGTGCAGGGGCTCATCGCCAACCGGGTGACCGAGAAAACCACCGCCCTCGGCTGGGGGCTTTTCTATCAGATGGTCAACATCGGCGGTTTCGTCGGACCGTTGCTGGCAGGATACCTGCGCGTCCTCGATTACGAATACGTCTTCCTCGCCTGCTCGGGAGCGATCGCCCTCAACTTCATCCCGCTGTTCTTTTTTGAAGAACCGGCTCACAAACACCACAAGGACATCGAGCTGCCGGGTCCCGGACGGATGCTGCTGGATTCCGTCCGCGGCCTGCTAGAACCCAGGCTGTTTTTCTACACCATCGCCTTCTGCGGATTCTGGCTCATGAACCAGCAGTTCTTTGATATCCTGCCGAACTTCATCGACGACTGGGTGGACTCGCGTGATGCCGCGAATTTCCTCAGAAGTATCATTGGCGAGACGCGCGTGCCCGTGGTTCAAGACGGCAATCTCCCTCAGGAGTGGATTCTCAATTTCAACGCGCTTCTAATCAGCCTCTTTGCCTTCGTCGCGGGCTATTTCACCGGCAAATTCAAGCCGCTCCCCGGCATCATCGCTGGCATTATCTTCACGATCATCGCGATCTTCTGTCTTACCGGATCGATGAGCGGCTGGTGGATCCTCCTCTGCATCGGTTTGTATTCAGTCGGCGAGATGACCGCCGCGCCCAGCAATCTGGGCTACCTGTCCCGCATCGCGCCGGAAGGCAAAAAAGGGCAGTACATGGGCTACTCCAACTTCACCGTCGGCATCGGCGCGTCGATCGGCTCGATCATCGCCGGCCACTACTACGAGAACAACTGCGACAAGGTGGTCCTCGCCCGACGCTATCTGGTGGATAAAATGAATTTGGACAAGGCGCAGGTGGATGCGATTTCGAAAGCCGATCTGCTGCCGTTCTTCCATGAAAAACTGGGCATGAATTCATTCCAAGCCCGGCAGGTGCTCTGGAATACCTACGAACCCTACTCGCTCTGGTATCTTTTCGGCGCGATCGGCCTCGGGTCGTTGTGCGCGTTGTTCCTATACAACCACGTCATTTCCGCTTCGGAAAAAAATCCCGGGCATTCCTTCAACACGCGGGGAAGCTTTTGGGTGAAGGCGTTTCTGATTCCCTTGTCCGTGATCCTGGTAATCACCACCATCCTGCATTTCTCGGTCGGCCTTCTTCTCAACACCTTGTTCTTCTGCATGATGTTGGTTTTCGCACTCACACCGCAAAAGCCGGCTTCATCTAACAATTAATATCACGTTCGTTTTTAACCTTCTCCTAACCAACATCAACACCACTATGAGTATCCAATGGAAGGGCGTCATGCCCGCCACACTGACCCAGTTCAACGCAGACCTCAGCATCGACCACGGCATCATGGCCGAGCACGGCCAATGGCTCATCGAGCACGGCTGCTCCGCCATCGTCGTCCACGGCTCGCTCGGCGAGGGTGCCACGCTGTCGTTCGACGAGAAGGTCGCGTTACAGAAAACCTACGTCGCCGCCTTGCCTGACACCCCGATCATTCCCGGCATCGCCGCGCTTTCTACCAAGGAAGCCGTCGATCTCGCCAAAGCCGCCAAGGACAACGGCTGCCGCGGCCTGATGGTGCTGCCGCCCTATCTCTACTCGTCCGACTGGCGCGAAATGAAGGCCCACATGACCGCCGTCATCAGTGCCACCGACCTGCCATGCATCATTTATAACAATCCCGTCGCCTACAAAACCGACTTCATCCCGGCCCACATCAAAGAGCTCGCCGACGAGCTGCCGAACGTGGAAGCCGTCAAAGAATCCTCCACCGACGCGCGCCGCATCGCCGGCATCCGCGAAGTCTGCGGAGACCGTGTCGTTCTCGGCGTGGGCGTGGACGACTGCGCGCTCGAAGGCTTCGCCATGGGCGCGAAGTTCTGGATCACCGGCGTGGGCGACGCCTTCCCGGCCTACAACGTGAAGCTTTTCGAACTCGGCACCACCGGCCGTATTGAGGAGGCAATGCCGATCTATCACTGGATGCTGCCGATGCTCCGCATGGACACCGTCGTCAAGTTCGTCCAGCTCATCAAGCTCCAACAGAACCTCGCCACCGGTGGCAAGCTCGGCAACAACCGCGTCCGCCCGCCGCGTCTCGAACTCGTCGGCGCCGAGCTTGCCGAAGCCACCGCCATCATCGAGAAAGCCCTGGCCACCGCGCCGGCACTCTGACCGTGGCTGGAGCATCCCTGCTCCAAACCCTGCAGGGGGCGTCTCGCCCCCTGTTATTTCTTCTCTTCCATACTCCCATGACCACTCCACTCCTCGGCACCTCCTTCATCGGCTACTCCCGCTCCACCGGCACTGAAACCTGCGCCTCCGGCGTCCAGCCCGGCACCGGGCTGTTACTGGAGCCCGCCTGCCGTTCCGCAACCCCGGAGGAAGTAGAGCGCGCCATGGTTCTCGCCGCCGCAGCCTTTCCGGCTTACTCGGTCCTATCAGGGGTGGCCCGCGCGGGCTTGCTCCGCGCCATCGCCACTGAGATCGAGGGGGCGGTGGAGGACATCGTCGAACGCGGCCAGCTGGAAACCGGCCTGCCGGAAGCCCGCCTCCGCGGCGAGACCGGCCGCACCACCGGCCAGCTCCGGATGTTCGCCAGCCAGATCGAGGAAGGATCGTGGGTGGATGCCCGCATCGAGCGCGCCGATCCTGATAGGAAACCGATCCCGAAAGTGGACCTGCGCTCGATGCTGCGCCCGTTAGGTCCGGTGGCCGTCTTCTGCGCCAGCAATTTCCCGCTCGCCTTCTCGGTGGCAGGTGGCGACACCGCCTCCGCCCTCGCCGCCGGCTGTCCGGTGGTGGTCATCGCCCACGCCTCGCATCCCGGCGTCGCGGAAATCGTGGCCTCGGCCGTGATCCGCGCCGCCCGCGCGACCGGCATGCCGGAGGGCGTTTTCTCGCTGCTTTACGGCGGCGGACGCAACATCGGCCAGGCGGTCGTGAAGCATCCGGCCACCCAGGCGGTCGGATTCACCGGCTCGCGCTCCGGCGGCACCGCCCTGATGGCTGCTGCTAACAGCCGCTCGCAGCCTATCCCCGTTTACGCGGAAATGAGCTCGGTCAACCCGGTCGTCATTCTTCCCGGCGCGCTCGATCGCGGCGAGGAAGCGCTGGCGGAAGCATTCTTTGGATCGCTTACGCTCGGCGTCGGCCAGTTCTGCACCAATCCGGGCCTCGTCTTCCTGCCTGCAGAAAAGGGCGACGCTTTTCTAACGAAGCTCAAGTCGCTCGTCCAAGCCGGCGCTCCCGGCATGATGCTCAACGCGTCGATCTGCCAGTCCTACGCTGACTCGACCGCCACCTTTGCCGCCACGCCGGGAGTGGAAACTCTCGCCCGCAGCACTAACCAAGCCGGCCCCGGCCAGGGCGCGCCCGCAGTGTTCGTGGTTTCCATCGCCGACTTCCTGAAAGACGAAGCCCTGCAAGGTGAAATGTTCGGCCCCGCCACCCTCATCGTGCGCGGGTCGTTAGCTGAGATCGAAGCCTCCATTCCCAAGCTCGAAGGCCAGCTCACCGCCAGCGTCCACGGGACCACCGAGGAACTCGCCGCCCTCGCCAGTCTCGTCCAAGCCCTCCAGAACCGCGCCGGCCGCCTCATCTTCAACGGCTTTCCCACCGGCGTGGAAGTCTGCAACAGCATGGTCCACGGTGGACCTTTCCCGGCGACCTCGGATGGACGCAGCACCTCCGTCGGCACCATGGCGATCTATCGCTTCTGCCGCCCGGTCGCCTGGCAGAGCTTCCCGGACGACGCCCTACCTGCTGAGCTTCAGGATGCAAACCCGTTGGGAATCCGGCGGATGGATTCAGGGGCTTCCGCCTGACATCCGGGGTTTTCTGTCAGGGTCGGGAGCTCCCGGTCGCATCAACAACCTCCTCCCAGCGCCTTGCCTTTGAAGCCGGAACGTGCGAACAATTTCCCCACCATGATCCTTCGCAACCTCGCCTGCCTCCTCCTTTCCATCACTCTCGCCCTGTCCGCCGAGGAAAATCCGGCTGCCGGAAATCCGCAGGGAGCCTACGCCAAGAAGGCGCTGGCAGCGGAAAGGCTGTCGCCCGAGCTCAGGGCCACGCTCGAAAAGCTGGTCATCCCCGGCGTGAAAATCAACGTCGAGGAGTGGTCCGTGGACGTCGATGCCCGTGTCTGCCTGGTAAAGGGTATGCTCGAACTCATCGCCTGCACCAAGGACAGCAAGGAACACGAGGCGATCATCGCGGTCGATGCCAAGCCCAGCCATATCCACACCGCCCTGTTGCTGCTGCGCGCCAAACCGGGACATCCCGCGATGTACGATAGAGAAGGCACGCGCTTCGTGTCGCTACCGCCCAGAGGAGGCGAGGTGGACGTTTTCCTACTCATCAAGGATGCCAAGGGCAAGGAAACGGAGCGCCCGATCAGCGACTTCATCACGCAGGCCGAGCAGGGCGGATACACAGCGGAAGTCCAACCTGCGGAAGGTGCCAAGCGCGAGAAATTTCCAACCCATACCTTCCTGTTTGCCGGCTCCGTCCTCAACGGGGACAATAAAGGCCCGCGCGATTACCTCTGTGACCAGACCGGCAACGTGATCTCCATCGCCACCTTCGGCGACGAACTGCTCTGCCTGCCGGGCGTCCACGACCAGGCCGACAGCCTGCGGATGTGGCAGGCCGATGGCGAGAAACTCCCCCCTCTCAACTCCAAGGTCATCTTGCGCCTCCGCCCGCACGTCGAGCCACCCGCCAATCCCCCAGCTCGCTGACAGCCCGATTCCATAGGGGGGGTGCGCAATTTAAGATCAGCGTCACCACCGTGTTCAACAAGCACAGGCGTCTCGGAGAATCCTTCAGACGAATTCCATCGTCGGCTTGACGAGGGCTGTCATTTTGACCCGCGATGTATAGCTCCGTTTTCCCCGGTTACACCGCAATGACATGTCCGTCCGCACCCAGCGCTGCGACCTCCTTGTGAGTGGTGGCGAATACCTTGATTTTGCCGTTGGATGCCGCGGTCCCGATCACGAGACGAAACTTAGACTGATCGGCTGAGTCCGTCAGGGCGATGCCCGCGCGCTCCTTGAGTCGCTCGGCCAGCAATTCCTTCACCCGCATTTCGGCTTGGCTCGGATTAGTCCCCAGCACGACCGTCAGTTGGGCGTCGCAGGCCGTAAGCGCTACCTGCTGCCATTCGGCGGCAACGGTGAATATTTCTCCAGCAACCGCAGCGTGGACGGGAGGAAAAGTCCGCGCCGCGCCAGGGTTTCCATTACGGTCAGGCTCTCGGTGAGGATGGCGAGCTCTGAAAGCGGACCGGTAAAAGACCGTAGGATTTCGTGACAGTGATGAAGCGTCGTTCCGGCCGCAGCAGGATCCGCCTCGGAATCGATGGCGGTGACGTATTGCCAGAAATTGAGCTTGTAGCCCAGGTGCTCGTGCGGACCGGGCGACCAGTGTTTCCGAGAGCCGGCGAACCAGCGTGCTGCCATTTTGCAGGATATCGCAGCGGTCCGGGATGACCCCGTGTGCGGCGGCGGTTTCCGTCGCGGCGCGGATGGGAAGATCGATCTCAGGCATCATGCTTCCTCAACGGCGGCGGTAGTTTCCTCGCGGCCGAGTTTTTCGAGCCAGACAAGCAGCATCGCCAGATCTGCAGGGGTGATGCCGGGGATGCGGCCGGCTTGGCCGAGGGTGGCTGGGCGGATTTCGGTGAAACGGACTTGAGCTTCCTTTTTCAGGCCGTGGATCGTCTTATAATCGAGGTCTTCGGGTAGCCGTTTTCCCTCCTGGCGCGACATCCGGTCGATCTGGATTTGCTGGCGGCCGAGGTGGCCTTCGTATTTGAAATTCGTCTCGATCAACGGCCAAAGGTCCGGGTGGAACTCCGCGAGCAACGATTCAGGCAAGGTTTCCCATGAGTTTTCACTGCGGCGGAACCATTGGTCGAGCTTGACACCTTCATGCACCGCCTGACGAATGAAGGACTCTGCTTTATCAAGACCCACGAGTTTTTCCTGCACCCTGCGGACGCGCTCTCCTCTCGCCAGGCCGATTTCCGCGGCTTTCGGGGTGAGGCGGATGTCGGCGTTGTCCTGGCGGAGGAGCAAGCGGTATTCCGCCCGACTCGTGAACATGCGGTAAGGCTCGGTGCAGCCGCGGGTGACGAGGTCGTCCACCATCACGCCGAGATAGGCTTCGTCGCGGCCGAGAATGAACTCGGGTTTTCCGAGCGCTTTGAGGGCCGCGTTCGCTCCGGCGATGAGCCCCTGCCCCGCCGCTTCCTCGTAACCGGAGGTGCCGTTGATTTGCCCGGCGAAATAAAGGCCATCCACCCGCTTGGTTTCCAAGGTGGATCGAAGTTGGGTGGGCGGGCAGTAATCATACTCAACCGCGTAGCCGGGGCGAAGAATCTCGCATTTCTCCAGACCGACGATGGATTGCAGGAATTCGAGCTGCACCTCGTAGGGCAGCGAGGTGGAAACGCCGTTCACGTAGTATTCCAGCGTGTGACGGCCTTCCGGTTCGAGGAATACCTGGTGACGTTCCTTTTCTGCAAAGCGCACGATCTTGTCCTCGATCGACGGGCAGTAGCGTGGGCCGACGCCCTCGATCACTCCGCAATACATCGGCGATTGGTGGAGATTCGCGGCGATGATGGCGTGGGTCGTGGGATTGGTGTAGGTGATCCAGCACGGCATTTGTTCCACGTGGAACAGCGGGTCGCCCCACGAGTTGAGCGTGAAGATGTCGTCTTTCCCTTTTTGCAGGGTGTTGGCCATGAAACTGAACTTCGGCACGGGCGTGTCGCCCTCCTGCCGCTCGCAGCGGGAGAAATCGATGGAGCGGCCATTCAGACGGCAGGGCGTGCCGGTTTTGAAACGCTCGACCTCGAAGCCGAGGCGTTTCAGTGCTTCAGAGACATTCGAGGTCGCGTCCCCCATCCGGCCGCCTTTCTCATTTTTCAGGCCGACGTGCATCAGCCCGCCCATGAAAGTCCCGGCGCTGAGGATGACGGACTTGCCGGAAATCTGCATTCCGAGCGAGGTCGTGACGCCCGTGATCCGGTCGTTCTCCACCAGGAGGTCCGCCACGTTGCCTTGGTGAATCTCCACGCCGGGCATCGCCTCGATTTCGCGCTTCATCCGGAACTGGTAAGCTTTCTTGTCGCATTGCGCCCGGGGTGCGCGCACCGACGGGCCTTTCGAGGCGTTCAACATCCGCCACTGGATGCCGGTAGCGTCGGTGTTCAAGCCCATGATTCCACCGAGAGCGTCGATCTCGCGGACCATATGGCCCTTGGCGAGTCCGCCGATTGCCGGATTGCACGACATCTGGCCGATGGTGTCCAAATTCTGGGTCAGCACGGCCACCTCAGCACCGAGGCGGGCGGCCGCCATCGCGGCTTCGACGCCGGCATGGCCAGCACCGATCACAATCACATCGTAGCACTTGGGGTATCGAAACATCGCGGGAAGCGCAAGATAGAGATTCCCCGCCGGGGCTCAAGCTCGGAAAAAGCGTCGTTCCACGTGGAACAATTTCACTCCTGGCGATCGGGAATTCCTGCCGACGCCCGTAGCAAAAGCTCCTTCAAAAGGAACTCCACACGCTCGTTCCGGTTCGCAAGGATGACCAGCGGCACACCGAACTCCGTCAAAACCTGACGACAGCCGCGGCAGGGCGAGGTCGGAACGACCGTGTCCGCCACCACCGCCACGGCTAGAAATTTTCGGACCCCGGCTGCCACCGCCGCACCGATGGCGACCCGTTCGGCAAGGCCATAGGAAATATTCTCCACGTTGCAACCGGAGAGAATCCTCCCGTCCAGGGCGAGCAGGGCGGCTCCCACCGGAAATTTAAAATACGGCGCGTAGGCCGACTCACGAGCCTGCCAGGCCGGTTTCACCAGGTTGTCCCAATCCATCTCTGGAAGCTACAGATCGCACGGTATCTCGGGCATGAAAAAACCTCGCTCAAATCAAGATTTTGATCTAGCCGCGCTCCCAAAAATCCACAATTCTCCGACCGTCATGCACCGCTATCTCCCACTTTGCCTAATCATCGGGCTCATCATCGCATTCCGCGTGTTGGGAAGCCTCTTGCCCGAGTCGCAGCCGAATTTTCAACCTCTCGCCGCGTTGTTTTTCTGCGGTGCCCTGCTCGCTCCCGGCTGGCGAGGGTTTGCCATTCCGCTCGGCGTGTGGGCGGTGACTTTCCCGCTCGGCGTCGGCCACACCGCCAACCCACTCGATTTCGCAAGCACCAGCCTCGCCCTGCTCGCCATTTTCTTCATTGGCAAATCCCTCTCCAATCAAGGCCTTCCCACCCTCCTTCTCGGTTCCGCCGCCTCCGCCCTCGCCTTCCACCTCATCACCTGCGGTGCCGCTTGGATCACCGACCCGCTCTACGCCAAGAATCTCGGAGGTTTCTACCAATCCGTCTGGGTCGGCCCTGTCGGCAGCCAAATCCCCTCCTGGGTTTTCCTGCGGAACCTGACTGCCGCCAACTTGCTCTTCACCGCCATATTCGCAGTCGCCCAAGTCCGGATTCCTAAATTTTTCGTTCCGGCACGCGACGTTCTTGCCACCAAGTAAGCGATCCGCCCAGTCTCCCATTTTCTCAACGCACCATGACCAGCGCCAGTTCCACCAAACTCGATTTCGCCAACTCGCCCATCAACCAAGCGCTCACCACCGAGCGGAAAATCGAGCTCTTCTCGCAAATGGTTCGAATCCGCAGATTCGAGCAGGCAGGCCTGAAATACTACCAAGCCGGAAAAATCGGCGGCTTCCTCCACCTCTACATCGGCCAGGAAGCGGTGGCCGTCGGGACGATTTCCCTCGGCGGCGCGGACGACCATTTCATCACCGCCTATCGCGACCACGGCCACGCCTTGGCCGTCGGCATGGGCATGAACGAGTGCATGGCGGAAATGTATGGCAAACAAACCGGCTGCTCGAAAGGCAAAGGCGGTTCGATGCATTTCTTCGCTCCCGACAAGAATTTCTGGGGCGGCCACGGGATTGTCGCCGGCCAGACTCCCCTCGGCCTCGGCCTTGCCTATGGCTTGAAATATCTCGGCAAGGAAGGCTGCTGCCTTTGCTACCTCGGCGACGGCGCGGTCAACCAGGGCGCTTTCCATGAATCGCTGAACATCGCCGCGCTGTTCGGAATCCCCGTCGTTTACGTCATCGAAAACAACGGCTACTCCATGGGAACCTCCCAAAAACGCTCCTCCGCCTACAGCGGCTGCCTCGCCCAACGCGCCGAAGCCTACGCCATCGAATGGGACGTGATCGACGGTTCGGACATCTACGAGGTCCGCGCCAAGACCCACATCGCCATGGAGCGCGCCCGCAAACAGCACCAGCCGACGGTACTGGAAATCGACACCTACCGCTACTACGGCCACAGCATCGCGGACGCGAATCACAAGAAATACCGGACGCCCGAGGAGATCGAAAACTACAAACAGAACCACGATCCCATCGCCGTCTTCCGCCGCCGTCTCATCGAGGAAGGCGTTTTGACCGAGGAAACCGCCACCGCCATCAACAAAGCGGCCGCCGATGAGGCCGCCGCTTCCGTGAAATTCGCCGAAGAATCGCCCGCACCGACCATCGCGGATATCAGCACCGATGTTTACTGGGAAACCGATCACGATACGTCGGCATCCAAAATCGGCCGCCACTTCTTCAATGACTAAAGTCTCATTGATCATCCATTTTCACAATCTCCATTCAACAATTTTCCATGTCCCGCATTCTCACCTATCGTGAAGCCCTTCGTGAAGGCCTTGATGAAGAACTCGCCCGCGATCCCAACGTCGTCCTGATGGGCGAGGAAGTCGCTCAATACAACGGTGCCTACAAAGTCACCGAAGGCCTTTGGAAAAAATGGGGCGACAAGCGCGTCGTCGATACGCCGATTTCCGAAGCCGGCTTCATCGGCATGGGCATCGGTGCTTCGATGCTCGGAGTCCGCCCGGTGATGGAACTGATGTTCTGGTCCTTCCATTCCGTGGCCTTCGACCAACTCGTCAGCAACGCCGCCTGCGTCCGCTACATGTCCGGCGGTCTGTGCAATTGCCCTATCGTCGTCCGCGGCCCGGCCAACGGCGGCACCGGTGTCGGCGCGACTCACTCACACATTCCAGAAGGATTATTCGCCGCGTTTCCCGGCTTGAAAGTCTGTGCACCCGCCACTCCGGCCGATGTCAAAGGACTGATCAAAGCCGCCATCCGCGATAACGATCCGGTCTATGTCATGGAAAACACCCTGCTCTACGGCACCACCGGCGAAGTTCCGGACCCGGCGGAAGGTGATTTCGTCATTCCGCTCGGCGTCGCCGACATCAAACTCGAGGGCTCTGATGTCTCGCTCATTGCCCACGGACGTTCGGTCATTCATGCCTTGGCCGCTGCGGAAATCCTTCAAACCGAGCACGGCATCAACGCCGAAGTCCTCGACCTCCGCTCGATCCGCCCGCTCGACCAGGATGCCATTCTCAAATCGGTGATGAAAACCAACCGCGTCGTCCTCGTCGATGAATCCAAGCCCTTCGGCGGAGTTTCCGCAATGGTCGCCATGCTGATCCAGGAACACGCCTTCGATTATCTCGACGCCCCGATCAAGCGCGTCTGCTCGATCGACGCCCCGGCGATTTATTCACCACACATTGAACATGAACAACTTCCGAATCCTCGCCGTATCGTGGACAAAGTCCTGACCTTGGTTTAATCGTCACATCGGAACTCAAAAGATACTCAAAACCGAGCGGTCTTTTTGGTTGCCAAGCACGCTCCTGTTCCTAGCATAACCGTTATGTTCACACGTTTCGCCATCATCATCACCGTCTCTGTTTTGGCTCTTAGCCTGACCTCATGCTGCTGCCTGTAAATCTCTCTCAACTTTCCCTAATCCACCAGTCACCATGAAAAACCTGCTCCTGCTCATTCCCCTTGCCGCCTTTTCCCTCAGCTTTTCCTCATGCTGCTCGATGTTCGGCATTGGCGGCCAGAATGCTGGCTATCGCACCGAAACTCACCAGGTGAAAACTTGCCACTACGACATCATCACCAAACAAGTGGTAACTCCCGGTGACTCGAAAAGCGGCAAGGGCGGCATGGTCCAAACCATCGAGGAAAAAGTGCCTCGTTATAAAACGGTCACGAAAAAAGTTCGCATCCCGTGCAACAAGTGCACCCGCTTCTACTGCCCGAAAAAGGATTGCTGCGGCACCACTTCGGAAGCGACCATGCGTTTGGCCAGCGCCCAAGGCTCCGTCGGCAGCCCGAACATCGGCCTGATCCCTACCATGAAACCGCTTCCACTAGGCCCGGTTGTCGTTAAACCCTAACCCGGTGGTTTGACCATTTTTCAAAGCGCGGAGGAGTCCTGAACTCCCCGCGCTTTTTGTTTCCGTAAAAAGGCTGGAAATGCCCTGACATTTTCCCATTCTCACCCCGACTCCATCACCTATCAATATCATGTCTGTGAACATCGAAATGCCCAAGCTCTCGGATACCATGACCGAGGGCACCCTCATCAAATGGCACAAACAGGTCGGCGACTCCGTCGAAATCGGCGACGTTCTCGCTGAAATCGAAACCGACAAGGCCACCATGGAAATGGAAGCTTTCGATGACGGTATCATCACCGAGATCCTAATCCAAGAGGGAGAAAAAGCCCCGATCGGTGGAATCCTCGCCGTCCTCAACGGAGATTCCGAAACGGCCCACCCTCCGGCTCATCAAACCGCCGTTGAGGCTCCTGCTCCTGCCAGCACGGCCCATGCACCAACTCTCACCGCTCCAATCTCATCCATTGCCGCAACAGGAGACCGCATCAAAGCATCGCCACTTGCCCGCAAGGTCGCTGCCGATCTCGGTGTGGACCTTTCCACCATCTCCGGTTCGGGCCCCGCCGGGCGCATCGTCAAAAATGACATCAAGGCCACTGCCGCCTCACCTGTTAACCCTACCACAGCACCCTCGTCCGAAGCATCGGCCGCCGCAGCACTCGCAGCGTCTATCAAATCCAAGGCAGTTGCGTCTACCACCGCCGCAACTCCTGCTGCCCGGGCCATCGTTCCAGCAGCTAAGGAAGGCGACGAGATCGTCCAACTCAGCCCGATGCGAAAGATCATCGCATCGCGCCTTCTCACATCAAAGACCACCATTCCCCATTTCTATCTGCACGTCGAAGTGGATGCAACACCTCTCATGACACTCCGAGCACAGGTGAACGAACAGGCGGAAAAAACACACGGCAACAAATACTCAGTCAACGACTTCATCCTCAAAGCCGTCATCAACGCCGCGGAAAAAGTGCCCGCCGTCAATTCCTCATTCGCAGGCGATCACATCGTAAAATACAAACACGTCGGTCTATCGGTCGCCATCGCCGTCGAGGACGGCTTGGTCACTCCCGTGATCAAACAAGCCGAATCGAAATCGCTTCTCGCCATCTCGCTCGCCGTCAAGGACTTCGCCATCCGGGCCAAGGACAGGAAGCTCAAGCCCGATGAATTCGACGGTGGCACCATCACCGTTTCGAATCTCGGTGCGTGGGGCATTGAATCCTTCGACGCCATCGTCAATCCACCGCAAGCCGCCATTCTATCCGTCGGTGCCGCCCTCGAAAAACCCGTCGTCAAGAATGGCCAGATCGTCCCAGGTCTGCGCATGAATCTCGGGCTGTCCTGCGACCACCGCGTCGTCGATGGCGCTGTCGCCGCCCAGTTTCTATCAGAAGTCAAGAAGCTGATCGAACAACCTGCGTTGATGCTTCTCTAAGCCTCCAGAATCAATTCCACAGACACGATTCGCAACCCTGTCATCCGAAGCCTTCCAGCACACTGCAGGGAGGCTTCTTTCGTTAAGGGCCATCTTTTCGCAGGCCTGATTTGGGTTTAAAACAAAGATCATTCCAGCTCTTATTTTCTTGATGATTTCTTTATTTTTGAACCTATAAGATCTTCTTCTTCATAGTGTGAACAAGCCGGAAAATTGTTTGTTCCCCAGCTTCATCACGAGGGTTCCACGGCAGGAACAAGTTGGGTACGGCGCTGCACGACATCGGAATGAATCGCTGATTTTTGAAATGTCGGCTGGTTCCGCCCAATCATTCCGATGTTATTCCCAGTCTTTTCCCGAGTTATTGAAAATAGCAGCGCTTGCGCGATTCGAGCGAACCGTTGCACCATCGCCGCGCGTGAAACATTTGGTCATCACAGGGGCAGGCGGCGGTTTGGGAAAAGCACTAGCATTGGTTTTCGCAAACGTCGGCTGGGACGTTGGGGAGCCAGATCGCAGCGAGCTTGATGTCACTGACCCGGATGCGATCCGCAGCTACTTTAAGTCACGTCCGATCGACCTTCTCGTGTGCGCTGCCGGAATCGTCAGGGATGCTCCATTGGCACTCATGCGGGAAAATCAGTGGGATGAGGTTTTCGCTGTGAATTATCAAGGCGCGGCCAATTGCGCGGCCGCGGTTCTACCCGAAATGATCCGGTGGGGCCATGGTCATATCGTGTTCATTTCGAGTTATTCCGCGTTTCACCCGCCCGCCGGTCAGGCAGCTTATGCGGCGTCCAAGGCGGCGTTGCTGGGATTGGCAGTCGATCTCGCAGCCAGACACGGCCCGTCGAATATCCGGATCAACTCCGTTCTACCCGGATTCATGGAAACGCGAATGAGCCAAGCCGTGTCCGAACCGCGTAAATCTCAAATCCTGGCGGATCACAACTTGGGCCGCTTCAACACACCGGACGCGGTTGCGAAATTCATTCGTCACCTTCATGAGGACCTTCCCCATACCTCCGGCCAGGTTTTTCACCTGGACAGCCGGATTTCCTGATTGGAATAAAATTCAAACAGTTTGACAAATCTTGCTCACTGTCTTGAATCACCGCGCTCGTTGATTCATGGAAGTCCATGAACACATAAAACCTCAAATACCCACTTCTGATAATTTGATGAAAATCACCAAGAATAAGTTCGCCAACGAAGAAGTCGTTCTCGATTTCCATGAATACGAAGGCTGCGAGTTCACCAACTGCCGTTTCGTCGTTCTCGGCTACGGCCCCTTCGCGCTCAACCAGTGCGAGGTAACCAACTGCGAGTTCACCTTCGCCGGACCCGCCGCCAGCACGATCCAGACGATGTCCACCATCTATCACAACATCGGCGAGCAAGGCAAGCAACTCATCGAAGGCACCTTCGACCAGATCCGCAACGCCGATGCTAACAAGCCCGCTTGATTTTGGAGACTCCGGGTCGGCCTAATTCACAATTATTCCCGGATATCAGAGTTTCTCTGGATCAGACCGGTGGGATGGAAATTTTGCTCCATCTTCCAATGACAGCGAGCTTGCACGCACGTTATTTTCCCGGCATACATTGAGGAGTGAAGCGTGGATTGCTCAGCATTGTCACAGGAGTCCTCTGGCTTTTGTCCACAGGACTTTTGTCCGCTGATCAATCCGTTTCGCAGGCCACCACTGCCAAGGTCGTGGTCATTCCGCTCCGCGAACCAATCGCAAAACCCGAACTCTATATTCTCCGCCGCGCCCTGAAAGAGGCCATCGAGCAAAAAGTGGACACCGTCGTGCTCGACATGGAGACCCCGGGCGGCTCCCTAGATGTCACCTTCGAGATGCTCAAGGCGCTCGGGAAATTTCCGGGAAAGACGATCACTTACATCAACCGCGAGGCCATTTCCGCCGGCGCGCTCATTTCCGCAGGCACCGATGAAATCTATTTCTCGCCCGACGGAATCATCGGCGCCGCCGCTCCCGTGCTCGCCACCGGCCAGGACATCGAAGGTGCCATGCGCGGCAAAATCGTCAGCTATCTCAAAGCCAGAGTCCGCTCTGTTTCGGAGGGCAAGGGTTACCGCGGCGAGGTGATCTCGGCGATGATCGACATCGATTCCGAGTTCAAAATCGGGGACGAGGTGATCAAACAAAAAGGTGAACTGCTTTCCCTAACCGCGCAGGAGGCCATGAAGACTTACGGTGATCCGCCGCAACCATTGCTCGGCGCGGGAATCGCCGACAACCTTGAAGCCTTGTTGGACCGTCTCCACGGCGCGGGAAATTATTCCGTACACAGTTTCGAAGTCACCTGGTCTGAAAAGCTCGCGCAGTATCTCACCCGGATCACGCCCCTGCTGCTTGCGCTCGGATTACTGTGCATGTTCATCGAGTTCAAAACCCCAGGATTCGGAGTGTTCGGAATTTCCGGGATCACTCTGCTCGGGTTGGTCTTCTTCGGGCAGTTCGTGGCGGGCTTCTCTGGCCACGAGCCGATCCTGTTCTTCCTGCTAGGTGTGATCCTAGTGGCTGTCGAGCTGTTCTTTTTTCCCGGAGTGATGTTGCTCGCGTTGTCCGGGGCTGCGTTGATGTTAGGCTCGTTGGTTTGGGCGATGGCGGACCTGTGGCCCCGCGAGCCGATCCCGATTTCAGGCGACGTGTTCGTGATGCCTTTGGTGAACGTGCTGGCCGGGGTGGTCCTGGCGGTGTTGCTGTTCATCGCGCTGTTAAAGTATCTTCCTAACGGTGGATTATGGGGCCGCATGGTGCTTAACACCGCAGTCGCGGGTGAGCCGCCCGTGGCGCGTGCCCTGGCCGGCGGCGGACTTGGAGAACCCGCCGCTGCGGGTCTCGTCGCCAGGACCGGCACTGCCGCCACCGCGCTTTTCCCAAGCGGGCAGGTGGAAATCGATGGCAGGCGCTACGAGGCGCGGCTGGCGATGGGATTTGCCGAGGCGGGCACGCCGGTGATCGTCACCGGGCTTGCGGAGTTCGGACTGATCGTGGAGGTTTTGTCATGACGCTGATTATTCTGCTATTTGCCATCGGGATTCTGCTCATCGCGGTCGAGGTGATCGTGCCCGGCGGGATTCTCGGCTCGATCGGCGCGCTGATGATGTTTGGCGGCTGCGTCATGGCGTTCCTGGAATACGGAACCACCGGTGGAATCGTCGCGGTCATCGCCGCCTTCGTGATCGGCGGCCTGGCGGTCTTTCTGGAATTCCGGATTTTGCCGAGAACCAAGCTAGGCAAACGCGCCTTTCTCACTCACGAAATCACCGCCGTGAGCGCGGCCTTCGGCAAGGAAGCCTTGAACTTGGTCGGCAAGTCCGCCGAGGCGCTCACCATGCTCTCGCCGAGCGGCTACGTCCGCGTCGATGGCCGGCGCTACGAAGCTTTCTGCCAGTCCGGCCAGGTCCCCGCAGGTTCCGCGCTCGAAATCATCGGCGCGGATAATTTTCGTCTCATCGTCGCTCTCATTAAGAACTAACCAAATACACCACCATGTTTCCCACCATCATCCTCGTCGTCATCGCCATCGCAGGCTTACTGCTTTTCGGCATCATCCTCTCGTTCTTCAGCGTCTGGCTCCGCGCTTGGCTCGCCGGAGCCTATGTCGGATTCACCGAGCTCGTCGCCATGCGTCTCCGCCAGGTGCCTTACGGCATGGTGGTGGATGCGCGGATCACCGCAAAGAAAGCCGGCATCGAGATCCCCATCAACGACATTGAAGCCCACTTCCTCGCCGGCGGAAATGTCATCCCGTCCATCCAGGCGCTCATCGCCGCGCAGAAAGCTGGCATCGCCCTGGATTGGAACCGCACCTGCGCGATCGACCTCGCCACCAAAGGATCCGGAAAAAGCGTGGTCGAAGCCGTCCGCACTTCGGTCGATCCAAAAGTCATCGACTGCCCGAACCCGGCGTCCGGCCGCACCACCATCGACGGCGTCGCCAAGGACGGCATCCAAGTGAAAGTCCGCGCCCGGGTCACCGTCCGCACCAATCTCGACCGTTTCGTCGGTGGCGCGAAGGAGGAAACCATTATCGCCCGCGTCGGCGAGGGCATCGTCACCACCATCGGCTCGGCGGAAACCTACAAGACCGTGCTTGAATCGCCGGATTCGATTTCCAAAGTCGTCTTGCATCGCGGACTCGATGTCGGCACCGCTTTCGAAATTCTATCCATCGACATCGCGGACGTGGATGTCGGCGAAAACGTCGGAGCCCAGCTCCAGGAAGCGCAAGCCGAGGCGAACAAAAACATGGCCCAGGCCCAGGCCGAAATCCGCCGGGCCGCCGCCGTCGCCCTAGAACAGGAAATGGTCGCCCGCGTCGCGGAAATGAAAGCCAAGGTCGTCGAGGCCGAGGCTCAGGTGCCGCTCGCACTCGCCGAAGCCTTCCGCAGCGGCCGTCTTGGAGTGATGGATTACTACAAAATGGAAAACGTCAAGGCCGACACCCAGATGCGCTCCAGCATCTCGAAACCCGAAGGCACCTGATGAAAGTGGCTGGAGCATCTCGCTCCAGACCGTTGCAGGAGGCGTCCTCGCCTCCTGAACCACCTAACCCCAAAAGTCATGAATTGGATTTTCGACAACCTTCAAATCGTCGTCCTTGTCCTGCTAGGAGTCGGCTCGTTGGTGAAAACCGTGCTGGAGTCGAAGGCCAACCAGAAGCGAGAGCAGGAGGAGGAATACGATCCCGGTGACGTCTTCGCGCCCGACGAAGACTATCGCGAACCGGCGATGCCTTCCGTTCCTCCGCCGCTCACCCGGCAGGTTGTTCCCCACTCCCAGCGGGAAAGCGGCTACGACGAGGCGGTCGCCATCGAGACGGCCAAAGCCCTCAAACACCAGCAAGACCTCGCCGAGCGCCTGCGCCAGATTCGCGACACCAAAGCCACCACCACCGGCGGCGCCGCAGCCACCCGTGCCCGCGTCGCAAACAAAGGCGCGGCGAAGTCCGCCGTGCAGGTTCCCGCAGGCATCCGCGCGCGCCTCCGCGATCCGCTAGAAGTCCGCCGCGCCTTCGTCATGCGGGAAATCCTCGATCCCCCGGTCGGCCTCCGCTGAGCTGGGACTTGATAGGTTCTATCATGCTAGCTGGCCCGCAGAGCGAAGGGGAGCACACGCGCCCTCGCGTGTTCCATGTCGCGCCCTCGCGGCAGGGTTGGCCCGCATCACGAGAAAGGCGGCTTGCCTCTCAAAACACCAGCCGTTGGTAAAGCTCGACCTCAGGTTGCTGGAAAACGATCAGCCCGGCGGCGACAGAAGGTCCGCCCGCATCCTCCTGGAACTGCAAATCGAGAAATGCCTCATCCGCACCCACAAGCGAGCCGCCGCCATTTCCGGGGCCTTGAAAAACCACGGCATCCCGCACCTCACCGTCGAGCAATTCGGCTTCTTCCGGCGGCAGGAAATCAAAGACCTGCTCGCACGCCCCCGCCTCCTACCAAACCAACGACTGGGGGCACTCCAAACCGCTCAGCAGTTTTCTCGCGGGACTCATCTGATCCTACCAAAGGCCCGTTCCCGATTCATCACTCGCTCCTGCCTTACCATATAACCGAGGGGAGTGCCTTTGCAGACAAGCACGCCGTCCCTCACGCTCCAGACGTCTTCCATTTTCACTTCCTCGCCTACCAGCACATGCGACCAGCCGCTGAGGTCGGATCCATTGAAAAGCGTGGTGGTTGTTTTTGTGGTGGGTATCGGTGTTTTCGAACAGGATGCGAGGAGGAGCCCCGCGACCAAGGTGGTGAACAATGGGCGGAGTTTCAATGTCGAGCGACTGTTGGAGATGAATGGCGTTTTCATGGAGCGAAGGATCGGCTGCAACCCATTAGAAATGGAAGATCAGACCGGTGGTGAAGCCGTAGTCGAAATCTTCCGGCGCCGTGAGGGGAAACAGGTAGCCGAGGCGGATGTCGACGTCGGGAATCAGGCCGTAGCTGATGCCGACCAGGCCTTCGGCGTTGAAATCCCCTTCATCCGGGCCGTTGAGCGGTGTGGAGCCGGTGACTTCGAGGTGGAGATGGACCAGCCCGGCGTGGGACACATGTTTGTGGCCGTGATCGTGGTGGCGACCGGCGTGGTTTTCACCAAAGGATTTCACGAGGGCGAATCCGTAAATCAGCTCGGTCTCGTCGGTATCAAAGCCGTGTTCGACGCTGATCTGGGAGTTCAGGGTGAACCAGTTGCCGAGATCTAACCAGGTTGCGATGCCGGGTGCGATCGCGGTGTCACCCCCGAAGGTGTTGCTGCCGGTGGGGATGACGGTTTCCACTTGGGCGGTGAGGAGGAAACGCTCGCGTTCGACGAGCAGGGCGCGGGGAACGATGGCCAGATCGCCGAAGCCGGAGGAGGTGGCGACGCCTTCCTCGTCTTCATAAATGTATGGGAGCTCGATGATTACACCAAGGCGTTTGGTGAACGCCCATTCGAGTTCGACCTCGGTTTCGTGTTCGGTGAAGCCATCGCCTTTGAGGTAGCTTTGATCGAGGAAAAGGTCGCGGCCGGTGAAGGCGGGTTCGACTCCGAAAGAGTGGACGAACGGGGTTCCGCTTTCGCTGGCGTGGATGTGTTGGAAAGGAGCGAAGAAGCCGGAGCCTTCGGAGGCGGCGGGTTTCAGGAAATCTCCAGCCAAGGCGGCGGATGAGAGGATGATTGTGGCAGCGAGGATTGGCTTGAGTTGTTTCATAGGTGAAGTGAAAAAACAGGGTCCGGAAATTCCCGTCAATGCCATAATGCGAAAAAGTTGCGTTAAGGAATTCATAGCCGGTCGGGGCATTGTCCGAGCAGTTTGCCGCCGCGATCGCACGTGAGACACGATGAGGATGCGGAGAGTGGCGTCAAATCTGTCCCTAACTTTTTTGGAAAATTTAATCCACTTGCCGGAAGGTCCGGCTTCGCTAGCTTTCCGAAGTTCTTTCCCTATTCATGTCCTCCATCTCCACCATTTTGCAGGTGATCCTGCTCATCTTCGCCGTCGTGATGAGTTTCAACGTCATCATCTTCGTCCACGAGCTCGGCCATTTCCTGGCAGCCAAGTGGCGCGGCTTGCGGATCGACCGCTTCCAGATCTGGTTCGGCACGCCGATTTGGAAAAAAGAAATCAACGGCGTGCAATACGGGCTCGGCTGGATTCCGGCCGGCGGCTTCGTCGCGCTGCCGCAAATGGCACCGATGGAAGCGCTCGAAGGCGGCACCAAGGATGACAAGCCGCTGCCGCCGATCACCCCGCTGGACAAAATCATCGTCGCCTTCGCCGGTCCGTTGTTTTCCATGCTGCTCGCCTTGCTCTCCGCCCTGGCCGTTTACGGCGTGGGTAAACCGAAGGATTTCATCCCAACCCAGATCGTCGGTGAAGTCGCCGAAGGCAGCCCGGCGGCCAAAGCCGGCATTCTTCCGGGTGACAAAATCATCGAAATCAACGGCAACCCGGTGGACGGATTCGCCGGTTCGCTCGACAGTATCACCGAGAACATCATCCTCAGCAAAGGCCAACAAATCGAGTTCACCGTCGAGCGCGCGGGTGCCGAGGCTCCGCTCAAGCTCGTGTCCGAGTTCGAGACCCGCAAGACCAAGTGGTTCCAGCGCGGCGGTTTGCGCCAGGTCGGCATCGGTCCGGAAATCGACCACATCGAGTTCGGCTCCATCGTCAAGGGCAGCCCCGCCGACAAGGCCGGCTTCATGGAGGGCGACATCCTCATCTCCATGAACGGCCGCAAGTTCGCCGACGACCAATCCGCTGTCGCCTTCGTCAAGGAAACCGGCGCGAACCCCATCGAAATCGAGATCAAGCGCGGCGCGGAAATCCTCAAGCGTACAGCCACTCCGGTGGTCCCGCTGTCGCCCGCGGGCAAGGGGCCGATGCTCGGGCTCGGCTTCTACGGCGCGCCCTATCAGAATCAAGGCATCGTCCATCCCGGTCCTTTCAAACAGGTCGGCGACAGCCTGCGGATGATGTGGACCACCATCGTCAGCGTGGCCGCGCCGGATTCCAGCATCGGCGTCGGCCACCTGAGCGGCCCGGTCGGCATCGGCAAGCTCCAGTTCCAGCTCCTGCAAATGGACGACGGCTGGCGGCGCATCCTCGCCTTCATGGTGCTCTTCAACGTCAACCTCGCCGTCCTTAACATGATGCCCTTCCCGGTGCTCGACGGCGGCCACATCACGCTCGCCATTTTGGAGAAAATCTTCGGCCGCCCGGTCAAGGCCAAGCCTCTGGAAATCCTCCAGACGATTTGCGCCCTCGCCCTCATTTCGCTGATGCTTTTCGTCACCAGCAAGGACATCGGCGATAGTTTCGGCCACGGTCCGGCCGCCGGTCAGGAAGTCATTTTCCCATAAGCCGGACCGACGCCACGTTGCTTCCGCCCGCCGGATTGACAACGGGACGCCGGGACAGCATCTTCCCGCGCATGGTATCCGAGAAGCCCAACTCGCCGCTTGCGGGACGTCCGCCTGTTTTCGCGATTTCCTGCTGGGCGCTCGCGCTGATGGTGTTCTCACAGTTGTTAGTCTCGGGGCTGGCGCTTGCGACGAGGTTCGACGAATCGCACGAGGTGCGGACGGTGATCAAGGAGGTTCCGAAATTGATCGCCGTGCGGGTTCCCGCCGCCCAGGCCGAGTCACCCTCGTCACCGATCGTCTCCCATCCACCGGTGGAGCCGCAGGTCGCCGCGCTGCCGCCCCCGACGCCCGTCACCGTGCCGCAAGTCGGTGATCCGCGGTCGGAGCGGATGGTCCGCGAAGCCCGCCAAGCGCGCGTGGCCGGTGACATGGGACTCGCCATCGTGAAACTTGAGGAAGCGCTTTCCCAGTCGCCGGGCGACCCGAGCGTGCATTACGAACTCGGCCTCGTGCATGAGCAGATGGGCGTGTTCGACACCGCCGCCGCGCACTTTGAGAAGGTTTTCCAAATGGGCCTCTCGGGTGCCGGCTCGCTTTACTCGCTCGCCGCAGGAAAACTGCGAGACGGTTTCGAGCAACCGGACGCCATGCTCGGCAAGCTCTCTCTCAGCCGCGTCCGGATTTTCAAGGACCCGAAAAACGAAGCCGGTCAGCGCGTCATTCTAACCATCCCGGTGCAGAAGGCACCCGGCGCGGAAATCGACGTCGCGGAAATCGCGGTCTCGGTCACTTTTTTCAACCGCACCTCCAAGGGGGAAATCGTCCAGCTCGAGGACAAATCCTGGGTCACCGAGCAGTGGGTGACCATGCCCTTCGATTGGACTGGCGACGAGGAAAGCCTGCGGATGACTTACGCGATTCCGCCGCAGGACGGGCAAACCGAGCATCTGTTCGGCGGTCGCACCTATTACGGCCAGGTCGTTTCCCTGCTTTATAAAGGCGAGGTCCTCGACGTGCAGGCCTGGCCGCGCGACCTCGCGGCGAAAATCCCGCGCTCGCCCGCCGCGAATTCCGGCGACCCGCTGCAGCCGGAATTCCAGGACTCGATGCCTCCGGGCTTCGATCCGAACCTCCCGCTGCTGCCGCCTCTCCCGATCAAGTGATTTCTCCAAGCCCGATGAATTCCGCCCCTGAAGACCGTCTGCTAGGTGAATACCGACTCAAGGAACTCGTCGCGGAAAACGCCGTCTTCTGTACATGGCTTGCGACGCAGACTTCCGTTTCCCGCGTCGTCCTGGTCGACGAGCTCCGGTCGGATCAGGCCGATCACCGGGACGCATTTCTGGCAAATGTCCGCGCTAAGGCGTCGGTCGACCATCCGTTGATCGGCTCCGTTTACGAAGCCGTCGCCGGGCCGGACACCTGTTATTATGCCCACGAACTCTTGCCCGGCGTCACCCTCGCGCAACGGCAGAACGCGAGGCAACCTTTAGCCCCCGCCCGTCTCACCAACTTGCTGCGCCGGGTTTCCGAGGCCCAGCTCCAGCTCGAAGCACTCGGTCAGGCGACCTCGCCGCTCGACCTGGATACCATCTATCAAGACGAACAAGGCGTCGTCCGGCTTCAAAACCTCGCCATCGCCGGAGCTCGCGATCCGGACCAATCCGCGCGCGACATCGTCCACCTCGGAAACGCCCTCGTCCCTCTAACGGCCAAGGACCATCCTGGCAGCACCCGCATGCTCACCTTGTGTGCCTGGATGCGTGGCGAGGGCCTCAAAGCCCCGATCACTTGGGATCAAGTCCGCGATTTCTGCATACAGATCGAGCACCAGCTCGCGGATCCCGCCTCGTCGTTGACACCGACACGGCATGGGATTCCTGCTAGGAAAAAGCAACCCGTCGCGCTCATCGCAATCGCCACCGCGGTGCTTGCCATCGGCATTGTCGTGCTGGCCAGCCGGATGCAGCCGCCCGTTCGGCCCACCCCCCCCGGTGCCAGTTTGCCGGAGCCTGTCACTGCCGCCGCCGGCAAACATCCCACGCCCGATGGCGGCGAGGAGACGCTCCCCGCCTTCCGCATTTCCGCCAACGAGATCACCATCGGCCAATACGCCGGGTTTCTCGAAATCCTCGGCACGCTGGCCAAGGACGGCCGCGAGCACACCTTCGATCCCGCCGACCAGATGCCCGGGAAAACCTCCCACGAGCCCGCCGACTGGCCCGCCCTGCTCGCCGCCGCCAAGGCTAACGGAACATGGCGGGACCAGTCCGTCACGCTCGATTCCCCTGTTACCGGTGTCGATTGGTGGGACGCCGCCGCCTATGCCGAGTGGAAAAAAGCCCGCCTGCCGACGCAGGAAGAATGGTTCGCCGCGCTCCACATGGACATGAAAAACCCCGCCGCGATCCCGCCCGGCCCGTGGGCACCCGTCACTTCCCAAGCCGCCGACCGCACCCCGCCCGGCCTGCTAGGCATGGCGGGCTCGGTCTGCGAATGGACCGCCAAGCCCGCGCCGAATCCGGCCAACCCGCTAGGCGAGAAACTCTGGGTCATCATCGGCGGCTCCTATCTGAAACCCGGCAGCAACGCGCTCACCCGCGAGTGGACCGCAGACCGCTCGCTCCGCCGCCCCGACCTCGGCTTCCGCGTGGTGTTCGACGCCGAGTAAAATCTAGTCCAGGACTTCAGTCTGCTCTTCCTCCAAGAGCCATTTAGGAATTTGACTGAACCGGATTCCGGGTCTTTGCACGAGTGCGTGAAATTTACGAAACACCCTCGTTCCCGCTCTCTCCCTCGTCACCAGCGTCTAGGCCAAGCTGGTGGAGAAACCCGTCACCTATCAGCAAGGCGGCGCGACTCCGGAGGGCTGCGATGTTTATGACGATGCGGCGACTAGCAGGTGCCCGGCCGGGCAGCTCGCCGCTTTCCACCAGGAAATGACCGATGCCAAGGCGGACTGGCAGATTGTTTTCTACAGCGGGGTCATCCACAGTTTCACCCACAAGGAAGCGAGCGATGACAACAGCAAGGGTGCTGCCTACAACGAGGCCGCCGACCGCCGCTCATGGGTGGCGATTCAGTCGTTTTTCGTCGAGCTTTTCAAATGGATCCAGGGTCCGCATGCTTCCGGCGATGAGCGAGGTATTCGATTGGCAGCATTACCTGACCGCGTTCCGCGAGGTGGCGGAAGCGGCGGGATTCACGCCCACGCTGCTCGCGGATCTGGAGAGCGGACCGCTCGTAGCCTGGGAGCGCCCCGGTGCCGGGCCGCGCGTCTATCTGTCAGCCGGGATTCATGGCGACGAGCCCGCCGGGCCGCTCGCGCTGCTCGAACTCATGCGCGAGGGTTTTTTCAATCCCGCGGTCGATTGGTCGCTCTGTCCCGCGCTCAATCCCTCCGGTCTCGCCGCCGTTACCCGCGAAAACGCCGGTGGGGTGGACCTGAACCGCGATTATTGGCAGCGCGCCACGCTGGAAGTCGTCGCCCACGCGCTTTGGCTCGACGCGCGGCCCACGCCGGACCTGTTCATTTCCCTGCACGAGGACTGGGAAACTACGGGCTTCTACTTCTATGAGATCAATCTGGGAGAAGATGATCCGCAGCGCGCGCGCCTCATCCTTGAGGCGGTGAGCCCGTGGTTCCCGCCGGAGGCCGGACCGGAAATCGACGGTCACGACTCGCGCGAGCCCGGCTGGATCTATCACGCCGCCGAGCCCGACCTGCCCGAAGGCTGGCCGGAGGCCATCTATCTGGCGAAAATGAGCTGCCCCGTTTCCTTCACCTTCGAGACCCCCAGCCACGCGCCGCTCCGACTGAGAGTCGCCGCCCACGTGGCCGCAGTGAAAGCCGCGTGCGCGGGAATCGGAGCGTGAGACTGACGAGCACGGGTATCCGCGCTGAAAACATCATTCTCGCCGAGGTCGGCGGGAAGCTCGTAGGCGGTGAACTTGGCGCGGAGGGCGGCTTTTTCGGCGCGTTGGGCCGGGGCGTCGGTGGTTTGATTCTCGAGTGGGCGGAAGAGCAAATCGGTGCGATCCGGCCACACTCACGGATCGCGGTGCCTCTTTCACTTTCGCTTCTTCACCGCCTTTTTCTGCTCGAAGCTAACCGCCTTCGGATCGAATGCCTCGGGATCGTATCCCGGATGCGCCCACTCGATTTCGCCGTGCAGCGCCTGCATGTATTGGAAGGTGCCGCCAAAATCCTCCGGCGGGCAGGCGCGCTCGCCTTCGAGCACTTCCGGCCCGCCTTCACCGGCGGCCCATTTTTCGAAAACGATCTCGTGGATCCACTCGTCGGCGAAATCGTAGCGATAGAGAATCCGAATTGGCAGTCGGCGTTTGCCGAGGAAATCCTTGACCTTCAGCACAGCCTCATCCTGGAACTCGCCCGCCGTCTGGTCTTCCAGACCGATCGGCCCGATCACGTCGACGAGCCGCTTGCCCTTGCCATGGCGGAACTCGTGCGGGCTCTTGTTATCCCAGCCCATCACTGACTGGATCGCGTCGCTGAACTCGATGAATGTGATGTCCGCAGAAATCGAGAAGCGTCGCCAAATCTGCGGTTGGATTCCGTAGAGAAACACCTTCACCACCACCCGGTTTTCGTCCTTTGCCTTCGCCATGCCGCGAGCTTGTGGATGCTGCGCGGAAAAAATCAAATCGGAATTCCTGTGGATTTTCCCCGCGTGCCGCGGTTCGTGGCGGAGTGAGAAATGGAAGCCGACCTTTCCACTGCGTGAAGTGCTCCGCCATCAAGAAAGAACCGCCGCCAACAAATCGTCGGAGAGATGGCGCTTGAATGTTCCTGCTCCGCGCCGTAGTCCGGTGGCCGCATGGATCCGATGCACCCTTACCAACTCCTGCCGCTTTTCACCACCGGCCTGGTGCTGGCTATCTGGTTGATCGGCGTTCACGCACTGATGCTGGCGAAGCCGGCGGCCGTGCAGGATTTCCTAAAGAAATTCCCGCGCAACCAGAACATCGGGCAGATTCTGTTGGGAATCGGCCTCGCTTGGTTCTGGCTGCTCATCGCGCCGACCGGTCTCGGCAAGCTCAGCGCGCTGACGATGGACTTGGGCGAGTTCAACAGCGCCAAGGGGCTTCTGCAAATCCTGGTCCCGGTCTCGCTGGTGCTCGTCTGCATCAGCGTGCGGGATTTCCTCGCCGTCCGCGCGCTCGGCCTGCTCGGGCTGATGGCCGCCGCGCCGCTGCTGGGAGCTGCATTTCTCAAGGACCCTTCATCGCGCCTGCTGGTGCCGATTTTCGCCTACGCCATGCTGACCGCCTCGCTGTTCTGGGTCGGCATGCCCTACCTTTTCCGCGACGCGGTGACTTGGGTGACCGCCGACCAAAAGCGCTGGACGCTGTATTCCCTCGCCGGCCTCGGCTACGGGATTGCGACGCTTGTCTGCGCTTTCGCCTTCTGGCGCGGGTATTGATTTCCTCTCAACGCAAAAACGGCGTCCTCCCGCGAATTGCGAGAGGACGCCGTTTTGTTGAAATGGGCTCAGTAAACCGGAGCGCCGGAAGTGTCGCCACCAGAGGAGTCGCCCGTGGCCTTGTTCGCGGTTTTTTCCAAGCCTTCACCGCCCATCCGCATGTCACGGCCGAGGCCGATCATCGTATTGCAGGAACTGAAAAACATGGCCGCAGCGGAAACCGTGATTAGGAGAATTATTTTCATCGAGATTTTTGATACGCCAATTTCCCGGCCCTGCAAGCGGATATTGTAAACATCACTTAATATATTTGCCGTGTCTCAATACCGCATTACCCGCGACAGGAAGCGCTGGCAAAGTGCGGATTGCGGCGTGCCGAACAAGCTGGCCGGCGGCGAGACCTCCTCGATTTTCCCCGCCGCCACGAACGCGACCTGATCCGCCACGGCGCGGGCGAACCCCATTTCGTGGGTGCTGAGAATGATGTCCTGGCCGGCTTCCGCGAGTTCCTGGATGAGTTCCAGCACCTCCGCGGTCATCTCGGGATCGAGTGCTGAGGTAGGTTCGTCGAGAAACAGGATTTCCGGCGGGCGTGCCACCGCACGGGCGATGCCGACGCGCTGTTGCTGGCCGCCGGACAACTGCGCGGGCAGCTTGTCGGCGTGGTCGAGCAAGCTGAATCGGGCGAGCGCCTGTTCCGCCATTTCATGCGCTTCGGCGGGCGAGTGGCCGAGCACTTTCTCCAACGGCAGCGCGATGTTCTTCCGTGCGGTGAGATGGGGAAAGAGGTTGAACTGCTGGAAGAGAAACCCGTTTTTCCGGCGATACGTTTGGAGCGCCGCGGCGTCTGATAGAAGCGGGGCGCCGTTGATTTTCACCGTGCCGGCATCGGGGATTTCCAGGCCGCCGAGCACGCGCAGCAGCGTGCTTTTCCCGCCTCCGGACGGGCCGATGAGGACCAGCACGCGCGAGCTTTCCACGGCCAGCGAAAGCCCGTCGAGCGCGCGGGTCTTGCCGTAACATTTCGTCAGGCTGGTGACTTCAAGTTTCATGACGGAAGCGTTTTTCCAACCAGTGCGACAGCCACGCGACCGGCAGCGTGAGGATCAAATAGCCCAGCGCCAGCGGCACGTAGCCCTCCAGCCCGGCGTAAGAGCGGGAGATGAAATTCTTGGTGTTATAGAAATACTCCGCCACGCCGATGACGTTGAGCAGCGACGAATCCTTGATTAGCGAGACGAACAGGCCCGCCATCGCCGGCAGCACCCGGCGCAAGGCTTGCGGAAAGATCACATAGCGATAGACTTGGAACGGGCTGAACCCCACCGCGCGTGCGGATTCCCACTGCGTCCGCGGGATGCTCTCGACGCCGCCACGCAGGATTTCGCCGAGGTAGGCACCCTCGAAAACGGATAGGAGCAGCACGCCGATGATCAGCTTGTCATCGAATCCCTGCTCGCCGAGCGGCCGCGAGATCAATGGCGCGAAGATCACGAAATAACCGAACAGCAGATGCACCAGCAGCGGCGTGTCGCGCACGAATTCCAAAAACGCCCGGCATGTCCAGCGCACCACCACCAGCGGCGAGCGCTGGCCGAGCATGAAGAGCAGCCCGAAGCAGATACTCCCTAACAAGGCCGCGAAGGAAATCTGCAAGGTGACCAGCCAGCCGCGCCACAGGGTTTCCCGGTATTCCCACGCCTTCGACCAATCCGTCCGCGTGCCTAACATCGCGAACACCACCGTGAACAGCCAGCCGGCCAACGCGACCAGCGCGAGGGCGACAAGCACGTTGGCGATCAGCTGGCGGCGGGTCATTTAGCGCAGGATGAACGGGATTCCGGAGGCTTCGAGGAACTTCTTCTCGTCCCGCAAATAGCGTTCGCCGAGTTTCCCGAAGCCGTCCTGCTTGCGAAACTCGTCGAGGAAGGCATTGACCTGTGAGAGCAGAGCGTCGTTGCCCTTGGCGATGCCGATGGCCCATGACTCATCGACGAACGGCTTCAACAAGCCGCGGGTGGTCGCCTTGTTTTCCTCGGCGTACCGGTAAATGCTGAGCTGGTCGTAAATGAACGCGTCCGCCCGGCCCTGCACGACTTCTAACACGCAGGCCGTCTGGTCCTCGAACACCACCCGGTTCGCGCCTGGTAGATTTTTGATCGCCCAAGTCTCGCCGGTCGTGGCGGCCTTGGCCGTGACCGAGCGGCCCGGCTTTTTCAAATCCTCGACCGACTGGATATCCGAGTCCTTCCGCACCAGCAGCGCGAGGCCGGTGAAGGCGTATGGATTTGAAAAATCGATCGATTGGCGGCGTTCGTCGGTGGCGGTCATCGATGAGAGAATCAGATCGATGTTGCCCGTCTTGAGTGCGGGAATCAGGCCGGAGAATTCCATCGGCACGATCTTGAGTGGCCGCCCGAGATCTGCGGCGAGCGCCTCGGCGAGTTTCACGCTGACGCCGTCCGGAGTCCCCGTTTTGTCCTGCATTTCGAAAGGCGGATAGCTCAGATCCATCCCCACGCGCAGCACCGCGCCCTTGCCGGAACTGTTGGATCTCCCGCCGCATCCGAAGCCGGCGAAAACGCACGCGGTGGCGATCAAAAAACGGCGGCGGCAAATCATGGCGCGACGGTAGCTTGAAACGCGCCGAGCGGAAGTGCGGTTTTACGGGCGGCAATTGCGCCTTGAGTGCGGGTCCCTCCGGCATAGGTTCCTCGCGTGTCCAGCATTCAGGAAACCATCCATCAAATGGGCCGCCAAGCGCGTGCGGCTGCGTATAAACTCGCCCAGCTTTCCAGCGACGAAAAGAACACGATTCTCCGCGAGATGGCCGCCGCCATACGCCAGCGGGTGCCGGAATTGCTGGCTGCAAACGCGAAGGATCTCGAAGCGGGACGGGAAAAAGGACTTTCAAGCGCCATGCTCGATCGGCTCATGCTCGATGAGAAACGCATCGAGGCGATGGCGGCTGGCATCGACCAGGTCGCCAAGCTGCCTGATCCCGTCGGGCAGATTCTGGATGCATGGGAACGTCCTAATGGCATTCACATCGAGCAGATCCGCGTGCCCATCGGCACCATCGGCATCATTTACGAAAGCCGACCGAACGTCACCGCGGACGCCGCCGTGCTGTGTTTCAAGACCGGCAACGCGACCATCCTCCGCGGCGGCAGCGAGGCGCTTCATTCGAACGTCGCCATCGCGGATGCCCTCGCCCAAGCCGGCGCGCCCGAGCACGCGATCCAGCTCATCCCTTTCACCGACCGTGAGAGCGTCGCCGTTCTGGCAGGCATGGATAAGTGGCTCGACCTCATCATCCCGCGCGGCGGCAAGGGTTTGATAGAGACCGTCGTCTCGCTCGCCCGCATGCCCGTGATCAAGCACTACGACGGCATCTGCCATCTCTTCGCCGATGCCGCCGCGGACCAGGAGATGGCCGTCGCCCTAACCGTGAATTCCAAGACCCACAAATGCGGCGTCTGCAACGCGCTGGAAACCCTGCTCGTCCACCGTGAGATCGCCGATTCGTTCCTCCCGAAAGTCGCCGCCGTCCTGCGCGCGAAGAATGTCGAGCTCCGCGGTTGTGATGAAACCCGCAAGCATCTCGCGGACATCCTTCCCGCCACAGAGGAAGACTGGAGCACCGAATACCTCGACCTCATTCTCTCCATCAAAATCGTCGGCTCGCTCGAAGAAGCCGTCGCCCACATCAACCAATACGGCTCGCACCACACCGATGTCATCGTCACCACGGATCATCTGGCAGCCGAACGGTTCATGCGGGAGGTGGATTCCGCCTGCGTTTTCCACAACGTCTCCACCCGCTTCGCCGACGGCGGCGAGTTCGGCTTCGGCGCGGAAATCGGCATCTCCACTGACAAGCTTCACGCCCGCGGTCCGATGGGCTTGCGTGAACTCACCAGCTACCAGTACCGCGTCCGCGGGAACGGACAGGTGAAAGGCTAGCTGCCGCGCGAGTGAGTTTCCGGCAGGCGCGTTCTTTTCCAGCCAGGCCTTGCGGACCGCTAGATTTTCCTTCAGCCCGTTGATACAAGTGCGGCCGCAGGGGAATTCATCGCAGAGGCGGAAGAGGTGGTGACATCCGCGCGAAGATCCTTGCGCGCGTCCACGGGCAAGTGCCGGTAATCAACCGGCTCGTCGTGGCTCGGTTGCTGTGTCGCCCGGCAGGTGGCAATGATGACCGTTGGCCCCGCTCATTCGTTACAACCTTTGTCCGTTATCGTTCGTCGATGTGGATTCGCACGACTATATCGGGGGGCTGCTAGGCGTTTACGATTTGAACCGCGTCGAGTATCTGCGGGACGTGTTTGCCTGGGCATACCGGCGGTCTTGTGCGCGCTATTCGGCGGTGCGGCAGTCTTTGGGCGACCCCGATCCATTCCGTCTGCGTCACCGCGCGGCGATCGGGAGCTTTGTGCGGGAGGTCGTGCTGGGCACCATGAATAAACGCGCGGCCGCGAAGTGGATCGCTGCGGAGAGTGAGAAGGTCATTTCTCAGGCGGAGCGTTCCAAGTTCATCGAGGCCGTGGAAACCGAGCTCGGCTGCCTGCATGCCGGAAACATCGCCTCGCGGCCCACGGAGAAAATCCCGGGCCCGCGCTGGCGAAAGCCATTCCTTGGTATTTCAAGCCCGGGATGATGGATTCGCAGTGGACCAACGGGCGCTGTCCGGTGATGCTCGTTGCATGAGAAACGGCTCGGGATGGATGCGGATCGTGGCGGCGGTTGTCAGCGGTTTGCTGGTGGCGGGCTTGATTCCGCCGTTTGATTTCTCGGAGCTGGCGTGGGTGGCGATGCTGCCTTTGCTCGCGGCGCTGGGGTCGGTGGAGGGGAAGCGCGCGGGCTGGAAGGGATTTGCGATCGGGTATCTGGCAGGGGTGGTTAGTTGCTTGATCCAGCTCCGGTGGTTGGCGGTGGTCTCGCCGCTCGGGATGGTGCTGCTGCCCTTGTATCTGGGGGTTTTCTGGGGACTGTTCGGGGCGTTTGCGGCGAAGCTCGGGAAATCAGAAAGTGCCGGGGCGAGTCTGCGGGTTGCGTTTTGCCTCGCTGCGGTTTGGGCGGGATTGGAGTGGTTGCGGGGCTGGTTATTCACCGGTTTCGGTTGGAACGGGCTGGGTGTGGCGTTTCACGAGGCGCGGGTGATGGCGCAGGCGGCGGATCTGGTAGGCGTGACCGGACTTTCGCTGGTGCTGGTTTTTTTCCAGTCTGTTCTGGTGCAAGCGGGCTGGGATCTGGTCCGGCGGAAGCCCGGAATGCGCTGGGATCTGGCCGTCGCGGCGCTGCTGGTGATTTCCATATACGGTTACGGTAAGGCGCGGATCGCCGGCGAGGCGCGGGCCGAATCCGTGCGGCTGAAGACGCTGCTGGTGCAAATCAACATCCCGCAGGAAGCGGCGCGGGTGCTGTGGACGGATCTGCAAGTCCATCAGGCGTATGAGGATGAGACCTTGAAAGCGCTCGATCCTTTGAAGTCGCCTCAGGGCGAAATTTCCCCCAAGTGGCCGGACTGGGTGATGTGGCCAGAGAGCGCGCTAACGGGTCGGATTCTCCGCACCAACGAGGGCGAGTGGGGGACGTGGCAGATCAACCTCGACACGATCTCGCAGGTTCGAACCGCCGGTCCGTTTTCGCTGATTTACGGCGTGAACGAGCTGGAGGCGGAAAAATCCGGCGAGGATCTACTGATGAAACCGCAGGGCCGCGCCTACAATTCCATCGCGGTGATGTCGCCGGAAAACAAGTTGCAGACTTACCGGAAGCGGCATCTGGTGATCTTCGGCGAGACGATTCCCTTTGTGGATTTAATTCCGTTTCTGAAGAAAATCTACGAGCAGCAGGCAGGTGTCGAGTTCGGGGGTTCCTTCACGCCGGGCGATTCGGTGGAACCGCTGCCGATCCTCGCGGGCGAAACGGTCATCGGCGCGATTCCCACGGTGTGTTTCGAGGATACCGTGGGCAGGCTGGTCCGGCAATTCACCCGACCGGGGCCGCAGGTGATCATCAACGTGACCAACGACGGCTGGTTCAAGCAATCCCCGGCGGCGGCCCAGCATTTCGCCAACGCGCGTTTCCGCGCCATCGAGCTGCGGCGGCCGATGCTGCGCTGCGCGAACAGCGGCGTCAGCGCGGCGCTCGATTCCACCGGGTCTGCCGATGATCCTAATTCCTGGAAGCAGCAGATTCTGACGGATGAAAACGGCAGTCATTTCACCCGCGGTTCGCTGCTCACCGAGCTGAAAATTCCGCTGCATCCGAGCTTTTCACTGTTCGCGGTGATCGGCGACTGGGGAATCCTCGGACTCGCGGCGACGGGACTGGTCGTGGCGATCTTCACTCGGAAATCAGGGCAGGTGGTTACTGGAAATTAGATCCCTGCGGAGCTTTTTCGCTTTCTGAAATGACGTTGACCGGGCCCCCGGGACGTGCCAATTTCTTGTCTCTATGAAGTCCACTCCGGCCATCTCCGCCATTGCTTTCCTGAGCCTCGCGGCGTGCGACACCATGACGGGTCCCGTCACCAATGGTGGTTACAATCCGCTCCTTCCGGCTGGCAGCGGCGGTCTCTCGACCCCGACCGCAGGTGCCACGTTTTCAGCAGGTCAGTTCGTCCGTGCGGCCATGGATAACACCGCCTTTTTCCAAGCCCGCCCGAAAGGCGACGCGGATGCCGACAAGCTGCTCAGGCGGGGCACCTCCATGAAGGTGATTTCCACCAGCGAAAGTTATGTGAAGGTGGAACTCGATAGCGGCGAGGTGGGATTCGTGCCATCGGTCATGCTTGAGGATCCCAACGCCGCGCAGCAGATGCCAACGACCAATCCCGGGGAATATCAGGTTTACCCCCCGCTGCCTGGTTCCGGGATCGGGGAACCGCTTCCACCCGCCGATCCTGCGGGCTTGCCGCCGGGAGGAGCGATCCCGACGGTCATCGATCCCGACGCGCCGGCCGCCACCGCTCCGGTGCCTCCGGTCGCTCCGCCGACTGACCAGTTTCCCGCGCCCGTCCCACCTGTGGAGCCGAAGGCCGAGTGACCAGGCGGAAAAATTTCTTGCGCCTTGAATCGCACTTCCGCGCCGACTAAATCCCCAGCGTGAATCCTCGCTACAGTCTTCTTGCGGTGTTGTTGCTCGGTGCCTGCGCGGGACCAAGTCAACCCTTGGCGGTGAAACAGTATCACCTCCGCGATCTGGCCGCAAACACCAGCGACCAGCCGATGATGCGGATGGAGAAGGAGCGGTATCTTTACGGTGCCGTCAGCTGGGCGGAGCAACGCGACCGGCTCGGCCAATATTACGCCTTGCTGTGGGATGACACTGCCGGAGCGGGCCAGGGCGACGTGGAATTGATTTTCCAGTATCAACAGGGAGGCACCGCCAGCGTGGTGAAACAAATGACAAAAAGCTTCCCGTCATCCACCGCCAAGGGAGTTGCGGAATTCGCGGTGATCGGCGACGACTATTTCAAGGGAGGCAAAGTCCTGACGTGGAAAGCCACGCTGCGGCGAGGCAAACGGGAGGTCGCAAGTCGCCAATCCTATCTCTGGCGGTGAGTTGTTGAATTCTCAGATGGATGGTTGACCATCGGCGACTCTGATTTTATAGTCAGTAATCCCCTGCCGCTCAAATGACGGCTTTTTTTCAGTGACTACGGAATGCCCAATTTTAGTCGGAATCTTCGATGGATTCAGTTGGATCCGCTGTGAGGGGAAGGGCTCTTTTTTGAACAGCCCCGCGCTGAAAGCATTCGGCCTCGAGCGAATCACCGCAGGCGAGACCTGCCTGGTCGTGGATTTGCAAGCCTGCACCGGCATGGATTCCACTTTCATGGGAACACTCGCTGGCATGGCGACCCGCCTGTCCGCCAAGGATGGCGCGGCGCTTCAAATCGCCGACGCCGGCGAGCGCAACCGGCACTCGCTTGAGGATCTGGGTCTGGATTTCCTGATGGACATCGATCCGGAAAAAGCCGTTTGGCGAGGGTCCGTCGACTCGATTCGCGCCGCCTTGAGGCCCCACCGCCCGGCTGCCGCGCTGGGCCAGATCCAGCAGACCAAACACGTTCTCGAGGCGCATAAGGTTCTTTCCCAAACGAACGAGCGGAACCTGCGCGCGTTCTCCAATGTCGTCACCTTGCTGGAGTCCGAGCTGGAGACGAAGAAGAAGCAGGCAGAGGTGCCGGAGGAGCAATCATAGTGCCGCAAGGATGCCCGACCCCACCGCCATCTTACTAGCAGTCGGCGCACTGGTGATCGCGGTATTGCTGCTCGCTCTGCAGAACCAGCGCCGGAGATCCAAGCGCATCCGGCAGAAATTCGATGACCTCGAGGGCGAGGAGCAACGCATGTTCGCCTTCCTCCATGACTTGGGCCTAGCGATCGAAAACGAACCCTCTCCTTCGTTGCTTTCCCGCATCATCGTGGACGGCATCGATAAAGTCGTCACGGCCCGCGGCGGTGCCATCTACTTCGTGAACGCGGAAAATGATTTTCTCAATCCATCTTACATTTCTGAAGAATGCCCGCCGTTGATCGGGATTCCGGTGGAAATCCGCAAGAAGGCAGAGCGCGATCCGCGGGCGCTCGAAAGCCACCTGCGCTTGTCCCGGGTCGCCGTGGATGAAGGAATCCTTGGCCACTGCCTGAGTGCGGGCGAGCCGATCCATGTCAGGGATGTGAAAAACCACCCTTCATTTCGCGACGCGTTCACCCGCTACACGGACGATGTTTCCGTGCTGCTCTCCCCACTGCGCCACGCCAACAAGGACCTCGGAGTATTGGTCGTCGCCCGCCGTCATGAGGACGGCGGCTTCACCGCCAACGACTTCGCTGTTTTCCGCTCGGCGGCGGAGCAATCCTCCTTCGCCATCGGTAACGCCCGGATTCACCGGGAAGCCCATGAAAAGCGCGCCATCGAAGGCGAGTTGAAAAACGCCCGCGAGGTGCAGCGGATTTTGCTCCCCCAACAGGATCCGCTCGTCGCCGGCTTCCGAATCAGCGGGACCAACCTTCCGGCGCGGATCATCAGCGGCGATTACTACGACTACATCGACCTCGGAGCTCAAAAATTCGGTATCGTGATCGCCGATGTCTCGGGCAAGGGAGTCCCAGCAGGCATGCTGATGGCGATGTGTCGCAGCGCCCTGCGCTCGGTCGCTGTCGGCGAGACCTCACCGTCTAACGTCATGGCCGCCGTCAACCGCCAGATTTTCCCGGACATCCGCGAAGACATGTTCATCAGCATGGCCTACAGCGTGCTGGACGCAGCAAGCGGCACACTCACCCTCGCCCGCGCGGGGCATGAACCCGCGCTGCTTTTCCGGCGGGAATCCGGCAAGGTCGAACTCCTCCGTTCACCCGGTCTGGCTCTCGGCATCGACAGCGGCACAGTCTTCGAGCGGGTGACACGGGATCAGGAAGTGGAGCTGAAATCCGGGGACTGCGTGCTGTTTTACACCGATGGAATGAAGGAAGCCGTTGATGCGCACGAGGAGGAATTCGGCATGGAGCGCATGTGCGAAGCCTTCCGCATGGCCGCGCCAATGGGAGCAGAAGCCGTCCTCACCCGGATGCAGGACGAGCTAACACAGTTCACCGGAGAAGGTCCGCAAATGGACGACATCACGCTCGTCGCGATCGAGAAACGCTAGCTCACGGCTCTATCGGATAAGTGTTCCCGCCGTGTTCCGAGCGGTCCACGCCCTCGTATTCCTGCTCCTCGCTCATCCGCAGGATTGGCATGGCGGTTGGAACCCGCCGCCACGTGGGAATCAAAGCTCGCGGATGGCGCTCATGATCCGCTTGGCGATGCGGTCGTAGTCTTCCTTGCCTTTGGCCGACTCGAGCTCTTCGGGCGTCAGGCGGATGGGTTTGCCGACGGTCACGGTGATGCGGGCGAAGCGGATTTTCCCGGAGCCGCGGGGAAGTGCCTCGCGGGCCCCGGAGATTTTAACAGGCTGGATCACCGCGCCGGATTTCACTGCGATGAGGCCGATGCCGGGGGCCGCCTCGCCGATGTCGCCGTTGAGGGTTCGCTCTCCTTCGGGAAAAACGAGGACGCGCTCGCCTTCCTTGAGCTTGCGGATGATAGTCTTGAGGCTGCCCATGTCCGGGCGGTCCTGGTCCACCGGGATTGCGTTCCATTGCGGATAGAGCCATTTGCCGAATCCCACAAATAGCGTCTTGCGGGCGAGGTAGGTCATCTCGGTTTTGTAGAGATTTCCGATGAGCGGCGGATCGAGGAAGCTCTGGTGATTGGAGGCGACGAGGACCGGGCCATCCGAAACGAGGTTTTCCTCGCCTATGATTTTCAGGCCGAAGAGCGTGCGGAAGGCCGCGCCGAAAGCCATCCAGCCTAACCAATAGACCCAGCGCATGGGAGTTTCCGGTTTCATGGGAGTGCGGGCAGGCCTTGTTGTTTGAGGATTTCGATGGCGGCATCGACCCCGCTCTCAATGGTGTGGTGCGAGGTATCGAGGACCACGGCACCATCGGCGATTTTCAGCGGCGCAGTGGTCCGATCGCTGTCGGCGGCGTCGCGTTTGGCGATGGAATCGACCTCACCAGCCGCGATCCGGCGGGCGTTGCGGACCTCCTCGCTGGCATCGACGTAGATTTTATAAGGCGTGTCAGGAAACACCACGGAGCCGATGTCGCGGCCTTCCATGACGATGCTGGTGTGGTCGAGGTATCCGCGCTGGAGTGCGACGAGTTTGTCGCGGACTTCCGGGATGGCAGCGATGGCGGAGACGTTGGAATTGATAGTCTCGCTGCGGAGTTCGTCGCCTGGATCGACGCCGTCGATGGTGCAGGTGGAGGTCATGCCTTTTTCGCCGCAATGGATGTCGATGCGGTTTAACAGATTGATCACTGCGGCGGTGTCGGACGGGTCGATGTTTTGCTGGAGCGCCTTCCACGTGACGGCGCGATACATGGCACCGGAGTTGACCATGACGAGGCCGAGGCGCTCCGCGAGCTTGCGGGCGAGCGTGCTTTTGCCGGAGGCGGCAGGGCCGTCGATGGCGATGGCGAAGCGGGGAGTGGCGGTCATGCGCGGAGAACGGTGGGCAGGGTGAAGTCGGCGGCGTGGGAGCGCTCGTGAAGGATGGCGTCGAGGTGATGGGCGAATCCAGGATAGGAGGTGTTCACGCAGTCCGTGTTGTTAATAACGGTTTCGCCTTCCGCGAACAGCCCGGCGATGGCGAAGGCCATGGCGATGCGGTGGTCGCCGTGGCTGTCGATCACGGCGGCGTGCAGCGGTTTGCCGCCTTCGATTTCCATGCCGTCCTCGAACTCATCGACCTCGGCACCCATGGCGCGGAGGTGATTGACGACGGTGGAGATGCGGTCGGACTCCTTGACGCGGAGTTCCTTGGCGTTGCGGATGACAGTGCGGCCTTGTGCCAGCGCTGCGGCGACGGCGATGACCGGGATTTCATCAATGAGGTTCGGGACTTCATCGATGAAAATCGTGGTGCCGGTTAGTGAGGCCCCGTGCAGCTCGATGTTGCCGATGGGCTCGCCTTCGGACTCATGGACGATCTCGGTCATGTGCGCGCCCATGCGGCTGAGCACCTTGAGAATGGCGGTGCGGGTCGGGTTGAGGCCGACGTCCTTGATGAGCAGGCGCGAGCCGGGAATGGCGGCGGCGGCGACGAGCCAGAAGGCGGCGCTGGAAATGTCGCCGGGTACGGTGAAATCGCAGGCTTGGGGGATTTGTCCGCCGTCGATCGAGATCGCATTGCCCGTGCGGCGGGTGGTGATGCCGAAGGAGGCCATCATCCGCTCGGTGTGGTCGCGGGTTTCGGCGGGTTGGACGACGGTGGTTTCTCCCTCGGCGAAGAGGCCTGCGAGGAGAACCGCGCTTTTCACCTGCGCGCTTGCGACCGGCATGTCGTAGGTGATGGGGTGCAGCTTGGCGGCGTGGATGAGCAGGGGAGCGCAGCCGGGTTTCTCGCCGCGGGTCTCGATGTTAGCACCCATCTGGCCGAGCGGGATGGTGATCCGGCCCATCGGGCGCGAGGAGAGCGAGGCGTCGCCGAAAAGTTCGGTCGAGAAGGATTGGCCAGCGAGAAGGCCAGCGAGAAGTCGCATGCCGGTGCCCGCGTTGCCGCAGTCGATGGGCGCGGCGGGCGCGCTGAGTTTCATCGACTGGCCATGGATGCGCAGGTTGATAGGGCCGTAGCCTTCGAGCTCGTCGAGGACTTCGTAGGACGCGCCGAGCGCCTTCATGGCATTGAGCGTGTTGATGCAGTCCTCGCTGGGGAGGAAGTTGCGGATGGTGCAGGTGCCGTTGGAAAGCCCGCCGAGGATGGCGGCGCGGTGGGACATGCTTTTGTCGCCCGGGACGCTGAACTCGGCGTGCAGTTTTGAAATGGCTTTGACTCGAAATTCCGACATGAGGGGTGGTGAAAAAAACTATTGGGGTGGGTTCAACGGGTCGCGACGCTGCTTGGCGGTGACGAGCCATTCGCGGGCTTGTTCTTGGTCGCCGCTTTCAAGACTGGCAAGGATTTCGCGAAGATCGGCGATGGTTTCCCGGAGCGGGCCGATGAGCGCCTCGCGGTTTTCGGTGACGATTTCCGCCCACATCGAGGGGTTCCCGGCGGCGACGCGAGTGGTGTCGCGCAGTCCGCCGCCGCCGAAGCGGCCTTCCGACGGGTCCTTCAAACAGACGCGGGCGGCGCTGGCGGCGATGAGGTGCGGCAGGTGGCTGATGCGGGCGACGAGCTCGTCGTGGACGGCGGCGCTCATCCACGAGGTGCGGCAGCCGATTGTTTGCCAAAAACGCTCCAACGCGGCGGTTAGTTCCGCGGGCGCTCCGTCGTCGTTAGTGAGCAGGCAGGCGGCGTTTTGAAACAGACGGGCGGTGGTGGCGGCGAGGCCGTTGCGCTCGGAGCCCGCCATCGGGTGGCTGCCGATGAAATGAATTTTCAGTCCTAGCAGCAAGGGGCCGATCTGCCGGTGCGGCACGCGCTTGACGCTGCCGACGTCGGTGACGAGGCAGCCGTTAGGAAGGCCGACCTCCAAGGCGGATGAAACGAGGGCGGCCATCGAACCGACGGGAACGGCGAGAACGATTAGATCCGCGTCCCGGACGGCTTCGCCGAGATCGCCGGTGGCTCCGGTGATGCCGAGATCGCGCGCGGCTCCGACGGTTTCCTGTTTGCGCGCCCAGAGCCGGACTTTCGGCGGGTTCTCCAACGCACCGAGCGCAAGGGCGAGTGAGCCTCCGAGCAGGCCGCCTCCGAGGATGGTGATGTTTTGAAAATCCGTCTTCATCAAAAACAAAAAGACCGGGTCCAGTGCGCCGGACCCGGTCGGTTTTCCTAGATAGGTTTACCGGGAATCAGGAAATCTCAAGGTACGCGGAAGTAGCCTTTGCCCGCGCCGGTGTAGGTCGGGTCCTGGACCAAGGTGCCGCTGGGAATGTCGCGGACATCGACGACCTTGTTGTTATAAGGGCTGAAAACGAAGCCGTCCTTACCGGGCACCTTGTTCGCGAACTTGTAGTCCGTGCGCTTTTCCTCAACCGGCGGGGTGGGAGTTTGCGTAGGCGGAGTCGTCTGAGTGGTGGAGGGAGTTTCGGGGGTTGGATTCGCGAGTTCTTCTTTCTTCGCGAGCTCTTCCTTTTGTTTCAGAAGGTCCCGTTGTTCCTGGATCTTTTGCTGCTCTGCGGCGGTGCCGGTTTTTTGCGGCGGTTTTCCAGTCGCCTTCTTGTTCGGGTGCTCGTTGTAAGGGGTGCAGGAGGCAAGTAAAACGCATCCAAGTGCGGTAAATCCGTTGAGGGAACGAAGGTTCATGGTGGTGCGGAGGAAAGAATATTTGGGATTGAAGTGTCGGGGGAGATGATGGTGTTCCTGAGCTTTCCGTCAAGCAAGGTCGTTGTTCTCAATTCCGAATCGACCGTGAAATTTGGCACGGGCGGGGCTTGTCGGCAAGCAGCTTTCTGGCTGAGAATGCCGCACGCCATGCCAGATGCCACGATCCACGCCGTCGGGAAAATTTTGGAGCACCTCAATCCCGTTCTCTACCGGGTGGCTCTGCCGAACGGGAAAAAAATTCTCGCCCATCTCTCGAAGCCGCTGACCGAGGCGAAAGCCGAATTCTTATCGGATGACCGCGTCGTGCTCGAGTTGACGGCTTATGATTTCGACCAGGCACGCATCCTCGGTGGTGCGGAATGAGTGGTTTATTTCCCGATGCAAAAGCTGCTGAAAATCACGCCCAGCAGGTCCTCGGTATCGACTTTTCCGGGGATTTCCCCGAGCGCGTCCAAGGCTTCGCGGAGATCAATGGCGGCGAGCTCCGGATCGGTTGAGGGGTCGTTGAGTAGCTCCAGCGCGGCGAGCAGCGAGGCGCGGGCGAGCTGGAGGCTCGCCTGATGGCGGGCATTGATGGCGACGGCGTGCTCGCCCCAGTCGGCCTGGCTGAAATGAAGCGAATCGCGGATGGCGTCGGAAAGCCGATCGAAGCCCGCACCCGTAGTGCAGGAAAGCCGCACGGCCTCGATTCCCGTCCAGGATGGATGCTCGCCGAGATCTGTTTTGTTGAGCACTTGCAGGCGCTTGGCGGCGGTCGCGGAAAGGATGGCGTCAGCGGGTCGGGGTTGGCTGGCGTCGGCGATTTCCAACAGCAGGTCGGCGGCTTCGATCTGCCGGACGGTGCGCTGGATGCCCTCCGCTTCGATCCGGTCGGACGCTTCGCGGACGCCGGCCGTATCGACCAACCGGAGCGGGATGCCGTGCAAATTGACCACCTCCTCGATCGTGTCGCGGGTGGTGCCGGCGATGTCGCTGACGATCGCCCGCTCGAAGCCTAGCAGGCGGTTGAGCAGGCTGGATTTCCCCACGTTAGGCTCGCCGAAAATCACGGTCCTAACGCCTTCACGCAGCACCCGTCCCTGGTCGGCGGTAGCGAGCAGGGAATCGACCACGGCGAGGACCGAGCCAACCCGGCCGCGCAGCAGGACGCCGGTTTGCGGGTCGATGTCCTCCTCGGGGAAATCGATCCAGGCTTCCAGATGGGCGAGGGTTTCCAGCAACTGGTCGCGGGCCTCGGTGGTGCGCCGGCCGAGCGTGCCCTCCAGCTGGCTGCGGGCGGCTCGCAGCGAGAGCCGCGTCTGCGCGGAGATCAGATCCATCACGCCCTCCGCCTGAGTTAGATCGAGTTTGCCATTCAGGAACGCGCGCTGGGTGAACTCGCCCGGCCCCGCGGCGACCGCTCCGCAGGCGAGAAACCTGGCCAGCACCTCGCTGGTGACGAGAATCCCGCCGTGGCCGGTGAACTCGACGCAATCCTCACCGGTGTAGCTGTTGGGTCCGTGGAAAACCGTTATCAATCCGTCGTCGAGGATTTGCCCGTCGGCGTCCTTGATCCGGCAATAGCGGGTGGTGCGGGGCGCCTGGGGGGAAGCCTTTCCGTCGGTGGCTTGGTCGGCAATCCGGATCGCGTCCGGTCCGGAAATCCTCAGCAACGAGACCGCGCCCATGCCGGGCGGCGTGGCGATCGCGGCGATCGTCGCGCGGTGGGGTTCTGAAATTCTTTCCATCCGGTTAGTTACTTCTTTGGTGCCGGGGAGGGCGTTTCCCGGCCACCGAGACCGAGGAATTCCCAGCAGAGGAAGCGGCTGATTTCCAGCTCCGGTGCGGTCTGCTCGCCGCCCCATTTGAGCTTGACCGTCGCGGTGCGGGTGATCGGGCGGTTCTCCTTGGTGCCGCGCCAGTTGATGATGGAAAGGGCGCGTCCCGTTTCGGAGTCCACCTTGACGTTGACCCGCGCGGTGTCGCTGGTGTTAGCAGGATCGGACACGCGGTAGGTGCGGGTGCCTGCGACGGCCCGGCCCTTGTCGGGGACGTCCTCGACGATGAAGACGCGGAACACTCCAACCTGGCCGACTTCCGGCAGTTCGACGAAATTCTGGAGGGTGCGGTATTTGGTTTGGGCGAAGATTTCCCAGTCGAGCTTGAGGCCGTCTGAAGTGCGCTTGAAGAAGGTGCGCACCCGCAGGGGGTCCATGGCGAAGTTTCCGACGCGGGCCAAAGTGCTGAGAAGCAGGTCGGCCTCATTCACGCCATACTGCACTTCGAGACTGGCGAGTGACCGGAAGAATTCCTTCATTTCGAATTGTGGCGGCTGGTCGTAAATCATCATGAACAGGCCTCGCTTGCGATCTTCCTCGGAGAGTTCATAGATCGAAAGGCATCCGCTGGCGTGTCCGAATCATTGATGACGCCGCCGCCGTTGAGCACGAAAGGGATCTTGTCCTTGCCGCAGGTGGCGGCCATGTAGTTTGCCTCGTTGACCTTCGGGTCGCCCGAGGTGGCTTTGACGGTTGGCGGGTCGATGTTCTGGCTCATCTCCAACGAGGTATAATAAACCCCGCCGAGAGCTAGCAGGAACAACGCGAGCGGGATCAGCATGGCTGGAATGAGGCTGCGGCGCCGCGGCTTGCTGGTTTTGGGCGGATAGTTCTTGGAAGTCGAAACGGGCTGCGGGGGCTGCTTCTTGACCGGTGTTTTCAGGGAAACGGGAGCCGGAGGAATTTCCGCAGGCGGAGCTGGCGGCGGAGGGGGCTGAAATGCAGCGACGGGCGCGACGAGGGCGTCAAGTTGGGGCGACGTGACCACGCCGCTGCAATGCGGACAGGGTCCGGTCTTCGGCGGAAGATCTGCGGGAATCATGATTTTCCCGGCGCAATGCCGACAATGGAATTTCCGTTGGGGCTTTGGACTCACAAAGGCTGCCATGATGAAAAGTTAGGGAATCAAGGCCGCCCTTTCAAGGGCGGGCGGGAAACATCATGCCGCCGCCGTGGCCGCCAGCACGGAGTCCAGAACCTCCAGACAACGGCGGTTCTGCGGCTCGGTGCCGATGGAAATCCGGACCCAGTCCGGCAGTTTGTAGCTGCTCATCGCACGGACGATGACGCCTTGCTTGAGCATGTCGCGGAAAACCCGGTCGCCGTCGCCGGTCTTGATGAGCAGGAAATTGGCGAAGCTGGGTACGTATTCGAGATTTCTAGCGGCCAAGGCCTCTTCATAAAAAGCCATGCCTGCGCGGTTCACCGACCGGGTCTTTTCGATGTGTTCCGTATCCGCAAGCGCGGCAAGGGCACCGGCTTGGGCGATGGCGTTCACATTGAACGGCTGCCTCGCCTTTTGCAGGAGCGTGGCGACGCTTTTCGAAGCCAGGCCGTAGCCGACACGCAAGGCGGCGAGGCCGTGGATCTTTGAAAACGTCCGCAGCACGCAGACGTTCCGGCCTTCGCGGACATATTTGAGCGCGTCCGGTGGCGAGTCGGGAAATTCGAAATACGCTTCGTCGAAAACAACGATCACATGGGCCGGGACTCTGGCCATGAAGCGGTCGATCGCCTGCTGGCTGACCATCGTACCGGTCGGGTTGTTCGGATTGGCGATGAAAACCAGGCGCGTTTTGTCGGTGATCGCGTCGGCCATCGCATCGAGGTCGTGAACGAAGCCGGGGTCGGGCACTTCGACGTATTTCGCGCCGAACAGCGTGGCCATCAGCTTGTAAACCACGAAGGCGTGTTTCGCGGCGATGAGTTCCGCGTCGCGGTTCAAAAACGTGTGGCAAAGCAGCTCGATGATTTCATTGGAGCCGTTGCCGAGCACGACGTTGGAGAGCTCCATCCCGAACGAGTCCGCGATGGCGCTGCGCAGGCGATAGCCGCCGCCATCCGGATAGATGTGGGCCTCCTCAAGCGCTTCGCGCATGGCGATTTTCGCCAGCGGCGACGGGCCTAGCGGGTTTTCATTCGAGGCGACCTTGACGATTTGCGAGGGATCGAGCCCGAGTTCGCGGGCGGTTTCATCAATCGGTTTGCCCGGCTCGTAGGCCACGAGGTCGCACACAAATCGGTTCGCGTATTGGTCAATCGTCATCGCGGCGGCAAATTAGGAGAGAAGTCAGGATTGGTCAAACTTTCGGGGAGAATCCTCTCAGAGATTGGCGTTGAGAAGCGTCTGGAAGCGTCCGAGCGCCTCGTCGTAAGTGGCGGCAAGCGATGGACTCGGCTGGAGCGACGAGCCGGGGGCGGCCTTGCAGAAAATTTCCTGAAGCGCCGGTAAATCATGACCGTCGGCCACCGCGGCGATGAGCGCGGCACCCAGGGCCGCGGAGTTCAAGACATCGAGTCGCTCAACGGGAGCTTGGAAGATATCGGCGACGACTTGGGCGATCCCGTCGTTTTTGGCGGCGCCGCCGGTGAGGCGGATGCGCTCGGTTTTGACGCCCATCCATTCCGAATGAAGACGCATGTTGAGGAATTGCCCTTCAAGCAGCGCGCGGACTTGCAGCGCTGGATCGGAGCCGGATTCGAAGGCGGAAGACCCTTGGAAAACCGGCTCCGTGAAATCGTGCCGCGGAGTGATTTCCGGACCGAAGAACGGCAGCATCAGGTTTTCTCCCGCCGATGAAAGTGTCCCGGCGAGCGCTTCGCGATCGAACGCCGACCAATCCAAGCCGAGCTTGTCGCGCAGCGCTTCGCGCGCGAGTGAGCCGTTGCGGAAACAGATCAGCGACATGAAACCGCCGGCGGGATTTCCGAAGACGTGGCCGAAGCCGTTCGGGTCGGTTTTCGGCCCCGGCATGGCGGCGAAGAAGGTGTCGCTGGTGCCGAGGGAAATCACCACGTTGCCGGGCGTGGTCGCGCCCATGCCGACCAACGAGGCCGGATTGTCGCCGGTGAAAAGCGCCGAGCGGCAGTTTTCGGCAAAGCCGTATTTTTGGGTGAAATACGGCGAGATCCGGTCTTGGACCGTCGTCGCTGCGGCCGGTGGCAGGAGTTTCTTCCCGAGATCGGGCGCGGTGGCAGCCAGCAGATCGGTGTCCCAGCCGAGCTTGGAAAGGTTGAGAAGATTCATCCCGGCCCCGTCGCCGAAATCGATGGGCACGGATTTCCCGGCGATCACCGAAGCGATGAACGAACTCACCAGGTGGATCTGGCTGGTGCGCTCGTAGGCTGCTGGATCAGATTTGTAAAAGCGCCGGATCTGAGGACCGGTGAAGCGCTCGATGGCGATCGAGCCGCTGCGGGCGCAGACTTCCGCGGAGCCTCCGAGCGCCGCCGTGATTTCCGCGCACTCCGCTCCCGTCGAGGTATCCATCCAGATCGGCGAGGTCGCGCGGGTCAGGGCGGGGGAGAGCTGGGAGGCAAGGTCGAGGGCGGGATCGAGCTTGGCGAGGCGGGCGTCGAAAGTGGCGTCCAGATAGACCGAGCCATGTTGTTGTCCGGAGCCGGCGATCAATTTCACTTTCGAAAGATCCGTGGCGGAGGAAAGCCGGGAGAGGAGCAGATCGAGCGCTTCAAGCCACATCAGCGGGTTTGAGTGGACCTCGCCGTCCTTGCCGCCGGGAATGAATCCGCTTGGAGAATGGTATTTTGGAAACTCCGCTCCGAAGTTGACGGAAAGCTGGCAAGCGATTTTTCCCGATTCGGAATCGATGAGGACTGCGGTGAGGGACTGGGTGGAAGAATCGAGGCCGAGGAACATGGGCGGAGCTTTTCCGGAGATCGGCGGATTTCCAAGCCGGAATGTGATTTGTTTGCCCGTATTCTCCCGGGCGGCGTGGATACGAAAAAGGGCGGTCGCTTTCGCGACCGCCCTTGAGGTAATTCAAGTCAAATGACTCGCTTCAGCTTAGAAGCTGACGCTGAGCATCGAACCTGCAACGAATTCGTTGCCGGAACCGGCATATGCGGTGTTTTCTTCATCGCTGAGAGCGAGGGACACAGCAACGAACGGCGAGAGCTTGGCGTGTTCGGCGAAGCCCCAGTCGAGAGCGACTTTGGTGGTCCATGCGGTGAAGTCACCTTCCTCGACCAAGTAGCCGACGTTGGTGCCGACATTGAGGGCAAGGCATGGGCTGAGTTCGAAGCTACGGCTCAGGGCGAGCTCGGAGTAGCCGTCGTTGCCATTCTCGATATCCCAGAAGTAGGTGAGAGATGCTTCAGCGAAGCCGAAGTCGCGAGCCACCGAGAAGTAAACTTCCTGAGTGTCGTTCAAATTCACCAAAGACTTGTTCAGATCTGCTTGATTGTAGACGTAAGCAATATAGCCAACGGATGCCTTGAGGAAACCAAGATCCTTGGAGACTTCAGCATAGAGATCGAGCTCGTCACCGTCGGTGTCGAAGGTGGACTCGTTGAAGCTGCCATACCAAGCGCCGGCGCTCAGGCCGAGGCCGTTCCATTCGGTAGAGACATCGGCACCGACCTCAATGAGTTGGTCGCCAAGGTCGAGACCACGGAACAGGTACTCGCTGGAGTATCCGGTGTGGAGTTCGTAGTTGACTGCCGATGCAGGTGCAGGTGCGGCGGCAGTGGTGGTTCCCGCGTTAGCGTTGCCGGCCACAAGGGCGGAGGCAGCGGCCAAGGCGCCAATGGTTTTGCAGTAGTTTTGCATATTGTTTTGTTGGTTTTCGGTTGCTGCTTGCGTCCTTGCTGTGCCGGGTTACGGAACAGACAGGAGCAAAGTCGGATCTAGCGTCTCGCATGTCAGATGTCATGCTGGAAACTCTCCGTTGGGCGAAAGGTTTAACTTTCCGAAGTAATTGTCCAGAATAATTTTTACACGGATCAACGTCCCGACAGGGTGTCGGCATAGGGGTGGGGCTTGGCGCTGGCAAGCAAGAACCGGATTTTTTCATGTTTTTTCACGATAAATGAAGCGCGAGGCTATTGAATTGTGGCGGATTTGGATTTTGGCACGGTGGTTGCTTGGGAGTCTTAAGCCTCGAAGATTTGGAATCGTCGGGACCAAGCAATCAAATATCCGACCAACCCTGACTACCATGACCAGTCGACACCTCAATAAGATCCGAGCCCTCACGGCTGCCGCCATCGCGCTCATCGCCATCCCGCTATCTCATACCGCGCATGCCCAGGATGCCGCAGCACCCCCGGTGGCTGCGGAAGCGGTGGCTGCCACGCCGACGCTCGAGGAGCGCTTGGCTGACGTCGAGGCTTACATGAATAACGTGGCTCGTCCTGAGAAGGCGAGCGGTGCCGAGTCGCTGGTGAAAGGTCCGGGTCCCGGCGCGAACGCCTGGCAAATGGTGAGCACCGCGCTCGTCCTGTTCATGACCTTGCCGGGCTTGGCGCTTTTTTACGGCGGTCTCGTCCGCCGCAAGAACGTGCTCTCCGTCCTCGCGCAATGTCTCGGAATTGCCTGCATGGTCACCCCGATCTGGTGGCTTTGCGGGTATTCGCTCTCCTTTGGCGCGGGGAATTCCCTCATCGGTGACTTCAGCATGGCACTTTTCAAAGGTGTCGAACCGGGTAACACCGGAGCGGGTTACTGGTGGATCTCGGACAGCATCTGGGCCATGTTCCAGCTCACCTTCGCGATCATTACTCCCGCGCTCATCATTGGCGCCATTGCCGAGCGGATGAAATTCGCCGCCGTCATGGCTTTCGTCGTGATCTGGATGTTCGCCGTGTATTTCCCCTTCGCCCACATGGTCTGGTCCGCGACTGGCTTGATGTGCGGTCCTCTTAATCCTGCAGCGGCCATCAAGGCACTCGATTTCGCCGGTGGCACCGTCGTTCACATGACCTCCGGCTGGAGTGCTCTCGTGCTCTGCATGATCCTCGGCAAGCGCAAGGGTCTCGGCAAAGAGTCGATGGCTCCTCACAGCATGGTTCTTTGTATGGTCGGCACCGGCATGCTCTGGGTCGGCTGGTATGGCTTCAACGCCGGTTCCGCGCTCGGTGCGGACGGCATCGCCGCCAACGCCTTCACCACCACCACGCTTTGCGCCGCCACCGCTGGCCTTGCATGGGCGCTCATCGAATGGATCTTCAAAGGCAAGCCAAGTGTTCTTGGTTTCTGCTCGGGCATCGTCGCCGGCCTGGTGGTCATCACCCCCGCCTGCGGATTTGTCACCACCGGTTCCGCGATGATCATGGGTGTGCTCGCCGGGTTCATTCCATTCCTCGCAGTCGCCTACCTCAAGAAACTGCTTGGATATGACGATGCGCTCGACACCTTCGGCATCCATGGCGTGGGTGGCACCTTGGGCGCGATCCTCACCGGTGTCTTCGCCGACGAGAAGGCCAACTCGGTGGTCGGCCCACTCAAGGAGGGTCTGCTCCTGGAGCAATTCAAAGCCGTGGGCCTGACGATCGTCTGGAGCGTGGTTGCCACCGCCATCATCGCCTACATCGTCAAGGCGGTCATCGGTCTCCGCCCTGCGCCGGAAATCGAAGAAGCCGGCCTCGATCTCGCCGAGCACGGCGAGGTGGGTTACGAACATTGATTTCCGAACCCGGTTGTTGATTCCCACGGGCGGGCCGGTAACGGTCCGCCCGTTTTCGTTTGCAGCATCGCTCCAATCAGTTTCCTCTTTCCGCGTGAAGCGCCGGATCCTTCGTCATTCCCTGTTGGTATGCCTGTTGATTTCCGCCGCGTTCGCGGCGTGGAGCTGTTTCCGGCCCTACGCGTGGCGGCCGGATCCTGCGGCGCGCTGCAAAGTCGTGGAAACCCTGGTCACCCGCGACCAATCGTTTTTCTGGGTCGATGTGCACTTGAAGGTGAATCCCGGCATGACCCACGATCTCCAGAAAACCGTCCGCCTGGAAACCGCAACCGGCGCGAGACACGAACCCGCCGATACCGCCTTCGCCGGAAATGACGGCCACGGAACCACCGAGATCTGGTTCAAATTCTGGCTCGAACCCGCCGATCTCGCAGGCCCTCTCACCTTGCATCTGAATGACGGCAAACTCCTGATCAAAAACGGAAACAACGTCCCCGAGCTCGCGACCTCCACCTATAGGAACTTCAACATCAACCACTGGTGACCCATGGCCTGGCTCCTGATCGACAACTCGAACACCCGCACGAAATTCGCCCTCGGCGACGCCGACCGCCTGCTGCCGTGGCGGAACGTCCTTCCGACCGCCGAAATTTCCCCCGACTCGCTGGCGTCCCTCCTCGCGGAAATCGACTTCGACGCCGTGATGGTCTGCTCCGTCGTCCCGGAAAAAGCCGCGATCCTCCAATCCCACTTCGAGGGGAAATACCCGCTGCATTTCCTCGATCACCAAAGCCCGCTCGGCATGGGCATCGACTACCCGCTGCCCTCGCAGATCGGCGCGGACCGCCTTGCCAATGCCGCAGGTGTCCTCACCCGCCACGGCGTTCCCGCCGTCATCATCGATTTCGGCACCGCCGTCACTTTCGACGTCATTTCCGCCGAGCCTGCCTACTGCGGCGGAGTGATCGCCCCCGGTTTGGGCGCGATGTCGGGCTATCTTTCTCGGAAAACCGCGTTGCTCCCCGAGATCGTGCTGAAGGAACCCGCCTCCGCCATCGGCAAATCCACCGTCCACGCCATGCAGGTCGGTGCCGTTTTCGGCTACCGCGGGCTGGTGAGGGAAATCATCGCGCGGATCTGCGCCGAACTCCCCGGCAAGCCGAAAATCATCGCCACCGGCGGCGACGCACCGCTCATCGCCCGGGGCTTGCCCGAGATCGACGCGGTCGATCCCGACATCACCCTCGATGGCCTCCGCCAAGTGGCGGCCCGCGTGTTTTCATAAAACACGTGCCATTCCGATCCTATCCGATACCTCTCCTCCCGCAATGAGTGACAGCTCCCTGACCATCGGCATCGATTTTGGCGGAACCTCGGTGAAAATCGCCGTCGTTTTCCAAAGCCACATCATCGATCACGCGCCGCCCATCGCCACCCAGGAATTCTCCGGCCCTGACGAGCTGATCGCCGCCATGGTTCGCGTGGTTGAGGATTTGCGGGCGAGGCATCCGGGCATCGCCGCCATCGGCGTGGGCATGCCCGGCTTCGTCGATTTCGAAGCCGGTCTCGTCCATGGTCTCACCAATGTCCAAGGCTGGACCTCCATCCCCCTCCGGAAAATTGTCCAACAGCAAACCGCCCTGCCGGTCGTCGTCGAAAACGACGCCAAATGCATGGGCTTCGCCGAGTGGAAATGGGGTGCCGGCCGCGGCTTCCAACACGTCGTTTTCATCTCCCTGGGCACCGGCGTCGGCGGTGCCATCATCGCCAACGGCCAGATGATCCGCGGCGCCCGTCACGGCGCGGGCGAAATCGGCCAGACCTCTATCGACTATCAGGGCCGGCCCGGCCATTACGGAAATCTCGGCGCGCTCGAAGACTATGTCGGAAATCGCGAAATCACCGCGATGGCCCACGACGCCTACCACGCGGCTGGCATTCAAAAAGCCCTTGAAGAATGCTCGCCCGCCGCCCTCGCCGCCGCCGCCCACCTCGGAGATCCCGTCGCCATCGCCCAATGGGAGCTCATCGGCAGGATGCTCGCCACCGCCGCCATGAACTGCTGCTGGCTCCTCAATCCCGAGGCCATCATCATCGGTGGCGGCGTCGCCCGTGCCGGGGAACTCCTTTTCAAATCCTTTCAAACGCACCTGTTCTCACAGCTATCAGGTCCGTTCAAGGACCACCTGCAGATCTTGCCCGCCGCATTCGGCCACGAGGCCGGCACCATCGGCGCCGCCGCGCTCGCCCGCGAAGCCGTTTCAATCAGCGTTTGAATTTCCCTCACACCCCGCTTAGATAATCCGACCATGAAAAATTCATCCTCCCTCGACCGCCGGAATTTCGTGAAACTCGGCACCCTCGCCGCCACCGCCGCCTTGCTGCCTCGCGCCGCCAGCGCGCAGACCGTCCCGATCCACAAGCTTCCCGCCCTCGCGTATGCATTCGATGCGCTGGAGCCGCACATCGACGCCCGGACGATGGAGATCCATCACGGCAAGCACCACGCCGCCTACATCAACAATCTCAACACCGCCCTCGCCACCGCGCCCGAGCTCGCCAAGCAGCCGCTAGACGCGCTCCTCGCCAGCCTCCCCACCGTCGGCGACGAAGCCCTCCGCACCACCCTCCGCAACAACGGCGGCGGCCATTGGAACCACGACTTCTTCTGGAAAACCCTCGCCCCCGCAGGAAAATCCGGCAAGCCATCCGCCGAACTCACCGCCGCCATCGACGCCGAGTTCGGCTCGATGGACGCCTTCAAGAAATCCTTCGGCGAGGCCGCCACCAAGCGCTTCGGCTCCGGCTGGGCATGGCTTATCGTCAAAGACGGCAAGCTCAAGATCACCAGCACCGCCAACCAGGACAACCCCACGATGAGGGGCCTCGTCCCCGACGCCGACCTCGGCACCCCGCTCCTCGGCCTCGACGTCTGGGAGCACGCCTACTATCTCCACTACCAGAACCGCCGCCCGGACTACATCGCCGCCTGGTGGAACATCGTCAACTGGCCTGCGGTCTCGCAGCGTTTCAAAGCCTAACCCGCTCTCGCAACGCGACCCAGGATAGAGGCAGGAACGGGGTTTTCGCCCCGCCCCCCCTCAGAACCGGGCGTGCGAATCTCCCGCATCCGGCTCTGCTGTCAGTGGTTTGCTCCGTTACGGGGGCTCGCGAATTCAATTTCCCGAGCATCTAGCAGTCAAAAGAAGTCGGAATGACTGTAGGCAACTGGCTCGCGCACCAGTGCCATGAGCCGTTCATGGTCAATCACCTGAGGAAAATTCCCCGGCGGAATTTTGGTTCCGGGGGGCAGAACAGCATGCCCATATCATCGCTCCCTTGGGCGAGGGTTTACGGCCTTGGAATGGCAGGGCCTTCCGCCAAATTCCGGGGCTTTTCCCTGAATCCTAAAGCCACGCCACCCACCTATCCGCCGCCGAATCAGAACTTGCGGCAAGTTTAAGGAAGATGCACCCCACCCAAATGAAAACCGCCGCCACCTTCACCGCCCGCATCGTGCGCGGTGGAAAATGGTTCATCGCGTTCTCGCCGGATCACATGGTGTCGCTGCAGAACCCCGGCGCGGATGTTTTGATGAAGCTTAATATTATCGCCCCCTTGACCGAGTCGCATAGCGGCCCACCTTCGGCCATGTCACGAACGATATTGATGATCGGCGGAAACTCGGGGATCGGGCTGGCGACGGCCCGCTTGTTGCAGGCGCAGGGAAATTCGCTTGTCGTCGCCGCCCGCAGCGCCGGGCCGCTGGAGGAAATGGGCGTTCCCGTGCAGCCCTTCGACGCGCACAACCCGGGTCCGCTCGAGCTGCCGCCGGTGCTCGACGGTTTCGTTTATTTTCCCGGCAGCATCACCCTCAAGCCATTCCACCGGCTCACCGCAGAGGATTTCCTCAACGACTATCAGATCAACTGCCTCGGCGCGGTCGCCGCGCTCCAGGCCGCGCTGCCCGCGTTGAAAGCCGCGCCCTCCGCCTCGGTGGTGCTTTTTTCCAGCATCGCCGTCGCGCAGGGACTCCCGTTCCACGCCTCCATCGCCGCCGCCAAGGGCGCGGTGGAAGGGCTGGTCCTGTCACTCGCCGCAGAGCTGGCGCCGCGCATCCGGGTGAACGCCATCGCACCCTCGCTCACCGACACGCCGCTCGCCGGGAATCTGTTAAATTCCGATGTGAAAATGGAGGCCGCCGCCAAACGCCACCCGCTCCAACAAGTCGGCGATCCCGATGACGTGGCCCAACTCGTGTCATTCCTCCTCTCGGGTGCCTCCAAGTTCTTCACCGGCCAGATCCTCCGCCCCGACGGTGGGCTCTCATCGATCAGGACGTTTTGACCGCTCATGGAAATCACCCTCATCTTCCCCCATCAGCTTTTTAAAAACCACCCGGCCGTCGCGCGGGGTCGGGAAATCCAGCTGATCGAAGATCCTTTGTTCTTCGGCAACGACCCGCACTGGCCGGCGGCGATGCATTGCCAGAAGCTCATGCTCCACCGCGCGTCGATGAGGGCCTACGCCGCCGAACTTGAAGCGGCCGGTCACCATGTGCGTTACATCGAATCCGCGGAACGGCCCGCCCTGCCCGCGCAGACCCGGGAAATCCACCTCGCCGATCCAGCCGACGACGTGTTGATGAGGCGCGTGAAACGTCTGGCGGGGAGACACGGAGCGAAGTTGGTCGTCCACACTTCCCCGAATTTCCTCAGCCCGCCGGAATTTCTGGCAGCGCACATCGCCTCGAAGAAAAAGCCGTTCATGGCCAAGTTCTACGAAGCCCAGCGCAAGCGGATGAACGTCTTGCTAGAATCTGACGGCACGCCCGTCGGCGGCAAGTGGTCGTTCGATACCGAGAACCGCGCGAAGCTGCCGAAAGCCCACGTCCCGCCCCGCGAGCCGTTCACGCGAACCAACGACTTCACCCGGGAAGCCGCCGATTACGTCACCCGAAAATTCCCCGACAACCCCGGCTCGCTGAAGCACTTCCGCTGGCCGGTCACCCGCAAGGACGCGGAAACCTGGCTGGACCAATTCATCGACGAGCGCCTCGAAAACTTCGGCCTCTACGAAGACGCGATCTCCACCGAACACGCCACGATCTATCACTCCGCCATCACCCCGGCGCTCAACATCGGCCTGCTTGATCCGCAGGACGTCATCGACCGCGTGATGGCGAGGTCCGGGAGCGCTCCCATGAACTCGCTAGAAGGCTTCGTCCGCCAGGTCATCGGCTGGCGCGAGTTCATGCACGGCATCTATCGGCACCGTGGAACGGAGATCCGCAACGGCAATTTTTGGAATTTCGACCGTCCCCTGCCCCGCTGCTTCTACGACGCCACCACCGGTATCCCGCCCGTGGACCGCGTGATCCGGCAATTGCTGGACGACGGCTACTGCCACCACATCGAGCGGCTGATGGTGCTCGGGAATTTCATGCTGCTCTGCCGCATCCGGCCGGACGACGTCTATCGCTGGTTCATGGAAATGTTCGTGGACTCCTACGACTGGGTGATGGTTCCTAACGTTTACGGCATGTCCCAGTTCGCCGACGGCGGCACCTTCACCACCAAGCCCTACCTCTCCGGCTCCAATTACATCCTGAAAATGTCAGACGAGCCGAAAGGCGCGTGGTGCCGGATCTGGGACGGCCTCTTCTGGACCTTCATCGGCGACCACTCGCCGTTTTTCCTCAAGAACCCCCGGCTCTCCATGATGGCGAGGAGCTGGGAGAAAATGACCCCGGAGAAACAGGAAGCCCACCGGCGTGCGGCGGATGGCTTTCTGGCGGGGCTGTGATGAATTCCAACTTCACAAGCTCTGGCGGTAATTCACAGAAATCCAATTTCGATTCAAGAGACTATCGATTTCACCAGCAGCGGACCGGCTCATTTCGGGTCGCGGATCTGATGCATCAATTGAAATTACGCGGAGCGTAATTAAATTATTCGAAACGCCCCAATTAGCCGAAGAGGCTGGCGACTGGGACTCCCTTGTCGGCGATCTTGAAGGGGCGCTTGGTGGGCGACATGACGATGTTGTCGTAGGGAAGTGCGAGGGCGTAGGCGATGGTCGCGTTGAAATCCTGGACGCTGACGAGGCCCTCCTTGACTTTTCCGCCGGATGAATCGGTTAGGCCGTGCTTCACCCCGCCCTTGATGCCGCCGCCGGCGAGCAGGCAGGAGAAGGCTTGCGGGTGGTGGTCGCGGCCGTCTTTGTGCTCGGCTTTGATTTCCGGGGAACGGCCGAATTCGGTGGCGACGACGACGAGCGTGTCCTTGAGTTTTCCGGACTTCGCGAGGTCGGTGATGAGGGCGGCATAGGCTTGGTCGAACTCCTTGCAGCGGCCGGCGACGGCGGTGAAGTTGTCCACGTGGGTGTCCCAGCCGCCGAGCTGCACCTCGACGAAGCGCACGCCATTCTCCACTAACCGGCGGGCGAGCAGGCAGCCTTGGGCGAAGCGGCCGCTGCCGTAGAGCCCGCGGGTGGCGGCAGATTCCCGGGAGAGATCGAAAGCGCTGAGGTCCTTGGATTTCATGAGGGCAATGGCTTCCCGATAGAGTTCCTCGTAGGCTTTGACATCCGCATTCGGATAGCGGTTGTGGAACTGGCTGTTCATGCGGTCCGCAAGCGAGAGGCGTCGGTCGAAGTCCTCGGGACTCACGGCATCGGGTCGCTTGGAATCCTGGAGGCCTTCATCCGGGCTGCCAATGAGGGCGGCGGAGTATTTCGCGCCGAAGAAGCCGCCGCCGACGTGCTCGGGGGAGCTGTCGATGGCGACGAAGCCGGGAAGCTCGGGGTGAATCCGGCCGCCTTGTTTCACCACCCATGCGCCTAACGAAGGATGGGCGATGGTGCCGCGCAGGGCGTAGCTGGTGTGCATGGTGTAAGCGCCTTGCTCGTGGGCGCCCTGGGTGGAATTCATCGAGTTGATGACGCAGACATTGTCCATGACCTCCGCGGTTTTTGGGAGGTGGTTCCCGAGCATGACGCCGTCCACCTTGGTAGGGATGGCTTCGGTTTTTCCCATGACCGACTTGTTCTTCGGCTTGGGATCGAAAGTGTCGAGATGGCTCATGCCGCCGGACATGTAGAGATAGATGACACTCTTCGCGGTGCCGCCCTTGGCGGCTGTCGCCGGCGCGGCGCTGGCGAGCGTGCCGCCTAACATCGGGAAGAGATGCACTCCCAGATAGGCGCGGGCGGCGTTCGAGACGAACTGGCGGCGGGTGAGCTCGTCGGCTTTGGGGAAGGGGTTCATGGGGATTTATTGAAGGAAGAGGAACTCGGAGGACATCACGAGGGCGGAGACAATGTTGCGGTAGCCGGCGTCGCCTTGTTTTTGCACCTCGTCGAGCATCCACGACATTTCCTCACCGGACGGCAGGCGGTTGAGGACGGCGATGTAGAGGCGGCGGATCTTCTCCTTGTCGGTGGTGGCGCCTTCGAGCGATTTGTAGAGATGGGCGGAGGGTTTGTTGACCAGTTCGCGCTGGACGAAGCCGTTCATCAGCGAGAGCACTTGGCCGACGTTCGGCTCGCGGCTGAAGGCGTCCACCACCTCGCGGTCGGAAGCGCCGAACAGATAGAGTAAGTGGTCGCGCGGGGCGGGTGACGGGAGCTCGGAGGCGCGGACTTTCGCGTCCTTGTTATAAGGGCGGTCCGAAGTCATCGCCATCATGGAGCCGCGGCTTTCGGAGCCTGAGTCGCTGCTTCGCACCTCTTTGACGAACTTGGAGAAATACGAGCGGAGTTCGTTTTCCGACTTGAGGGCGAGGACTTCCTTCGAGAGCTGGGCCATGTCCTTTTTCCCGACGAGGACGGGCTTGTTGCCCACGTAGATGCGGCTGTCCAGCGGTCGTGCGGGTTGTTTGTCGGGATCGCCGGCGGCCAGGGTGATGAGCGAGTCCCAGATTTGTTCGGACGACAGGCGTTCGATTTTCCGGCCGTGGAAGTCGTCGCCGCCCTCGATGGAGGAGGGATTCGGATTGGCCCCGAACTGAAAGGTGCGGGTCAGGAGCAGGACGTGCTGGAAGGCGCGGAGGTCGTAATCCAGCTCCACCATGAGCGTCCCGAGGTAGCTCACGAGGTCGGGGTAGGTGGTTTTTTCGACCGGGATGAATTCATCTACCGGTTCGTAAACTCCCCTCCCCATGACGCGCTTCCACATCCGGTTGGCAATGACGGCGGGAAACTGGTCACGGGTTTTTGAAGTGATCCATTCTGCTAGTTTCACCCGGCCATCAGACTCCACCCGTTTTTCCGACATGCGGACCGTCTGGCCGAACGGGGTTCGGGCACCGACGACTTCGCCGGGCGTGGCATCGCGATACTGATAGTCCGACGGCAGCGGGATCCGACCCGTGCCACCGCCGCTCAATGACATGCCGTAAACGCGATCCCACAGCACTTGTGCCACGCGGTATTCGTCGCTTTGCGAGCGGTCTCCGTCCCGGAGTTCCTGCCAGAGGGATTCCATGTGGTGCTGCCCGACCGTGGTCTGGCCGTGTGTGAACGCGGCGAGTTGATAGAAATCATGCCGCTCCGTGGTGCCATACGGGTCATCGTGGCACTGGGCGCACTCCATGCGGGTTCCGAGGAAGACGCGCATCGTATTGGATAGATTGTCGAGTGGCATGCCGCGGTCGCGGGTATAGTAGCCGACGGCGGCGGTGTTCGGGTCCCATCCGTCGCCGGATGACGCGACGAGACGGCGGGTGAATTCATTCCACGGCATGTTGTTGCGCATGGCGGTGCGGACCCAGTGGCGGTAGGGCGCGTTGCCGGCGGGAGAGCCGGTGCGGTTGTCGGTAAGACGCAGCAGATCGAACGTCCAGTTCGACATGTGGCTGGAGTAGCCTTGGGATTTCAGCAGGTAATCCACCAGCGTTTCCCGCTTGGCGGGGTCCTCGATTTCCAAAAACGCGAGGGCTTCCTCCGCCGTCGGGATGCGTCCCACGGAAACGAGAAATGCGCGCCGCAGGAAGATCGCGTCGTCGGCCACCTTGGGAACCGCTAGATTTTTATTCCGGTAAAACGAGGCGATGTGCTGATCAATCCGCAACGCCGCCTTCTTGATGAGCTTGAGGTCTGCGTGGGGTTTCGGTGTCTGGGCGAATGACCCCGTGAACGGGGCAAGCACCGCCAGAATGATGAGCGCTATCTGATGATTCATGGGTTTAAGCCAACGGTGAAAGTAGATGCCCGGAACCCGAAGTCAAATTGCCGTTTCGGTCCCGGTCAAATGCTCTGCGCGAATGTGCACCGGGCGGTGGAGTAGAGGCCGACCAGCTGGGTTCCGCCAGGATTTTGCCTTTCATGGCGGTTTCGAGCATCTTTGCATCGGCACGAGGCTTCAACACGACCGATGCGCTGAGTGCGTCGAGTTTGAATACGTCATCGGCGAACTCAAGAACCAGGGAAGCCACACCGAGGCGATTTTCGCAAAGAATCTCGCCGGGCGCTCAAGGGCGGGGAGATCGTCCGCCTGCCGCCATGGACCCTCCGCGACGAAGTGCCCGCAGCCGCCGCAAGCCCGCTTCACCGCTGGGGCAGCTATCGCCGCCACCCGGCCGGAAAATCCTGATTTTCTGCGAAGCGCCTGTTGCCATTTTTCGGGAAAGCTGGTAGCCATTTTTCCGATGGGTCGAAGCACGCCGCAACTTGAATTCCGCTGGACCTCGTGGTTCCGCGTTTTGAAGGCCCCGGAGGCCCCGCAGACGCCGCCCATGCTGGATGACAGCGGCCTAACCGCCTGGTGCGCGGAGGCTTCGAAATCGCTCTTTCTCAACGAGCTCGCGCGCAAGGTCCGCGTTTCCTGGAACCCGCGGATGCAGACGACGGCGGGCCGCGCTTGGTGGCCGGACCGCTCGATCGAGCTCAACCCGAAGCTCAAGGAGTGCGAGCCGGAGGAACTCTGGCGCACGCTGAAACACGAGCTCGCGCATCTCGTCGCTTACGAACGCTGCGGTCGGCGGCGGATCGACCCGCATGGGCCGGAGTGGCGGATGGCGTGCAACGACTTGGGCATCCCGGGCGAGCAGCCGTTTCACAACCTGCCGTTCAAACGCCGCAGGATGAAGCGCAACCATGCCTACATCTGCTCCAATTGCTTCTCCGTCATCCACCGCGTGAAGCCGATCAAGCGGGCGGTCGCTTGTTATGACTGCTGCCGGAAATTCAGCGACGGCGCGTATCAGGACCGTTTCCGGCTGATCAAGCACACGCCGTGATCAGTCGCGGTCCGCGACGAAGAGCGTGTGGGTGAAGCGTTTCGCTTTCGGATAGGCTTTCGCGCTGATGCACTCAACGTGCTTGAAAGTGCCTTGCAGCGACTTCGCAAACGACTTGTCCGGGTGCGCGGACCAGAAGATCACGCGGCCCTCGGGCTCCAGCGCGTTCTTAATGCGGGTGATGCCTTTCTGGGCGTAAAGCCGCTCGTTTCCCTTCTGCACGAAGGGGTCCGGGCCGTTGTCCACGTCTAGCAGGATGGCGTGGTAGCGGTCGTTGCCGCAGCGGTCGATGAGGTCGTAAACGTCGCCGACGTGGATGCGCACCCGCGGGTCGTCGAGCAGCTTGCCGTTGACCTCGTGGAGGAACTCGCGGTTCCAGGCGACGACTTCGGGCAGGAGCTCGGCGACATCGACGACGGCGTCCGGGCCGGTTAGGGCGAGCACGCGCTTGAGCGTGAAGCCGAAGCCGAGCCCGCCGATGAGGATGCGCGGGCGGGCAGGAAGATGGGCGCAAGAGAGCTCCGCCATTTGTTCCTCGGAGGACGAGGCAGTCGTGCTCATCAGCTGCAGGCCGGCGACCTTGAGGAAATGGTGGCCGTCGTGCTCGTGGAGTGTGAGCTGGGCGCCGTCGGGCGTTTTGCAGGTCGCGAGAGTGCGGGTGATTTTCATGGGAAAAATGGAGGCGGCGCGGCGCGACACAGTCTCACCCGTGATTTCCTGCGGAGCAAATCATTCACGCCGCGAGGCTGTCGAAAGCGAAATCGATTTTCCCCGCGCCTGCCGGAAGGCCCTGCAGACGAGGCAAGTCTCTTATCTTGAGCCTGATGAGCAAGCTCATCATGAGGCTTGCGTGGTCGCTCGTCACCCGCCAAGCTTCCCAACTAAATTATGAGCGAACGACGCGTCGTCATCACCGGCATTGGCTGTATCACCCCACTTGGCAACGACCTGACCACCACTTGGGATGGACTCAAGAGCGGGCGCAGTGGCATTGGAACTATCACCCAGTTTGATCCGTCACCGTTCGATTGCAAAATCGCGGGCGAGGTCAAGAATTTCAATGCCGACGATTATTTTAACGTCCCCAAGGACGCCCGGCGCTCGGACCGCTACGTCCAGTTAGCGGTGGCGGCCTCAAAGATGGCGATGGCGGACTCCGGTGTGGATGTTTCCACCATCGACTCGCGGCGCTTCGGCGTGATGGTCGGCAGCGGAATCGGCGGATTGGCGACCCTTGAGCGCGAGCATTCGACCTACATCAACAAGGGGCCCAAGCGGGTATCGGCGTTCACCATCCCGATGATGATTTCCAACATCGCCAGCGGGATCATCTCGATGGAATACGGCCTCCACGGTCCGAACATGGTCATCGTCACCGCCTGCGCGACGTCTAACCATAACATCGGTGAAGCCTGGCGTATCATCAAGTTCGGCGATGCGGACGCCTTCGTCTGCGGCGGCGCGGAAGCCGCGATCCTGCCGATGGGCCTTGCCGGATTCGGCAGCATGAAAGCCCTCAGCACCCGCAACGACGACCCCGAGCGCGCGTCGCGGCCGTTTGACAAAAACCGCGACGGTTTCGTCATGGGAGAAGGTGCCGGAGTGATCGTCATCGAGGAACTCGAACACGCCCGCAAGCGCGGCGCTAAAATTTACGCGGAGCTCATCGGCTACGGCGTCAGCGCGGATGCCTATCATCTCAGTGCTCCTTCTCCCGATGGCAGCGGCCCGGCTTACGCCATCGGCATGGCGCTCAAGCACGGCAAAAAGAATCCCGAAGACGTCGATTATCTCAACGCCCACGCCACCTCCACCGGACTCGGCGATGTCGCGGAAACGAAGGCGATCAAGCTTGCGTTCGGCGATTACGCCACGAACGGGCTGGTGGTTAGTTCCACCAAGTCAATGACCGGCCACATGCTCGGCGCGGCCGGCGGCGTGGAGCTCATCGCCAGCGTCATGGCCATCAAGGACGGCGTGATTCCGCCGACGATCAACGTCGAGGAGCTGGACCCCGAGTGCGATCTGGACGTCTGTCCGAACGTCGCCCGCGAGGTGCCCGTCACGGTCGCTCTCAGTAACAGCTTCGGCTTCGGCGGCCACAACGCGTCGGTGCTCGTGAGCAAGTTCGAGTGAGTTCGCCCATGGAAAATCCGGTCTATCGGCAGGCGGGGGAGATCGCGTTCGGCGATACCGACGCCAGCGGCTGGATGCACTTCCCGAACGTTTTCAAATACGCCGAGGAGGCGGAGCACGCGTTTTTGCGTTCGCGGGGCGTGCTGGTTTTCGACCGGGAAAAAGGCGGTTGGCCGCGTGTGAGAGTATCCTGCGACTTCAAGCGGCCTTTCCAGTGCGGCGACAAATTCGAGGTGCTGCTCGCCATTTCCAACATCGGCTCGTCATCGATTTCCTGGGATTTCGAGGTCATCAACTCCGCTGGGGAAATCGCGGCTTTCGGCAGAATGACCAACGTGCGCGTCGATCACGAAGGCCGGCCGAAGCCGATCCGCGAGGATGAGCGCGCGGCACTCATTTGATATGGAATCCTCTCCCGAAATCTCCGGCCGCGTCATCCTCGTCCCGACTCCCATCGGCAACATGAGCGACATCACGCTGCGCGCCCTTGAAATCCTCCGTCGCGCCGACCGCATCGCCTGCGAGGACACCCGCCACTCCGGGCAGTTGTTAGCCCATCACGGGATTTCCGGAAAGCCGCTCGTCTCGCTCCACGAGCACAACGAAGCCCGCCGCGCACCGGACCTCATCGCCGCCGCCCGAGCGGGTGAAACCATCGCTGTCATCAGCGATGCGGGCATGCCTGGAATCTCGGACCCCGGTTACCGGCTCGTGCAGGCCTGCATCGAGTCCGGCACGCCGCTCGAAGTCCTGCCCGGGCCGTCGGCGGTCATCACCGCGCTGATCGGTTCGGGGTTTCCCTGCCACGCCTTCCGCTTCGGCGGCTTCCTCTCGGTGAAATCCGGCAAGCGCCGCAGCGCCCTAACTGAAGCGTTGGAATCGGGTGAAACCGGGATCTTTTTCGAGTCGCCTCACCGGATCATCTCCACGTTGGAAATCCTAGCGGAAATCGATCCGCTCGCCCGCACCTGCGTCGCCCGCGAGCTGACGAAGAAATTCGAGACCTACCACCGCGGCACCGCCGCCGAGGTGTTGGCGCATTTCCAAAGCCATGCCCCGAAGGGCGAGATCGTGCTGCTGGTCCACTCTGAAAAGTAGTCCTGGACTACGGTTTTACGCCAGCGTGATCCCCACCGGGCAGTGGTCCGAGCCGGTGACGTGCGGCAGGATCTCCGCGTCTTTCACGCGGCTCATGAACGGCGAGGAAACGCCGAAGTAGTCGATCCTCCAGCCGACGTTGCGTTCCCGCGCGCCGCCGCGGAAGGACCACCACGAGTAGGCATCGCGTTTGTCCGGATAGAAATGGCGGAAGGTGTCGGTGAAGCCGGCGCCTAGCAGCTCGCCGAAGCCCGCGCGTTCCTCGTCGGAAAATCCCGCGGAAAAGCGGTTGTCCTTGGGCCGGGCGATGTCGATTTCCTGATGGGCCACGTTGAGGTCGCCGCAGAAAACGACGGGCTTGGTCTTCGCCAGCTCGGCGACGTGGCGGCGGAACGCGTGGTCCCAGGTCATCCGATAGGGAAGCCGGCGGAGCGCGTCCTGCGAGTTCGGCGTGTAAACATTCACCAGGTGGAAATCCGGATATTCCAGCGTGAGCACGCGGCCTTCCTGGTCGTGCTCGTCGATGCCGAGGCCAGTCCGGAAATCAAGCGGCTGCTCGCGGGTGAACACCGCCACGCCGGAGTAACCCGGCTTCTGCGCGGAGTCCCAGTAGCCGTGATAGCCGCCGAGTTCCAGCGGCAGCTGCACTTGTTCCGGGCGCGCCTTCGTTTCCTGCAGGCAGAGAATGTCCGGCTTTTCCGCCGTCACAAAATCACCGAGGCCTTTGCCAATCGTGGCGCGGATGCCGTTTACGTTCCAGGAAATGAGTCTCATCGGCGCGGAGTTTTCACTTCACACCAGCAACATGCAATCCCCGTAGCTGAAAAACCGGTAACGCTCCTCGACCGCTTTCCGGTAAGCCTCCATCACCAGCTCCTGCCCGGCGAACGCGCTCACCAGCATGATCAACGTGCTTTGCGGCAGGTGGAAATTCGTCAGCAAGCCGCCGACCACGCGGAACTGATAGGGCGGGTGGATGAAGATGTCCGTCTCGCCGCGCTGTTCGCGGACCGGGCGGCCGATGGATTCCAGCACCCGCGTCACCGTCGTGCCCACGGCGACGACGCGGCCGGCGGCGTTGACTCTCTCCGCCGTCTCCGCGCTCACCACGTAGCGCTCGGAGTGCATGATGTGGTCCGCGACGACCTCCGCGCTGACCGGGCGGAAGGTGCCGACGCCGACATGCAGCGTGAGAAACGCATGGGAAATTTTCTCCAACAGCTCCGGCGTGAAATGCAGCCCGGCGGTGGGCGCGGCGATGGCGCCTTCCTCGCGGGCGAACACGGTCTGATAGCGGTCGCGGTCGGCGAGCTCGTCGTCGCGGCCCATGTAGTGGGGAAGGGCGAGGTGGCCGTGTTTGTCCAGATCCACGGGCGCGTCCCAGCGGATCAGTCGGTCGCCGTTTTCAAAGACTTCCGTCACGGTTCCCGTGATGCCGCCGACGCTCACGGTGCGGCCGGGTTTCATGCGCTTGCCGGGTCTCACGAGGCAGCGCCATTCCAGCGGGGAAAGCCGGTCGAGGCAGAGCAACTCGGTCTTGCCATCGTCCGAGAAGAGCCGCGCGGGAATGACTTTGGTGTCGTTGAGGACGAGCAAATCATCCGCCCGCAGGTAGTCGGGGAAATCGCGGAACATCCGGTGCTCGATCACGCCGCTGTCCTTGTGAACGACCAGCATCCGCGAGGCTGCGCGCTCGGCGAGCGGCCGCGCGGCGATCAGATCCTCGGGCAGGTGGTAGTCGAAATCTTTCGTCAGCAGCGGCATTGGCAATGCGTAGCCAGCGGTTCGGCCCGCCGCAAGGCAACAAGGAGGGGCGGACTCCGATCCGCCCACGCCCATGAGATGCCAATGAGATGAGGGGTGCCGCGATTCATTGGCTTCCCATGGGCCCCGGCGATTCGGAGATCGCCGTTCTCGAAGAACTCAGAACCGCGGGTCCTTGGGATTTCCACCGGAGAGGATGTAAGCGAACAGATCTAGCAGCTCGTCCTTGTTGAGTGGCGTGAGCAGGCCGGGCGGCATCATCGAGACGTTGAACGGCTGGCGCGCCTTGACGTTGGTCTCCTCGACGGCGGTGAGCGCGTCCGGGGCGAGGGCGCTAGTCATGACGAAGAGCTTGCCGTTTTCCTGCATGACCACGCGGCCGACGATGACTCCGCCGTCCTTGAGGTCGATCTGCTCGCTCGGATATTGGTCGCTGATGACCTTGGAGGGCTCGACGATGTTTTCCGCGAGGTCACGGACGGTGTAGCGGCTGCCGGAGCCGGTCAGGTCGGGGCCGCTGTTGCCGCCGTCGCGGCCGAAGTGATGGCAGTTGATGCAGAGCTGAGAGGCGAACATCGCCTTGCCTTGCTCGAAGTTGCGGCCCTTGAGTCCGTCCTTGGCGAGCGCGTCGATTTCATCTGCGGTGTAGTTCTTGCCGGGGCCTTTGGGCATGACCAGATTGGCCGGGGCTGCGGGTGGCGCTTGTTGCGAGAGCGTGTCGAGGGCGGCGCGCTCGGCGGCATCCGGTACGCAGTTGGCGAGAGCGTCGGTCCGGATTTTTTTGAGGAAGCCTGTGAAGCTGTTGCCGCCGGACCATTTGGAGGTGCGGGGGAACCAGCTGAAGAAGGCCTTGCGGAGAGCAGGCGTCCAGCCGCTGTGGGCTTCGCGGAGGGCGTAGGCGTAGGCGATGGCCTGGCGGTTCGGGAGGCTGTGGTGCATGCCGGCCACGGCGTGGGCGTAACCGTCGTTGCGGGCAAGCATGTTTTCACTGGCGATGGTGATGTCGGCGTCCTTGGCGGTGTCGAGCATCGGCACGGTTTTCGCGACGATGCTGCGGGATTCCAGATAGACTAGCAGGGAGACGAGCTCGCGGTTAACCATGGGGTCGGTGTTAGGGAATAGCGGGTCGAAGCGCTCGGCGATTTTCGCGAGGATTTCCGGGGTCGGCTTGCCCATGCGGGTGAAGACGAGCTGCCAGGCGCGGAGGTAGGGCAGGCGGAGTTCTGCCGGCAGCTTGGCGAAATCGAGCCTGCCGAGGGAAACGATGATCTTCGGCTGGAGCGATTTGTCGCCGACGCGGGCGAGCGCGATCAACGCCTCGATGGAGGCCTGCGGGTCGGTTTCCCCGAGCGCTTGGTCCGCCCATTTGGCGGTGGGCTGGCGCTCGATCGCGGCGCGTGCGGCGAAGCGGATGAAGCGGTCCTTGCTGGCGAGCGACGGCCAGGCCTTGGCGACGGCTTCCGGGCCGGTGCCTTGCGCGTGGAGACCTTCTAACGATTCGCGGAGTTTCATCCCGGGATCCGGCTGGATTTTCGCGGCGGCGACGGTACTTTCCTTGCCGGTGTAGCTGACGCGGTAGAGCGCGGACTGGCTCTTGCGGCCGCCGGTGGTGAAATACATCGCGCCGTCCTCGCGGCGGATGATCGCGTCGGTTAGGGGCAGCGGTTTGCCCGTGACGAACTCCTCTTTCTCCGCCTTGAAGCTCGCGCCGTCGGGCTGGAGGTGGATGGCCCACATCGTGCCGTAGGTCCAGTCGAGCGCATACATCGCGCGCTGGTATTTTGCGGGAAATTTCGCGCCCGTGCCGAAGACGGTGCCGGTCGGCGAGCCTGGGCCGATGTCGATCACGGCGGGCAGCGAGTCTGCGTAATAATCCGGCCAGCGACCGGCTCCGGAGCGCCAGCCGTAGTCGCCGGCGCTGACGATGTGGTTGATGCGCGTCGGCATGTACCAGGGGGATCCCAAGTCCCACTCCATGTCGGAATCGAAGGTGAAGAGTTCGCCGTTCGCATCGAAGGCGATGTCGTATTGGTTGCGGAAGCCGCCGGCGACGAACTCAACGCGTTTGCCGTCCGGGTCGGTTTTGCAAACGTATCCGCCGGGCGCGAGGATGCCGCTGGCGTGGCCGTTGGCGTCCCACAGGCGCTCGATGAGGTGGTCCTCGCCGATGGCGACGGGGCGGGCGTAGTCGAGGTTTTCCGGGAGTTTTGTGTGGTTGCCGTTAGCGAAGTAGATCGATTTTCCATCAGGTCCGAGGACGATGGCGTGGGTTCCGTGTTCGCCGCCGCCGTCGCATTTCCGGATGAAGTCTGCCTTGTCGAACTGGTCGTCACCGTCGGTGTCTTGCAAGCGCCAGAGGCCCTTGTCGGCCATCTCGTTGACCATCACGTAGAGGCTGTCGAAGGCGTAAAGCAGGCCGTGGGCACCGCCGGTGGGCTTGCCGTCGGGCATTTTGAGCGGCTCCATCTTGAGCGCGTCGCTCTTGCCGGCGGCGGGCAGCGTGATCCGATAGATCTTGCCGTATTGGTCGCTGGTGATGAGGCGGCCCTTGTCGTCCTCGGTGATGGCGACCCATGAGCCTTGCTGTTCTTTGGGCACGCTGTAGAGCAACTCGACTTTAAAGCCGGCGGGCACTTGGATTCGGTTCGGATCGGGCGCGGCCTCCAGCGGTATGGCGAGGAGGGCGAGGCTTGAGAAGAACAGGGAACGATTCATTTGCGGGAGTTTCAAAAGTGTGCGGTTTTTACGCGGGGTGTTTCCGAGCTTTTTCGGAATTCTCGAACGCGGCGAATCGAAGGCTCAGGAAACGATTTTCTCTCCGAGGATCCGGGCGATCCGGGCCGGCTCGGAACCCCACACGCGGACGAGCGTGCGTCTGGCGGTTCCGCCGCCGCGCTCGGTGGCCATCAGCACGCGGGTGCCGGCTTTTTCGAGGTCCCAGGCGTCGGTTTCGCCTGCGGTCTTCCAGCCTTGGCGGAGCAGGATTCCGAGGAAATGGTGGCGGTCCTTGCCTTCTGCGGAGTTGATCGAGAACTCATCGGCTTGGCCGGAAGTCCGGGGTTTCCGGTCGGATTCCGAGCGGAGGAAAATCGTCGGGCTTCTCGCCCAGGCGCGGATTCGGGGCTGGAGGAATTTCACGGCACGGAGCGCGAGCCGGGATTGCCAGGTATCGAATTTTTTCTCAATCCCGCGCAGCGGCAGCATCCGGTTGGTGATCGACTGATAGCCCGCGTCGCCCATCGGGCCGTGGTAGATGATGGAATCCGCCATCACGCGGACCGGGCCGCCGCCGTAAATGAAGCCGTGCCATTTCGCGTCGCCGCGCTTCGAGAAGCGGGCACGGTGCTTCGCTAACAACAGGCGCTCGGCGCGGCCGTAGCCGAGTTGCTGGCCGAGGAATTTCGAGATCGACGGCCGCCGCCAATGCCAGACGAAGGCACCGGGCACGAAGCCGAGGCGGAATCCGGCGTCCCTCAGCCGCCAGCAGAAATCCACGTCGTCGCCCGCCGCGTGGAACTGCGGATCGAAGCCGCCGACCGCCTCTAACGCCGCCCGCGTCACGGCCAGGTTGCAGCCTGGCAGGTGCTCGGCCTCCTCGTCGTCGAGCATCACGTGGCTGGGTGCCCCGGGCGCGGCGCAGACGACCGCTTGCTCCCAGGTCTTTGGTTTCGGCGGTAAATTCGGTCCGCCCGCCGCTACGAATATTCCCTCGTGAAAAATTGTCCTCAACCGCGCGATCCATTCCCGGTCCGGCTCGCAATCGTCGTCCGTGAACGCCAGCACCTCGCCTTTCGCGGCGGCCGCGCCGATGTTGCGGGCGCTGCTCAGGCCGCACGGTTCCAACCTCACGAGCCGGGCCCACGGGAAATTTCTCTCCACGAAATCGGCGCTGCCGTCCGTCGAGCCGTCGTCCACGACGATCGTCTCGAAGCCGCCGCCGTCCATTTTCCCGATGGCGGTTAGGCAGCCGCCGATGCGGTCGCGGCCGCGACGCGTGCAGACGATGACGCTGAAGGACAGGGGGCGGACAGGCGCTGTGTGAGTTTTGAGCGCGGAGAGCGCGGGCTTCGCGTTGCCTTGCCGGTCTATCAGGCCAAAATCCCAGTCGAGCACTTCGGTGCCGACCCACCAGCGGTCGCTCCACGCGTAGATCGTCATTCCGGCGGTTTCCAGATCCAGCGCGGCCTGGCCGGCCCAGCGGAGAATTTCCGCCTGCCGCTCCAGGCCGTTCCGCCACGAATCGACGCCGAATTCCGAGATCACCAGCGGCCGGTCGCCGGCGATGTGATGCAGCCGCTTGAGGTAGCTGCGGAACTCCGGCTCGCTTTCCAGATAGATGTTGAAGGCGGTGAAATCGGCGTTTTCCGGCTCCAGGTATTCGGTGCTCGGGTAGTTCGCGTAGGCGAATAACAGGTCGGGCGCGAGCTCCTTGCCGAGGGCGATAAGTTCTTCGATCGCCCGTCGCACTTTGAGCGGACCCATCCAGCGCGCCAGGTCGGCGGGGATCTCGTTGCCGACATAGACGCCCGCCAGTGCCGGATGATCGCCGGTTTCCTTCAAGGCGTTGACCAGCGAGATCGCGGCGGCTGTGTAAATCCCCGGACGTTGGAAAAAATCCGCGCTCTGGCCCCATTCGAGCCCGCCAAAAACTTTCAATCCGTGATCCGCTGCGGCGTCCAGCAGCCGCAGGTCCGGCATTTCATAAAGCCGGATCGCGTTGAATCCCGTCGCCGTTATTTGTGAGAAATCCGGCCCGAACGACCTCGGCCAGCCGCCGGGAAACGGCCCGTAAGTGACCGCGTTCATCCGCATGCGCCGGTCTCCGGAGCGGAAGAATTTCCCGTCCGTCCGCCATCGTTCTGCGTCATTCCCCGCGGCCACGGGGGAAGCGTAGGAGTCCGGAGCGGCTTAAGCAAGGTGTCCCGACGGTCTCAGTCGGGAGTGCGAGATTCCGGCTGGGACAGCCGGAACACTTTGATGCGGGTCAGTTGTTTCCGAGGCGCTTGACGAACTCGTCGAGCAGGGACTTGAGGCGGGGCTCGCGGGCGATGGCGGCGGGTTTGTCGAAGCCGAGCCAGATGGCGGTCGCGCCGCCGGGGCCGAGGCGGAGGGTCCAGGCGTCGCGCTCGGAACCGGTGGCTCCGGTGAAACAACGGGTGCCGCCGGAGCGCTGAAGGACGCTGGTCGCATCGAGCGCAGCGGCGGGGCTGAGGGCGGCACTCAGGACGGGCTTGGCCTTGTAAATCACCTCGCCGGTGGTGTCGCGGATTTCCTGAATCAGATAGGGTTTCGCGCGTTTGCCCTGGTTGCCGAGGGTGGCGAGGCCGACTGACATTTCGAGCGGGGTGGCGGCGACCGAGCCGCGGAACAAATCCTCGGTTTCGAGAAACGGACCGGCGATGCCGCAGCGTTTGGCGAGGCGCTCGACTTCCGCCGGGCCGATCTGGCGGCCGGTTTGCACGGGCTTGCCGGGCAGCACCAGCCCGCCGCGCTCGGCGGCGGCGGCAGCGACGAAGGGCTCGAAGGCGGAGCCGAGATCGCGGCTGGAGCGGGTGCGGTCGAAGCGGGAGTGGCTGTAATTCCGCCCGCCGATGAGCGCGAGGGTGGCACCGGATTTGGTCTCGGTGGTGACGGCAGCGTATTGGATGTAGGCGGGCTCGGTGCCGGAGGCGTGGGCGGCTTCCGTGGGATGCGGCCAGCCTTTCTCATGCTCCAGATCCTCGACGGCGCGGGTGAGCTCGACTTCCAGGCGGTTCTGCCAGGCGGCATCCAACGTGGTGTGGACGTGCAGGCCGCCGAAGAGGATGTCGTCCTTTTCGAGAATGCCGTCGAGCTCGCGGCGGACGGCTTGGAGGGCGTAGGAAGTCTGGGTTTCGCGGTGTTCGTCGCTAACGAGTTTGACGGGCTCGGCGATGATGGCGTCGCGGCGGGCGGTGTCGATGAGGCCCATGGCGATGAGGCGGGTGAGGGTCTGGTTGCGTTGCTCGATGGCGGCGTCGAGGTTGCGGAAGGGCGAGAAGATGTGCGGGCCGCGGATGATGCCGACGATCATGGCGCACTCGCCGTCGCTGAGGTCGCGGGTGGTTTTCCCGAAATAGGTGCGCGCGGCTTGCTCGATGCCGTCGGCCCCGGCGCCGAAGTAGATGCGGTTCAGATAGTGGGTTAGAATCTCGTCCTTCGTGTAGCGTTGCTCGACGCGGAGGGTGAGGGCGATTTCGAGGAACTTCCGGTGCAGGGATTTCTGCTTCATTTTGAAGCTGTTGCGGGCGAGCTGCATGCTGAGGGTGGAGGCACCCTGGGTGAAGTCGCGGTCCTTGAGGTTCCTAACGGTGGCCCTCGCCAGGCCGCGGAAGTCCACGCCGCCGTGTTCGAAAAACCGGGCGTCTTCCCGGGCGCGCAGCGATTTGACGAGGAAGTCCGGGATTTCATCGCGCCTCACCAGCTTGCCGCTGTTGCTGCCGGGGGCGGTGATTTCCTGGCCCTTGCGGTCGTAGAAGGTCGTGCCGGCGGGGAGTTTGGCGACCTCGTCCATGTCGAAGCGCATCGCGAGCATGAAGTAGAAGAACGCGAATCCTAACAAAACGACGGCTCCCGCGACTGAGAGTTGGAAGAGCAGTTTCACCGGGCCGTGCATCCATCCGGGAAGCCAGCGCTTCCAAAACGAGGGTGGGTGGATGGGACGCCAGGTGGACATGATGGGGTAAATGCTGAAACGCTGAGAACTGAAATGCTGAAAATCGGGATTATTCGACGGGGATGGCTTTGAGCGGGATGTCGGCGTCCTCCTCGACGGGCTGGGCGCGGGGCGGGGCGGGCTCGGTGGAAGTCAGGGTCGCCTCATCGACGGCCTGGGCCCTGGCGGGGTGGAGCGGACAGAGGTCGTTGGCGGGCAGGGCGATGTCGGCGGGGACGCGGTCCTGATAGGCGGAGCCGGCGGACTGGCAGCCGTTGGTGGCGCGCTTTCCGGAGTGGCGGCAGAGTTCCATTTCCACGAGGTTGGACTTGCTGTTGAGCTTGCCGGCCTTGTAGCCGAGGCGGTCGGCGGTTTTCATGATGTCCACCCAGACCGGCAGGGCGAGGGCGGAGCCGTAGCCGCCCTGGATGGTTTTTTTCGGGGTGTCGAAGCCGGCCCAGACGGCGCAGGTTAGAGTGGAGGTGTATCCGGCGAACCATGCGTCCTTGAAGTCGTTGGTGGTGCCGGTTTTTCCGCCGCAGGGTTTGTCGAAGCCGAGGCGGGTGACAGAGGCGGCGGTGCCGTGGGTGGCGACCTCGTTGAGGATGCGGGAAACGGACCATGCGGAGCCGGCTTTGGCGGCGGGGTAGGAAATCTGGTTGGCGGGGTAGAGGACGTTGCCGTCGCGGTCCTTGATTTCGGAAATCAAATAAGGGCGGTAGCGGACGCCGTCGTTAGGGAAGATGGTGTAGGCGGTGGCGATTTCCCAGGGCGAGGCCTCCCAGGAACCGAGGAAGGACGACGGGTTCTCCGGCATCGGTGTGGTGAAGCCGGCCATCCGGGCGACTTCCTTGACCACGGGGATGCCGGCGTGGTTGCCAACCCGGACGGACATGGTGTTGCGGGAGCGGATGAGGCCGTAGGAAACGGGCTGCATGCCGCCGAATTTGCCGTCGGAGTTGTCCGGGTGCCAGGTGCCGCCGCCTTTGATCTCGCCGCTCTGGATCGGGCCGTCGCTGATGCTGGTGTCCGGCCGCAGGCCCTTGTCGAAGGCGGCGAGGTAAACGAAGGGTTTGAAGAGCGAGCCGATCTGGCGGCGGGCCTGGGTGGCGCGGTTGAAACGGGATTCGTTGGCGTCGCGGCCGCCGATGATGGCGAGCACGGCTCCGGTGCGGTTTTCGACGACGACGGCGGCACCCTGGATGTAGGCGGGCTCCTTGCGCTTTTCCGCCGGGGCCTCCCGCCAGGCGGCGCGGGTGGGATGCGGATAGCCTGACAGGCGCTCAACCTCGCGGAGTTTTTTGTCCAGCGCCTCTTCGCCTTTGCGCTGGATGCGGAGGTCGATGGTGGTGGTGATGCTGAGTCCGCCGAGTTCGATGTTTTCCTTTTCGAGAATCACCTCGAGGTCGCGGCGGATGGCGTCCATCGCGTAGGATTCCTGGGTTTCGCGCCGCCATTCCGGCCTGACCTCGATGGGTTCCGCCTTGGCGGCCTGGGCCTCGGCCGGGGTGATGACTCCGGCAGTGACCATGCGCGCGAGCGTGGTGCCGCGCTCGCGGGTGGCGGCGTCCATCGATTTGAAAGGATTGAAGGAATCCGGGCCGCGGACGATGCCGGCGAGCAGGGCGGATTCCGAAAGTGTTAGCTCGGACGGATGTTTCTCGAAATAGATCCGCGAGGCCTCGCCGACGCCTTTGATCTGGCGGCCCCAGTTGATCTGGTTGATGTAGGCCTCGAGGATGTCGTCCTTTTCCAGCGACGCTTCGAGGCGGAAGGCGATGGCGATTTCGAGCATCTTGCGGTCCAACTGGCGGAGCGTGTCGCCGCGGTTCTCGCCGCGCTTGAGTTGGAAGATGTCGGAAACGAGCTGCTGGGTGAGAGTCGAGGCGCCTTCTTTTTTACCGCCGAGGTTTTTCAGAACCGCCCGGGCGATGCCGATGAGATCGACGGCACCGTGTTGATAGAAGCGCTCGTCCTCGCGGGCGAGGATGGCCTTGCGGAAATTCTCGGCGACCTGGTGGAGCGGGACGATCGAGCGCTTTTCCCCGTGGATACGGCCGATTTCCTCGCCGAGGCGGTCGTGGATGATCGAGCGCTCGGGCATCGCGTGGATTTTCGCGAGATCGTATTTCTGGGCGCGGACGCCGTAAGCGACGGCGAAAAACACGAGGCCGTAAATGCCCGCGACGACCGGATATCCGGCGAGGCGGAGCAGGAATTTCACCGGCGTGGCGAAGGGGCGGGTGAACAGGTTGAAGAGGTGAAACGGCCAGAACAACAGGATCGACAGGCCGCCGGGGCCGCGCGACGGGGCGCTTCCGGGCGCTTCCTTTCGGCGGCGGTTAGTATCTGGCGGGTTGTGTTTTGGCATCGGCGTGCAAATGCTAAGCGATCCTCCGCCGACGATCCATCCTTGTTTGTTGAGGACAGACGAAGTGGCTTGGCGGCGTCGCTGTGCACTATACAACCATGAAAGTGAATCCCGTATTTCTCATCGCCTGCGCTTGTTTGTGGCTGGTTCCGGGAGTTTTGTTGGCGAGCGAGCCGGTGCGTGATTTGAAGGACCTCGCGAAACTGGAGGGCAGGGTCGAGACGGTTTCCGCCAAGGTGCTGCCAGCCACGGTGGCGCTGCTTTCGGAAAAAACCGGCTCCTCCGGCTCCGGCGTGATCACCACCGCGGAGGGCCTGATCCTGACCGCCGCCCACGTCGTGCAAGGCGCGGACGAGCTGCTGGTGGTTTTTCCGAATGGCGAGCAAGTCCCGGGAAAAGTCCTCGGCGCGAACTATTCCAAGGACATCGCGATGGTGCAAATCACCCGCAAGGGGCCGTGGCCGTTCGCGGCGATGGGTGCTTCGAAATCGCTCGCCGCCGGCGACTGGGTGGTCGCGCTCGGCCACTCGGCGGGCTTCGATGCCGCGCGCACGCCGCCAGTCCGCTTCGGCCGCGTGGTTTCGAAAGGCCCGGGAAATTTCCTGACCACCGACTGCACCTTGATCGGCGGTGATTCGGGCGGGCCGTTGTTCGACCTCGACGGGAAAATCGTCGGCATCAATTCCTCTATCGGGGTTTCCCTAACGAACAACAACCACGCCGGCATCGACGGCTTCAAGGAGGACTGGGAGCGCATCCGCGCCGGCGAGGCCTGGGGAAGGCTCTCGATGAATCCGTTCGCCAACCCGGAAATGCCGGTGCTCGGCATCGGCATGGGAATGCGCCGCGCATCCAAGGGCGTGCCGGTGGAGAGCGTGGTTCCGGAATCTCCGGCCGCCGCTGCGGGAGTTAGAGTTGGCGACATCATCGAGTCGCTCGACGGCAGCGCCATCCGCGATGCTAGCAAGCTGCTCCAGGTGCTGGCGAAAAAGCAGCCCGGCGACAAGGTAAGGCTCGGTGTCCTGCGGGACCGCCGAGCGCTGGAGGTGGAGGTCGTGCTGGCCCGCCGCGAAGCCCTTTTTGAAGAACGCTAAGGAACACCGCTATGAAACCGATTGTTTATCTCATCATCGCGCTCGGACTGCCTAACGCATTGCGTGCGCAGGACGACATCCCGCTGCTGTTGCCGGAGGAGCGCCAGGCCGTCGATGCGCAAGCGGACGAGTTCAACGCAGCCATCAAGCCCGCGCTCGCCACCGCGGCGAAGTCCACGGTGCGGGTGTGGTCCGGCTCGCGGCGGCTGGCATACGGCACCGTGGTCGGGGACGGTCGCAGGATTCTAACAAAGTGGAGCGAGGTCGCCCGCGCGAGGGGGAACCTGCGCGTGGACGCCGGGGACGAGAGCCGCGCCGTCAAGCTGGCGGGTGTCTATCAAGACGAGGACCTGGTGTTGTTGGAGGTCGAGGGCCAGCCGCTCACTCCGGTGAGCTGGTCGTTCGAATCTCCCAGACTCGGGGGATTTCTCGCCGCTCCGCAGCCGGACGGCCGGCTCGCCGCGTTCGGCGTGGTGAGCGTGTTGAGCCGCAACCTGCGCGACACGGATCTCGCCTACCTCGGGGTGATCGGGGAACCGGGCTTCACCGGCCAGGGCGTGAAAATTCATAAGGTGGATGAAAGTTCCGGCGCGCACGCGGCGGGATTGAAGCCGGGGAACGTGATTTTAAAAGTCGGCGAGCGGCCGATCTCAGGTCTGTTGGAGTTGAAGAACGCGCTCACCGGGGTTACTCCCGGCGCGAAGGTTTCGCTGCTCGTCGAAGCGAACGGCGATAAGAAAGCAGTCGAGGTGACTGTGGGAAACCGCCCCCAGCTGCCACAGTATGCCAACGGCCGGCTTGAGCAGATGGAGCGCATGGGAGGACCGGTTAGCCAGGTGCGGGATTCGTTCACCCAGGTGATCCAGACCGACATGCGGCCGAAGCCGAACCAGGTCGGCGGGCCGGTGGTGGATCTGCAGGGGCGCGTGTTAGGAATCACCATGGCGCGCGCGGACCGGACGCGCTCGTTCGTGATGCCGGCTGCGGCGGTGGTGGATTTGCTCAAGAAAGAAGCCGGAAATCCGGCACTGGCCCAGGTGAGGCAGGAAGAGAAGGAAGTGCCGGCGACCACGCGCGGGAATGCGCAACGCGGCCGGGCGATGCCCGGTGGCGAGGACCGGATGCGCCGCCATCTGAGCGACATGCAGCGTCTGATGGACCACCTGCGCCAGGAAATGGAAGCGCTCGAACAACCGTGACTTGATCACCGGCCGGTTTGCAGCCATGCAAGCGGCATGCCCGTCGTGCTCGCCTCCTCATCCCCCCGCCGCCGTGAATTGCTGGAGCAGGCGGGGGTGAGTTTCGAGGTGGTGGCCTCCCCGGCGGAGGAACTCCACGATCCGGCGATGAAGCCGGATTTGCTGTGCGAGCTGAACGCCACTTTGAAAGCCGCGGCGGTGGCGATCATGCGGCCGGACGCGACGGTGATCGGCTCGGACACGTTGGTGTTCATCGATGATCTGCCGCTGGGGAAACCCGCGGATCTGGACGAGGCGCGCGGCATGTTGCGGCGTCTATCCGGCCGCACGCACCGGGTCTGCACCGGCGTGTGTGTCATCTATCCGGGTGGCGGGAAAAACGTGTTTCATGACACCACCGAGGTCACGTTCCTCGCTCTCGACGACGCGGCGATCGAGGAATATTTCGCGCTCGTCAACCCGCTAGACAAGGCCGGGGCATACGGCATCCAGGAATCCGGCGAGCGGATCATCGCAGGGATTCGCGGAAATTTCGACAACGTGATGGGCCTGCCGGTGGCCAAGGTGATTGCGGCGCTGGGGTGAAATCGGGGGGGATTTTTGGTTTGACGGGAAGGAGATCGCTGATACGAATTCGCAATTCTTTGATATCCGATTCGCTAACAAAAAAACCAACCAACATGACTCCTCGTCCCTCGCTTAAACTTCTCGTCTTGGCCGGAAGCCTCTCCTTCGCGGCACCTGCCTTGCACGCCCAAATCGTGGTGCCTGGTGCGCAATCAAACGTCACCCTCACTCTCACCTCCAGTTTCACGGAAGAGAATGCTGACAAGTATTCTGGCTCCAACACCATCTATTCAGGACGCATCGTCAAGGCGTCTTACGGCAACAAGCAACTCATCGCGGATATGCGTGAGGCTGGCGACCTGCCGGACAATACGGTCACCGGCTGGAAGTTGGTGATGGTGAATCGAGATCCTATGGACGAAGGTGAAGAAGAAGGTCGTTCGTTCTATTTGGTAAAGGCCAATCAGACACCGGTGCCGGTGCCATATTTCACCCTTGAGGAGCTTCCGGGGTTTGCTGAATCCTACACCGATACCGTGAATGGTGACGACGAGATCATCAGTGGCAAGTCCACATTCCGCAGTCAATTGGGCCTTGATGGATATCTTCCGCTGGATTTTGCTGAATTCAGCATGACCGGGTTGCTTACGGGCAGCGACAAGACGGGCCCGGTGAAGATCTCCACTGAATCCTTTACATTCCTTTATCAACTCGTGAGCGCCAAGCTCGGCGGGATCGTCGGTTCGGTGGAATATTATGACGAATATTATGACGAATATGACGAAGAATTGATCGAGGGCTTGGTCAGTTTCTCGGCAGAAATCCCCATCGATATCAGCGGCTATCCTGCTCCTCCCGCTTCCACCGAATGATGTCTCGTTGTCGGCTCAGACGGGCGCGTCCCGTTTGAGTCCGACAGAGGCGCTGCTCCTCACCGGATCCGGTTTATCCAAAGCCTATGAAACGAAGTTTGATGCTTGGTGTCGTCGTGGCGCTGGGCGCTCTATTTGTCTTTCTGTTACGCCGCCAGTCGTCGTCTCCGCCGGTGGAGGTCAAGGCCTCGCCTGCAATCTCGATCCGGCACGAAGCAGTGAGTCGTAAGCCCGCCGCGGCGACCGGAGCGGGGGCGGATTCTTCGCCGGCTCAACCGACGGCAGTCGATGCCGCCGCCGCGCGCGCCGAGGCCTATGTCGTGATTGACGACGCGTCGACAACCTATGACGAGCGTGCGGTCGCGGCGATCGCGCCTTATCTCGCACATGCGGATTTAGAGATCCGCAAGATGGCGCTTGATGGGCTGCTGCGGGCGGGCGAAGTCTCGGCCGCGCCGGTCTTGCGCGCGGCGGGTGCCAAGCTCACCGATCCTCGCGAGGCTACCACGTATCTGGATGCGGCCGACTACTTGGAACTGCCTGCTAGGAAGAGATCCAAGAAGAGCGCAGCGCCATCGCCGATGTTACGGTGAAATCGGGTTGCGGAGGCGGCGGCCGTGGGTGAAGAATCCGGCATGCAGTCGCCGCACCGGTATCCGGTCATTTTCAACCCCAAGGCCCGTAGCCAAAAGGGCGGGCGGGTGCTGCGGTTCATCGAGAGTCACGCGGACCGCCTCGCGCTGCATCCGACGCATCACGCCGGGGAGGCGCGCGAAATCGCGGCCCGCTTCGCGGCGGCGGGCGAGCCGGTGGTCATCGCCGCAGGCGGGGATGGCACGCTGAACGAGGTGGTCAACGGGCTGGCGGGATCGCGGACGGTGCTGGGGGTTTTGCCCGCGGGCACGATGAATGTCTTCGCCCGGGAGATGGGCATTCCGTTTGATTCGCTGGAGCGGGCGTTCCAGGTGATCGAGCGCGGGTTCATCCAAGACGTGGATTTGTTCGAGGCTAACGGCGCGCCGTTCGTGCAGATGGCGGGTGTGGGATTCGACGCGATGGTGATCGAGGAAACGACGTGGGAGGCGAAGAAGCGGTTAGGCCCGCTTGCCTATCTGCTCGCGGGGATGAAGGTGCTCGGCGAGACTCCTCCGAAGCTGGAGGTGATTTTGCCGGACGGGCGGCGCGAGGAAGGCGTGGCGGTGCTTGCCGGAAACGGCGCGCTGTATGGCGGGCCGTTCAGGTTTTTCCGCAACGCGAACAACCACGACTCGAAGCTCGACGTGCTCGTTTACAAGGAGGCGGGCTATCGGATCGTGCTCGACTCGCTGCGCGGGCTGGCCTTCGGCGGCATCGACCTGATGGCCTCGACGAGTTATTTCCAGGCGGAGGAATTCGTCGTCAAGGCGGAGCGCGAAGTGCCGGTGGAGGTGGACGGCGAGTGGCTCGGAAGGTTTTCCGAGATCCGGTTCGTGGAGTCGGCTCACCGTTTGCGGGTGATCGCCCCGGAGGTCCCGCTCGCGGGCGGCTTCGCGGATTCGGTGAAATCCCTGCTGCAATGGCCGCGCAAGCCGGTGGAACTTCAAACGACGCGCAGCCGGTGAAGCCTGTTGGGAAAAAAATTCTCCGGCGGTGGTCGCTGCGTCTGGCGCTGTTTTTGCTGGCGGTCGCGTTGCTGATAGGCGGGGTGGTGGCCTACGCGAACTTCACGGCGGTGTGGGCGTCGCGGGGCCGGTTGTTCACCGAGGTCGCGGAACTTCCCGCCGCCAAGGTGGGCTTGGTTTTCGGCACGACCGACCGGGTGAACGGCCGGGAGAACCTGTATTTCCGCTACCGGATCGACGCGGCGGTGCGGGTGTGGAAATCCGGCAAGCTGGAGACGATGATCGTCTCGGGCGACAACCGGTCGCGCTATTACAACGAGCCGGAAAAGATGAAGCAGGCGCTGATGGAGCGCGGGATTCCCGGGGACCGGATCGTTTGTGATTTCGCGGGCTTGCGGACCTTGGACTCGGTGGTGCGGGCGAAGGAGATTTTCGGGGTGGATTCGATGCTGTTCATCAGCCAGCGCTTTCAAAACGAGCGGGCGATCTATCTGGCGAAGGCGCACGGGATCCAGGCCTACGGATTCAACGCCCGCGACGTCGAGACCCAGGCGGGCTGGAAAACCAAGATCCGCGAGGTGGGCGCGCGGGTGAAGATGTGGCTGGATGTGAATTTCCTCAACACCCGGCCGATTCATCTCGGCGAAAAGGTAGAGCTGCCGGAGTAGGGGACGCGGTGCTCTTTCTCTTCACCGCGCCGGCGTGAGAAGAAGCTCAGCGGTTGCCGGCGAGGGCCAGCCGGGACGAGCCGTTAGTGTGTGCTCCGTTCTCCGCTTTTCCGACAGGGCTTTCCAAGCGCGTGATTTCCATGCCGACGAGGCAGACGTCATCGGGGAACTCCTCGCCTTCCGCGAAGGTTTTGATTTCCGAGAAAAGGTCCTGCATCAGCTTGGCGAGCGGCAGGCCGGCGCGCTGCTGGATCGCTTCGCGCAGGGATTCCACGCTGAAGGGGTCGGCGCAGGGGTTCTCCACCTTGTAAAGCCCGTCGGTGAAGACGAGCAGGGAGTCGCCCACTTCCACCGGGAGCTCCTGGGTCTGGTAGTGGACGTCGTCGAAAAGGCCGAGCGCGGGGCCGGAGGCGTTGGGAGTGGTGATAGGCACCACCTCGTCGGTCGCGGCGCGCAGCAGCAGCGGGCTCGGGTGCCCGGCGTTGGCGAAGGTCAGCCGCGCGGTCGCCACGTCCACCACGACATAACAGGCGGAGGTGAAAAGGGTGGCACCCAGCTGGCCGAGGATGCCGCGCAGCGAGTGATTCATCTTGGTGAGCAGCGCGCCGGGGTCGCCCGCCAGATCGCTGAGCTGCTCCTCGAGCGTGCGCATGATCGCGGTGACCAGCGCGGCGCGCACGCCGTGGCCCATCACGTCGCACATGAAAATGCCGACGGCGGTGTCCGACACGCGGACGACGTTGTAATAGTCGCCGCTCACCGAGCTGGTTGGATGGAAGATGCTGGAGAATTTCACCGCGCTCGCCGCTTGGGCCGCGCCCCGCGGGAGGGTGGGGAATTGGTTGGGAAGGAAGGTCATTTGGAGCTCGCGGGCCATTTCCAGGTCCTCTTCCATCAGTGCGTTCTTCTCGCGCAGTTCGCGGGTGCGGTCCGCCACGCGTTGTTCGAGCTGCTCGTTGAGCGCACGCAGGTCCGCCTCTGCCCGGCGGCGGGCATTGCGTAACTCGACCTCCCACAGCGCCCGGTCCACTGCGGGCACGAGTCGGCCGAGGCGGTCTTTCAGCACGAAATCCGTCGCGCCGTTCTTGAGCAGTTCCACTGCGGTTTCCTCGCCCACGGCTCCGGAAATGACGATGACCGGGACGTCCGGGCAGCGCTCCTTGGCGATCGCGAGGGCTTGTCCGCCGTCGAAGGTCGGCAGCCGGTAATCCGCCAGGATGAGCTCCGGTTTGAATTCAAAAATGGCGCGCTCGAAGTCGGCTCCGGTCTGCACGCGGGTCGCGGTGAACTCGATTCCGCCCTGCCGGAGTTCATGCATGATCAATTCCGAATCGATGTCGGAGTCTTCCAGTGCGAGGATGCGGATTTCGGTCTTCTCAAGTGCGTTCATGATTTCAATATTGGTGCTTCATTCAGGTCTATCCAATACGAGCCCATATTGCTGACCACCTCAAGGAAGTTTTCAAAATCGACGGGTTTCACGATGAAACTGTTAACTCCTAGCCGGTAGGCTTCTGCCACGTCGCAGTCCTCGCGCGAAGAGGTGAGGATCACGACGGGCAGCAGTCTCGTGCGCTCGTTGGCACGGATCTCGCGGAGGACTTCGAGGCCGCCCACCTTCGGCATTTTCAGGTCGAGAAGCACGACTTTAGGCGGTTTGCGGGCTTCCTCGGTCGCGGGGTCGAACAGGAAATCGAGCGCCTGCTGGCCGTCGGAAACATGGGCCAGGTGGTTCGCGGGCATACACTGATTGAGGGCGCGGATGACGAGTTCCGCGTCCTGCGGGTTGTCCTCGACGAGCAGGATTTCGAGCTGGTTTTTCATGATTTTTGATTAGGCAACGTGAAATAAAATGTCGCGCCGCGGTTGACCTCGGCCTCCGCCCAGATGCGGCCGCCGTGGCGCTGGACGATGCGCTGGACGAGCGCGAGTCCGACGCCGGTCCCCGGGAATTCCTGCTGGTTGTGGAGGCGTTGGAATACTCCGAAGAGCTTGTCCACATAGCGCATGTCGAAGCCGACGCCGTTGTCCTTGATATAGTAAACCGGCCCGCCGGATTCGTCGTGGGTCACGCCGATTTCGATCTCGGCGACCTCGCGCTGCTTGGTGAACTTGAGGGCGTTGCCGATTAGATTGATCCATACCTGGCGGATCATCGACTCCGTCCCGAGGGCGGGCGGCAGCGCACCCAGGTCGAAGTGCACCTGGCGTTCCGGTTCCCGCGCGGAGAGCTCGTTGAAGACCCCCCGCGCCAGTTCCTGCATGTCGATCCGCGCGGACTCGATGGTCTGGCGGCTGAGCCGGGAAAAGGCGAGCAGGTCGTCGATGAGCCGACCCATCCGCTGGGCCTCGCTGCGGATCACGCCGAGCATCCGGCGGCCCTCGTCATCGAGCTTGGAAGCGTAGTCGGCGAGGACCATCCGCGAGAATCCATCCACCGCCCGCAGCGGCGCGCGCAAGTCGTGGGAGACGGAGTAGCTGAAGGCTTCGAGCTCCTTGTTCGCCGCTTCGAGCGCGGCGGCGCGGCTCTCCAGCACGGTGTTGAGTTCGCGAATCCGCTCCTCCGCCAGCTTGCTCTCGGTGGAGTCGAAATTGATTCCCACCACCCGCTCGGCCTTGCCGTCGGCTCCGGTGATCACCACCTCGGAAGCCTGGATGATCCGCACCGCGTGGTCGGATGCGCGCTTGATCCGGAACTCGCGCTGGTTGCGGCCGCAGGTCGCGATGGTGTGCCGCAGTCGCGCCTCCTGCTCGGCCAGTTCCTCAGGCAGCAGCGCGGAGGTCCAATTTTGATAAACCGCCCGGCCATCCGGACTCGGCGGCAGGCCGTAAATTTCGAACATCCGCGCGTCCCATTTGAGCTCGTTGGTTCTCAGATCCCACTCCCACACCGCGATATCGGCGGCCTCGGCGGCGAGTCGCACGCGCTCTTCGCTCTCGTGCAGCGCCTCCTCCATTCGCTTGCGCTTGGTGATGTCGGTGCGGATGGCGATGAATTGCTCGGGTTTTCCATCCGGTCCGAGGAAGGGGACGATAGTGCTGCTGACCCAATAAATCGAGCCGTCCTTGGCGCGGTTCCTGACCTCGCCCTTCCACGTCCGGCCGCTGAGGATCGTGTCCCAGAGGTTTTGGAAAAACTTCGGCGGATGATAGCCCGAGTTGACGATGCGGTGGGTCTGGCCGAGCAGCTCCTCCCGCGGATACTTGGAAACCTCGCAGAACCGGTCGTTGGCGTAGGTGATCGTTCCGTCCGGATCGGTGATGGCGACGATGGCGTGCTCGTCGAGCGCGTGTTTGAAATCGACGAGGGAGGCGTTGGCGGCTAGCAGCTCGGCGGTGCGCTCCAGCACCCGCCGCTCCAAGTCGGCATTGAGCTGGAGGATTTTCTCCTCCGCCTGTTTGCGCTCGGTGGCGATGTGGGTGACATGCACCGCCCGCGCGATCAGTTCCAGCTCGGCGGGCGTGGGTTTGCGCGGCTCCCGGTGGTAAATGGCGAGGGTGCCGAGGATTTTCCCATGGCTGTCATGGATCGGAGTGGACCAGCACGAGCGCAGGCCGTGCTGCAAAGCCAACTCGCGGTAACCGGCCGACAGCGGGTCGCTGCCGATGTCCTCGACGATGACCTGCCGGTCCAGATAAGCCGCCGAGCCACAGGAACCGGCGACCCCGGCAATGGACACGCCGTCAATGGCGCGGTTATACGCCTCCGGCAGGTTGGGCGCGGCACCGTGCCTCAGGTGGGTGCCGTCCTCGTCCAGCAGCAGGAGCGAGCAAATCGAACCCGGCAACTGTTCTTCCAGACCGAGCATCAAGCCGTCGAGAATCTCTTGCGGCGGGACCGGACTGGCGATCAGTTCCAAGGTACCCTTTTCCCATGCCAGAAGCTGTTGCGCATGCCTGCGGGCGGTGTCGTCCAACACCAGCGAGGCCACCCCGGCGCAGGTTCCCTGGTCGTCGATGAGCGGCGTGTTATACCACTCGCAGTCGATCTGCGTGCCGTCCTTGCGGACGTTATGGTTCGAGCTTCTCTCGCCGCCGCGGCGGTGGATCAGGTCCTGCCAAATCTCGTCCAAGCCCTCACCGAATTTCTCCGGCACGATGAACGAGGCGTGCTTCCCGACAGCCTCCTCCGCGCTGTAACCGAAAATCACCTGCGCCGCCGGATTCCAACGGCTGACCCGGAAATCCATGTCCCACTCGATGACCGCCATCGGCGTCTGTTCGAAGTGCAGCCGCAGCTTCTGGGTGGCCAGCCGCAGCGCTTCCTCCGCCTGCTTGCGCTCGGTGATGTCGGAGTGGGCGACGATGACGCCGCCGATGTCTCCCGCCGGCCGGACCACTTCCATCGTGAACCAGCGCACGCGGCCGGGTGCGTCGCAGGGATACTCCAGCGTGAAACGCGTCTTCTCGCCCGACAGCACGGCTTTCACCCCGGCGACCGCGTCCTCCGCGTATGGGTCGCCGACATGGATCGCCTTATGGCAGACTTCCAGATAGTCCGCGCCCACGCCGATTTTCTCCTCGGCAGGGTTGCCGTTCTCGCGGGCGAATTGCAGCCACGGCTCGTTCACCGCGATGATCTTGCCGTCCTTGTCCAAGACCGCGACGTGCGCGGGCAGGGAATTCAGAATCGCCCTTTGAAACGCCTCGCTCTCGCGCAACGCTTCCTCCGCCTGCTTGATCTCGGTGATGTCGACGCCGGCCCCCGCCAGGCCGGTGATGGTCCCGTCCGCGTCCCGTAGCGGCACCTTGTTGATCAGCAGGATTCGCGGCTCACCGCTGGCAGTGTTCTTCCTCGTTTCCCGGTTCACGATCGGAATGCCTTTCAGCACTTCTTGCTCTTCGAGGCGCAGGCTTTCGGCGACTTCCGGCGGATAGAAATCCGCGTCGGACTTGCCGATCATTTCCTCCGGCGTGGCCGCGCCCATGTTGGCCGCGCAAGCCCGGTTGACCCGCAGGAAACGGCTGTCGCGGTCTTTCACAAAGATCCATGCGGGCAATAAATCCACCAGCGTGCCCAGCAAGGTCCGCTCGGCTGCCAGCACTTCCTCCGCCCGCTTGCGCTCGGTGATGTCCCGGATCGTCGCGGCATAACTGATGACCTCGCCGTCCTTGTTCGCCACCGAGAACGGGCTGACAGTCACCGGGAAGCGCTCGCCGTTGCGCCGCATGAAGGTCAATTCAAAAATCCGCGAGCCGCCTCTCATCGCCTCGCTGAGGGCGGCCTGCACCCGCTCATGCTCCTCCGGCGGCCAGAAGGGGTGCGGCACTCCGACGCCGACGAGCTCTTCCCGCGAGAAGCCGGTCATCAAGCACAAGGCCGGGTTCGCCTCCAGGGTGACCCCGGCCGGATCCAGCACCGAGAAGCCGTCCTGCATCGAGGAGATCATGCTGTTGGAAAACTCCAGCGCGTCGCGCAGCGCCTCTTCCGCCCGCTTGCGTTCGGTGATGTCGCTGGCCATCAGGCGGATTTCCGGATCACCCTCGGCGTCCTGCGCGAGGGTGGCGGTCAGATGCATCCAGACCTGGGTGGCTTCAAACATCACCAGGCGCAGCTCGCAAGCCTGCGGCTCGCCGCTCAGCAGCAGCTGCTTGCGCGCTTGGTAGAAGATGTCTTGGTCCGCAGGCAGGATGAAGCTGGAAAACGGCCGCTGGAGCAGCGCGCTGCGGGCTGCGCCTAGCAGCTTGGAGGCACCGAGATTGGCCTGCCGGATCAACCCCGCCTCGCTGAGCGTGATGTAGCCGACCGGGGCGAGCTCGTAGAGGTCGAAGTAGCGCGCCCGCCCGGCGGTGAGTTCCGCCTGGGTCCGCTGCAGCTCCTCGTTCTGCAACTCCAGCTCGATCTGATGGACCCGGAGTTCATGCAGCATCTTCTCCACCTCCTCGAGCGAAAAACCCGCGAGCTGTCCCTGCGAGCTGGTGCCCCGTTCCCGGGCGAGGGCCTCGGCCCGCCGGCGCAAGGCGTCCGCGGCGCTCGCCGCAGCGGCGGAATCTGCGGGGGCTGGATACTTGTCGGGCATCGGGTTTTTTCAGACTAATACAGGACGCTCGGTCGTCGCAACCGCATAAATCTGTCCGGCTGCATCGAGCAATGCGGTGGCCACGATCCTGACATTGACGACTTCGCCTTGCTTGGTGAGGTGTTGCGTTTCGTAAGGTTCGAGAATTTCGGCCCGGCCCAGCTGGTTGAGCCGGGCGAGTTCTTCCTCGCGGCGGTCCGGCGCAATCCGGTCGCCAGTCTTCATCGCCAGCGCCTCGGCCTCGCTCCAGCCGTAAATCCGCGTGGCGCCGGGATTCCAGGCGGTGATGCGGCCTTCCAGATCCTGCACGGTGATGGCGTCGTTGGCGTCGCGGACGACCACCGCTAGGCGCTGGAGTTGCTCGTTGGCCTTGCGCAGCGCGTCGCGCGCTTGCACGATTTCGGTGACATCGATGAAGGAAATCACCGCGCCTTCGATCACATTGTCGAGCGTGCGGTAAGGCTGGATGTGCATCGCATACCACTTGCCATCGGTGGCCTGGACGGTTGCTTCGATCGCGACCAGCGAGTCCAGCACGGAGCGGATGTCGGCCACCAGCCGGTCGTAGCCGACGAGGTTGGAAACGATGTGGGCGACCGGCCGGCCGACGTCGGAAGGAATCAGGTTGATGATGGCGTTGGCGGCCGGGGTGAAGCGCAGGATGCGCAGCTGGTGGTCCACAAACACGGTGCCCACGCCGGTGCCGGCGAGCAGGTTGTTCATGTCGTTGTTCGCGCGAGTGAGGTCGGTGACCTTGGTTTGCAGCTCGGCGTTGACGGTGGCGAGCTCCTCGTTGACCGACTGGAGCTCCTCCTTGGAGGTTTCAAGCTCCTCGTTGGAGGATTGCAGCTCCTCGTTGACCGACTGCATTTCCTCGTTAGAGGCCTTGAGCTCCTCGGTGGAGCTCTCCAGTTCTTCGTTGGCGCTGCGGAGGTAATCCTCCTTGGCCCGCAGCTCCTGCCTGAGCGCGAGGATCAGCGCGTCGGTTTCCTGCCCGGTGCCGGCGGGGGCGGCGAGGGCGGCGGGGGACGGCGACTGCACGGCCGGAGCATCCTCCAGAATGATCAGATAGAGCGGCGACTCGGGACTCGCCGCAAGGCCGCTGGTCACCGGACGGATCGTCAGGTTGACGGTGCTGAAATGGCTGTTGGTCTTCACGTACAAGCCGGGAGAGCAAGCGGTTTCCTTGGTTTCCACCGCCTTGTGGAAGGTGGTGATCAAGCTCGACCGCAGTCCGTCGCGGGCCATTTTCAGGATGTTGTTGATGCCCGCCTCGCCCGGAGCGAGCTCCAGATACATCCCGGTGCGGCCGTGCAGGTAGAGGATGTCGCCCCGGCTGTTGACCAGCGCGCCCGCCGGAGCGACCTGCTGCAGGAGTGCCTGCTCGGTGAGCTCGCGCAATGGCACCTTGGCGGGGAGCTGCGGCGTGGCGGCACCCGGCGGCAGCAACGGATAGGGCGTCCCGGCCGGCGGCAGGAAATGGCTCAGCAACGAGCGCGGCAGGCGGTGGAGGTCGCCCTGCCGTTGATAGATCTTGGACTTGCGGTCCAGCGCGGTAAACAGGTCGCCGAACTCGCCCACCCCCTCGGAAGTGCCCAGAAACAGGATTCCGCCCGGCTTCAATGCGTAGTGAAACAGCGGGATGAGCTTCTTCTGCAATTCCGCCCCCATGTAAATGAGCAGGTTGCGGCAGCTGATCAGGTCAACCCTGGAAAAGGGCGGGTCCTTGATCACGTCCTGCTCGGAAAAGACCAGCAGGTCGCGGATGTTCTTGTGAATCCGATAGGCGCTGCCATCGGCCTCGGGCGTGAAAAACCGCGCCAGCCGCTCCGGTGACACGTCCACCGCGATGCTCGCCGGATAGAGTCCCGCCCGCGCCGCGGCGATCGCCCGGCTGTCGATGTCGGTGGCGAAGATCTGCACCGGATAGTGGCGTTTCAAGGCGTTCATGCGTTCCACCAGCAGGATGGCGATCGAGTAGGCCTCCTCGCCGGTGGAGCATCCCGCCGTCCAGATCCGGATGGGCTCGCCGGCGGGCTTTTCTTTCAACAGCTTGGGAATGACCTCCCGCTCGAGATACTCGAAAGCCTCCCCGTCCCGGAAAAACCTCGTCACGCCGATCAACAGGTCCCGGAACAGCGCCTCCACCTCCGCCGGAGTGCTTTGTAGGAACCTGACGTATTCATCGACCAACTCGATCTGGTGGACCGCCATCCGCCGGTCGATGCGGCGATGCACGGTGCTCGGCTTGTATTGGGAGAAATCATGGCCGGTCTGGGCGCGCAGCAGGATGAAGATTTTGCGCAGGGCGCTCTCGGTCTTGGTCGCCGGCGAGGTGACGGTCAGCTCGGGCTTGCCGAAAGCATGGGCGGCGTAAGCGATGAGCCGCGCAGGCATCTCCGCAGGCGGCAGCACGTAATCCACCAAGCCGGTGGCGATGGCGCTGCACGGCATGCCGTCGAACTCGGTGGACTCCGGGCTCTGCGCCATGACCATCCCGCCCTCGCCCTTGATCGCCCGCACCCCGAGCGTGCCGTCACAGCCGGTACCGGAAAGCACGATGCCGATGGCCTGCTCGCGCTGGTCCTGGGCCAGCGAGCGGAAGAAGAAGTCGATCGTCAGCCGCTGGCCGCGCGGCTCGGAGGGCGGCAGCAGTTGCAGCGCGCCGTTAAGAAATGCCATGTCGTGGTTCGGCGGGATGATGTAGGTGCAGTTCGGACGCACGACCATTCCGTCCTCCACCTCGAAAACCTCCATCCGGGTGCAGCGGCGGATCAGGTCGGTGAGGATGCTCTTATAATCCGGAGCCAGGTGCTGGACCAAGACGAAGGCCATCCCGGGGTCCTTGTTCGCAGGCATCCCGGCGAAAAACGCCTCGAACGCCGCCAATCCTCCTGCCGACGCGCCGATGCCGACCACCGGAAATCCCCTCGGCGATTCCTCCGATCCTGCGGACGACCCTACCGCTTTGGTAGCCCCTGCCTCGACTTTTTGCCTCTGGATACCTTCTTTTTTCCGGGTCATGACTGGGTTTCCACTGCCCCCAACTAGCAACAAACGCACACCCTTCCAAGGTCCAAATTCCCCGAGGAAGCAGAAACTCCGAAAATAGCCGGTTCAGTGCCGGCAAAGACTACAGCTTGGTCAGCTTGGTGACGCGGCCGGTCTTGTTCCAATCCTGGACGTAAAGATTTCCCGCCTTGTCGAAACTCAGGCCATGCGGCGCGGTGAAAATCCCGAGCTGTTGGTCTTGCGGGGTCACTCCGAAATTCGCCCACTGCGCCTTGTTCGGATTGTCGCCGAGGAAGGCGACCGGGGTGCCGGTCTTGTCCAGAACAGTGACGCGGGATTCGAGCTCCGCGACCGCCACAGTGTCGCCCAAAATGCTGATTGCACAAGGCCGGCGGAGGTTGATGGCATGGACACCGATCCAATTTCCTTCGAGGTCGAAGTGGACGAGGCGGCGTTTTTCACGATCCGCGACGAGCAGGCGCGGTTCGCCGAAACGGGTGTCGAGCGCCAGCCCGTGGGGCGTGTTGAACTGCTTTTCATCCTCGCCCCTGCTGCCGAAGGATTTCAGCAGCTTTCCAGTGGCATCGAATTTGTGAATGATGTTCGCGCCGTAGCCGGTCGCTGCGAAGATGCTGCCATCGGGAGCGACCGTGACCGCGGTGAGGCCGTTCCAGCCGCCGGGAATCTCACCGGTGGCGGCGTTGGGGATTTCCAACAGGATCTTGCCCTCCGTGTCGATCTTGCAAACCCGCACCGGCGGCTTGTTGCTGTTGAGCTGGGCACCGTAAATCATGGTTTTCCCATCCTCCTTGCGGATCGCCATCGCATGGAAACCCCGGCACTCCGGCGCGATGGTGCGGACCAGCTTGCCGTCCGGTTGATAGACCAGCACCGACAGCTCGGAATCCGTGGAGACGTAAACCAGCCCGCTTTCGTCATCCACCACCACGCCGCCGTGGGTCGGGCCGATGATTTTCCCGTCCGGCAGCTCGCCCCAGTGTGGCACCGCCTCGAACGACCAGGCACCGTTGCCGGTGCGCACCGCAGTGTGGGGATCATTTCCCGGCTTGGTGCCGTCTTCAGGGTGGGCGAACACGAGCGGAGTGATGAGGAATGGAATGAGGTAGCGCATGGGAATGGAGATGAGGATTGGGATGAGGCACGTTCTACGAATCAAAGCCCGCCAATCTTACGCCTGAAATTCACTTTTTCTCGCTGGCCGCAAGGCCCCGCTTCGGCCTCCAAAAAAGTAGTCCAGGACTTCAGTCGACTTCCTCCGCAAACTCATTGGCGGTTACGACAAGTGTCGTGGCTCCTTAAATGGGACCGATGGATTCGAGGCAGAGGACGGGGGTGCGGGCTTGGTTGGATTTCTCCGGATCGAGGGTGAGGTGAAGCGACCAGTCATTGAGGTCGTCGGGGTCGATGAGTGTTTGGTGGATGGTGAGGCCGTCTTCGGAGAAGTCGGAGAGGTGGGTGTGGCGGGCGTTGCGGGCTTCCGGGTCGAGGCGGATCTGGTGGCGGGCGGCGTGGTAGGTGTTGAGCTGCTGGAGGAGGCGCTCGTTGGACCAGGGCTTGCCGTCTGAATCGTGATGGGCGATGAGGCTGAGGGCGGCCTCGGTGTCGTAGCGGGAGAGCGCGGTGACGAGCGTGAGGACGTGGTTGCGGAGGTGGCGGTGGAAGGCCTTTTTGTCGCGGGTGTAGGGGATCTTGGATTTGAATGCGGCGATTTGGGATTGGGGAGTGGAAGAATGAAGAACAGGCAGGATGCCTGTGCCCCCTTCTTTCATGGCCTGCCACTCGTCCAGCAGGCTGGAGTCGGTGTGGCGGACGATGAGTTCGAGGAAGGATTCGGCTTCGTGGAGGTGCTCGGTTTTGGCGTGCTCGGGGACGGTTTGGGCGAGGACTTTGTAAACCTCGCCGAGGTGGCGGAGGAGCACGGCTTCGGCGCGCTCTAACTTGTAGGTTTTGACATAGTCTTCGAAGGACTGATAGTTCTCGATCATCTCCCGGGCGACGGTCTTGGGTTTGACGTTTTCGCTGCCGAGGTAGGGGTGGCGGAGTTTGAATGCGTTGAAGGTGGTGTAGATGAATTCGGCACCGGGCTTGGGGTGTTCTACCTGGTCGAGCAGGGCGATGCGGTCGTCGAATTCCATGCCTTCGTCCTTGAGGCGGGCCATGAGCTCGGATTTTAACAGATCGACCTGTTTGCGGAGGACGATGTCGGGGTTTTCCAGAATGGACTCGATGAGGGAGATGACGTTGAAGGCGTAGTCTTCGGCTTCCTTGTCGAGCTGGGGGATGGAGTCTAACAAATACAGGCTGAGGGCGTGGTTGATGGAGAAATCTTCGGGGAGGGAGACATCGACGACGACTTTCTGCGGGCCGCTGCGTTTGGCGGGCGGGATGATGTGGAGGATTTTCGCGCCGATGAGGCCGCGGAAGAGTTTGAAGGCGCGCTTTTTGAGGAGCTTCTTTTTGGAGGGCGGCTCGTGGCTGTCGTCGATGATTTTTTTCAACGCGGCGCAGCCGTCCTCGGTGGTGCGGGAGAGGACGTTGAGCAGCGTGTGATGATAGACGGAGAAGCTGGAAACGAGCGGCTCTGGCGGTGCGGTCTGGAGTTTGGCGAAGGTTTGTTCGTCCCAATGGACGTAGCCTTTTTCCGGCGGTTTGCGTTTTTCGAAGGACTTCTTTTTGTGAGCGGTGGCCTTGGCGGCGAGGCGGAGGTTTTCGATGATGTGCTCGGGGGCCTGGGCGACGACGTAGCCAACCGTGTCGAATCCGCGGCGGCCGGCGCGGCCGACGATCTGGCGGAAGTCGCGGACGGCGAGGATCTTGGTGCCGCGGCCGTCGTATTTGCAGAGACCTGTCAGCATGACGGTGCGGATGGGGACGTTGACGCCGACGCCGAGGGTGTCGGTGCCGCAGACGACTTTGAGCAGGCCGCGGGCGGTGAGTTTCTCGACTAACAACCGGTATTTCGGCAGCAGGCCGGCGTGGTGGATACCGACGCCGTGGCGGAGGATTTTCGAGAGTTCGCGGCCGTAGGGGGAGCGGAAATCGGCGTCGTCGAGGGCGCGGGCGATGGCGGTTTTTTCCTCCTTGGTGCAGAAGTTGGTGGAGAGCAGGTCGCGTGCGGTATCGGCGCAGGCGTTTTGGGTGAAGTGGACGAGATAGACGGGCGAGCGGCCTTGTTCGTTGAGCTCGGCGACTTTTTCCTGGAGCTGGGTGGTGGAGTATTCGAACTCGAGCGGGACCGGGCGTTGGTCGGACTGGACGAGGGTGGTGGGCGCGCCGGTGAGCGCGGTGAGTTGTTTGGCGAAAAACGACGAGTCGCCGAGGGTGGCGGACATCAGGAGGAAGCGGGCGCGGGGCAGGGTGAGCAGTGGGATTTGCCAGGCGGCGCCGCGCGAGTGGTCAGAGTAGTAGTGGAACTCGTCCATGATGACGTCGTCCACCGGGGCGTGTGCGCCGTCGCGGAGGGCGATGTTGGCGAGGATTTCGGCGGTGCAGCAGATGACCGGGGCGTCGTGGTTGACGGTGGCGTCGCCGGTGATCATGCCCACGTTTTCCGGGCCGAGGACGTGGCAGAGCGAGAGGAATTTCTCGTTGGCGAGCGCCTTGATCGGGACGGTGTAGTAGGAGCGCCGGCCCTGGCAGAGGGATTTGAACTGGAGGGCGAGGGCGACGAGGGATTTCCCGGAGCCGGTGGGGGTGTTGAGGATGACGTTGTTGTCGGCGAAGAGTTCGAGGATGGCTTCCTCCTGGTGGTCGTAGGGCTCGGTGGCGGTGGCGGTGAGGTAGTCGAGGAAGGTATTGAGGATGTCGTCCGGGGTAGGGTTTTCGGGGAGGTTTTTGCGGCTTAGCGGGGCGGACATGCGGGGAGGTTGAGGCAGGAAGAGTTTGCCGCAAAGGCGCAAAGGGCGCGGGGCGGGCAAAGTTTTTGGGATGAAGCGAAGTGCGGAGGCGGGGAGTTCGCAGAGAGGGACGCAGAGAAAAACTTGAAATTGCCGCTCGCATCTGCGACGGAAATGCGGCATTTTGCCGCCATGAGCATGCTGACTCTCACACCAACTGCCGCCCGTGGCAATCTTTCCGAGCTACTGCGCCGGGCGCTCAAAGGGGACGACATCGGTATCGTGGTCGATGGCAAAATCGTCGCACTCCGTCCGGTCGCGGTGGAATCCATGGACTACGCGACGCGTGAATACGGAGCGACAGCGATGGAATTGAATCAATTCGAACAACGAACTCATGGCCAAATCGAAAAAGCCCGCAAAGAAGGTAAAATCCACGACTTCACCGGAGACATCGAAGCCCTCCTTGAAGGCAAGGGTCACTGAGGAATTGCTGGAACAAATCCGCTCCAAGTCGAAGTCCAAGCGGCAGGAAATCGGTGATGCAATCAATCAGGTTCTTGAAAGCTGGGGCCGTCCGCATGGGCATTCAGGAATCGGGATTCGCCGACTCACGAAAACGATTTTTGAGTGCCGGGTTGGTCTGGATGACAGATTGGCATTCGTATTCACCGCCGCACCGGCAGAACTGGTTTTTTTCTTCATCGGCAACCACGATGAGATTCAGAAATTGATTCGATCCAACAGATGAAAACAAAAGCATCTCAAAACGCCCATCGAGGCAGCGACTTCCGCGAATTTCTCGCCGGAGAGGGCGTCCTTCCCGAAGTGGAAGCGCTGGCCCTCAAGCGCGTAGTTTCCCTCCAACTCCAGCAGATCCTCGAGCAGGAACACGTCACCAAGACCGAACTGGCTTCGCGCATGAAAACCAGCCGGGCATCGCTCGACCGGATGCTCGATCCCTCAAACCCCTCACTCACCGTGGCCAGCCTCGGAAAAGCCGCCGCCGCTCCCGGGCGGAAGGTGGAACTGCGCTTCGTGCCCGCTTGATGTTAATCCGTGAACTAAGCCCCCTAGGGCAAGCACGCCTGTTGCGATGTCTATCGTCACTTTCTCGCCTCATGGGCCAGGCACCTGAGCTGGAAGGAAACCGCCGCCTGCTTCCACACCAACTGGGACACCGTCTGCCGTTCGGTGAAATGGGTCGTCGATTTCGGCCTGAAACACCGCGATCTGGAGGACATCACCGCCATCGGAGTCGATGAAGTCACCTACAGCAAGGGCCACCGCTACATGACCCTGGTCTACCAGATCGACAGCGGGCGCAAGCGTCTTCT
>CANHPN010000001.1 GCA_947462535.1 Akkermansiaceae bacterium | reverse complement strand
GATTTCCCGGCGGTCGCGCTTCGTCGGACGTCCTTTGGCGGCTTCCTGTTTTGCGATCTGCCAGAGTTTCAGCGCCTCGTAAATTTCCGGCTGCGTCAGGTCCTCGTAACAGGCCTGGGCCTCGGGGGCGCCCACCCGCTTGGCGATCACCGCCTTCACCGAGATTTGCCGGATTCCCGGCCCTTCAACGAAAGGGACTTCCAACAGATCCCCCGGCTGCACCGGCGAGGCGGGTTTCAGCGGATGGCCGTTGCGCTTCAGCTTGCCGGTCGCGCACGCGTCCCCCGCCAGCCCGCGGGTTTTGAAAAACCGGGTGGACCACAGCCAAAGATCGGCACGGACGGAATCGGACACGGGCGGAAATTGCCGTAAATCCGCGCGACAAGCAACTCCCGTCCATCTGCGGCTGCGCTTCGCGCTCAGATCCCGCGGAACTCGGTGGCGAGCTTCTTGGCGGTGGCGATGGTGTTGCGGTGGAGCTTCGCGGTGAACTCCGGCTGCCGGTTGTAGCCGCCGCCGTAAAGCACGGCCACCGGGATGCGGTTCTTGATGAACGCGCTTAGCAGGACCTCGTCGCGGCGCTGGATATCCTTGAGCGAAAGGTGCATTTGCCCGAAGCGGTCGTTGCGGTGGTTGTCCGCGCCGGAAATCCAGATCACCAGGTCCGGCGCGAAGGCGTCGAGCGCACCGGCCAGGCTGACGAAGAGTTGCTTCAAATACATCTCGCCCTCGATGTAGCGGACGGTCTCGATGTCGAGCGTGCCGGTAACTTTTTTCGTCGGATAATTCCGGCCGACGTGGATCGAGTAGGTGAAGACGCGCGGGTCGTCGCCGAGCAGTGCGGCAGTGCCGTTGCCCTGGTGGGCGTCGGTGTCCACGACCATGATTTTGATGTTAGGCTGCTTGTCCTGAAGGTCGCGGATGGCGATGGCGACATCGTTGAAAACGCAATAGCCCTCGCCATGCCCGCGGAACGCGTGGTGGGTGCCGCCCGCAAGGCAGACGCCGACGCCTTCGGCCAAAGCCGCGTGGCAGGCGAGCCGGGTGGCTTCGACTTCGGTGACGCTGCGCTGATAGAGCTTGGGCGTAAGGGGCAAGCCGAGCAGGAGCTGCTCCTTCCGCCCGAGCAGACCGGACTCGATGTTGCGGATGTAGTCCTTCTCATGGACGCGCTGGAGCAGATGAACGTCGGCCGCGCGGACCTCGATGATTTCCTCCGGGCGAAGAATGCCGCCGTCGAGCAGCATGTCCTTGGAGACGCGGAACTTCTCCATTGGGAACGGATGTCCTGCGGGTAAATCAAGTTCCAGGTCCTGTGAATAAAAGCAGCGCATCGTCCCGCAGCCAAGCAACAGCGGAACGGTCGGAATTCCAAGCGGTAAGTGAAAGAGGGCATTGCACTTGCCGCAGGCGAGGCGGGCGTGAGAATCTGTGGCGGATTTGACGGCGATTCGAAATACCCAGTTGGACGGATGGCGGGCCTTCGCGGTGCTGGGGGTGATGTGGCTTCACTGGGCACCGCCGGAATGGCGCGGGCATTTCCCGTTTGAAATAGGGCTGTTCTTTTTCCTGACGCTGACCGGATTCCTGATCACGCGGATTTTGCTGCGCGAGCGAAAGGCTTGCGAGGAAGGCGGCGGGAAATGGCATTTCAAGGCTTACGTGCATTTCCAAAAACGGCGGATGACGCGCATCCTCGTGCCGTGCTACGCGGCGATGCTTTTCGCGATCCTCGTGGGCGCTCCGGACATTCGGCTGCATTGGCTGGCCTACTTCGGGCATTGGTCGAATTTCCACATGGCGTTCATGGACGGCTGGCCATCCGGGACGGCGCATTACTGGACGTTGGCGCTCCAGGTGCAGTTCTATCTGCTGTGGCCGCTGGTGGTTTTCGGCACGCCGCAGAAACTCCTCGCGGCGGTGTTTCTCGGCTGCGTGACGCTCGCACCCGTTTCGCGGATGATTTTGGCGAGGTGGTTTCCTGAAATCCATCACAGCGAGATGATCACTTTCACGGCGATGGATTATTTCGGCGTGGGCGCCTTGCTCGCCCTCGCGACCGACCGAGGGATGAAGGCGGGGGGCGCGCGGCTGAAATGGACCTCTTGGTTCGCGTTCTGCGGTTATGTGCTGCTCTATATTTTCAACGAGCTGAAGCAACCGGTCGAGGGGTTCAGTTATATCCAGCAAACACTCGTCTCGGTGGTTTTTGCGGGACTCATTTCATCCACCTTGGCCGGCTTCGGCGGGTGGCTTGGAAAAATCCTCGATCACCCGGCGGCGCAGCACATCGGGCGCTTGAGCTTCGGGCTGTATCTCTTCCACACGCCGGTACCGCTTTTTCTCGGCTACGTGCTGCCGTGGCTGTGGGGGCCGTTCTTCATCGGATTCTGGCAAATCCTGCGGTTAGTAGTCTTCGGTCTGATCTCCTGGGGGCTGGCCTGGCTTTGCTGGCGGTATCTGGAAACGAGGCCGGCGCATGGCCGGAGCACATTTCCATCCAGCCCGAGCCGAGGCCCTTACAGCAAGCCCCGAGGTTGATCCAGGATGCTCCAAGGTTCATCGCGGTGGATACCCAGGTTCGATCCAATCCAGCCAATTTTCAAACCGGCAGGCCGGGGATTTGGGCGGAATCCACGGTGTTGCGGGTGAGGAGTGTGGCGTCGTGGTGCACAAAGGCATTTCCCCCTGTTATTTCTTCAGCGATTGGATGATTTTTGAGGCTTCCTCATCGAGGAGTTTTTGCGCGGTGGTGCCGCGAGCGGCGGCCGCTTTTTCCAATTGCTGCATTTCGCGCTGGCTCAATTTGGCTTCGAACTTGAGCGACGACGTGTCCGGGAGGTCGAGCCAGGCCTCCTGGGCTTTGGCGAGTTCTTTGGCATCGAGGCCGAGGCTCTTGAGGATGCCGGCCGCCATCATCTTGTTGCCGGGGAACGCCATGTGAACGCCATCGCCAGTGAGCGCGTTTTTGCCGGGGGTGTTCGCTTTGGCGACGGCTTCCTGCATCTCCGCGTTGAGGTCGGCAAGCACCAGGTTTTTTTCCTTGGCCAGCGTGCGGAGAAACTCGTTGTAGGTGACGAGTTTGAGATTGTTCGGGTTCTTTGGATCCTCGCCGATCATCGTTGAGGTCAGGAGGACTACCTTGATGCCGGCGGCTTGGGCCTGATCGGTGATGCGGGTGATGTTCTTCTTGTAGTCGTCGAGCGACACTCCTTTCTCACCGTGCCAGACGTCGTTGACGCCGCAACTGAGCGTCATCCATTGCGGTTTTTTGCTGAGGACGTCGCGCTCCAGGCGGTCGAGCATCTGGTCGGATTTGTGGCCACTGATGCCCGCGCCGATGACTTCGATTTTCACGCCGTTGGCGGCGAGGGCGCTGCTGACCAGATTGACGTAGCCGCTGGGACTGCTCTTGCCTTCCTGGGTGATGGAGTCGCCGAGGAAAGCGACTTTATCGCCCGATTTGATTGGGATTTCCGCCTGGGCGAGAAGGGCGGTGGCGGCGAAGAGAACGAGGTGGAAAAACGGTGCTAATTTCATGTCGAGGCAATGACCTAGTCTGTTTTGGCATCGACGGGAAGCGGGAAAATCGGGGTTTCCAATGCCACGTTCCGCAGCCGCGGGCTGACGGCATTTGTAATTTCCCTGCGCACTCTGATGCTTTGTGCCGGAAATGCCTGATGCATCACGGCAATCGACGACTCCTGCGACCCGCTACCCTACCCGGACGGCGCTGAGATATATTGTCACGCCCTCGGCGATCAGGATGCTCGGCCGGGTCTTGGAGAAATCCGCAGACGCGTTGATCGCCGTTGACCGCATCAGCCTTGCATGGGAGAGCCTAAACCCGTAGGCATCTGGCCGATGTCCGGCGAATATCTCAAACCGCAGCGAAATCCATCCTGGTCCGGCACCCTCCTGCGGGTGGTCCTGATCTGCGGTGGCTCGGTGGCCATCCTGCTGCCCGCCTGGCTGCCTAACCGGCCTTCGGTGCCCATCGAGCGCGGCACGGTGGAGCTGCTGCAAGCATTCCTGCTCGCCGCCGCCGCCGCGGTGATCCTCGGCGCGTCCGCCCATGCCGGACGCAACCGCCCGGTCTGCCGCGTGCTGGCCATGGGGCTGTGCGCCGCGTTCGTGGGCGAGATCGACGATTTCATTTCCGGGATCATGGGCTTTAATTTCCCGGAAGGGTGGGCGGTTGGCTTCATTCTGTTATTCGTGCTCGTCACCATCTATCGCCACCGGCGGGTCATGTTTCATTTTTTCTCCACCATGGGAAACCACGCCGGCTCGGGGCTGATCGGCTCGGCGCTGCTCATCATTTACGTGTTCAACCGCGTGATCGGCAGCACCCGCTTCTGGAAGGCCACGCTGGGGGGCACCTTCTCGCCGGAGGTTCCGAAAATCTGCAGAAGCTATCTGGAACTGCTCGCGTTCTACCTGATTTTCATCGGCATTCTCGGCCTGTCCATCACGTTGGCGAGGCGCAGGGAGCCATTGTAAAAGAGTCGCTATGTTCCACATCGTCCTCTTCGAGCCCGAGATCCCGCACAACGCCGGAGCCGCCGGCCGCCTCGCGCTGGCCACCGGCTCGACGCTGCACCTGGTCGAGCCGTTAGGATTTTCCCTCGAAGACAAATACGTCCGCCGCACCGGCCTGGACTACTGGCAGGACGTGAAGCTGCGCGTCTGGAAATCCTTCGACGAGCTGCGCGCCGCAGCGGACGAGGGCGCGCGGTTTTGGTTTCTCAGCACCAAGGCGAGCTCCTCGCCGTGGCAGGCGCAATTCCAACCCGGCGACTACCTCGTCTTCGGCCGCGAGACCCGCGGGCTGCCGAAAGAACTCGTCGAACAAGCCGGCGACCACGCGCTGAAAATCCCGATGGTCCCCGGCGGCACGCGCAGCCTGAATCTATCCACCGCTGTCGCCATCGTCCTCTATGAAGCCGTCCGCCAGCAAGACCCGGCTTGGTGAGGGACGGTCAGCTACGGCCACCTGGATCTGTTTGGAATCACGGGTGCTGCGACATTCACCTCTGCATCGCAACTTTTCGCCGGATCGCTTCCAGATCCGTTCCATCCGGCATGATGAAGAGACACCTGCCCTTGCTTCGCGATTCCCACACCTCGCCGACGGCTCGCTTCTCGCCGGAGTCATCATTGCCCACGAGATGGTTGCCCTTGTATTCCACCGCCAGCACGCGGCCGTCATGGAGCAGGCAGATGAAATCCAGATAGAACCAATCAGTCGCCATCTGGAGCCGGAATGAAGTGGTCCGGCGTGATAGGTTCCACACCCAGAATTCCACTTCGGGAAGCCCGTCGAGAAATCGGGCGCAGCGGAATCCCTCGGTCAGTTTCTCGTCCGCCCGCTTCTCCTTCAGCTCGCCCGGCTTGGGGCCGAATCAGGCGTCCCGCCAGCCATTGACCGTGGCGGCGAGGTTTTCTGTAAGGGCGGTGGTGAGTTTGCCGTGGATCAGGGGCGGGCCTTGGCGATGAGAGGACCGACCGCTTCGTTGCGAGGGATGACTGGTTCGTCAGCGGAAATGTTGACAGTGAACCATAAACCCATACCGTAATCCATATGAAAACCACACTCGAACTTCCAGACGATCTTTTCGTGGAGGCCAAGGCAGTGGCCGCGCGGCGGCGGATCACGCTGAAGACGCTTTTCACTCGGGCGCTGGAGCGCGAATTGCGACCCGAGCCAGCCCAACCCGTGGCGGATCATTTTGAAATCGATCCGCATGGTTGGCCGGTTCTCAAACGCCAACCCGGCGGTAAAGTCTTCATCACCAACGAGTTCATCAACGAGCTCCGGGAGAGCGAGGGAATCTGATGATCGCGCTTCTGGATATTAATGTGCTGATCGCACGGGCCGACCCTGCCCACGTTTTCCACGAGCGGGCGGTGAGCTGGATGGCCTCGCTCAGGAAGGCGTCCATCGCCACCTGTCCGCTCACGGAAAACGGATTTTTGAGGATTTATGGAAATCCGGTTTACCCGGAGGGACCGGGTTCGCCTGCGGCGGCAAGTCCGCTGCTGGCCGCAATCCGCAGGCTCCCGCAGCACGTTTTCCTGCCCGATGACATTTCACTGAGCGGCACCGCCAACATTCCCACTCTCGCCGGCGCGGGCCACTCCCAACTCACGGACCTTTATCTGCTCGCGCTGGCAGTGGGACATTCTGCGGTTTTTGCCACGTTTGACCGGTGCATCGACCCTGCGATGGTAGTTGGCGGTGGGGATGCGTTGCGGGTGATTCCGTGATGTCCGGACTTGCCGCGCCGGGCTTCACAGGGCATCTCCACGGCATGGCTTTTTCTGCGGTTCTTTTTGATTTCGACGGTGTCCTGGTGGACACCGAGTGGGCGATCTATCAGGCGTGGCTACGGACTTTCGAGGACCACGGCCATGACTTGCCGCTGGAGATCTACACTCGCTGCATCGGTTCGGATTTCGCCACGTGGTCGCCGAAGACGCACCTGGAGGAGTTGTCCGGACTCGACTTCGACTGGCACGATCTGGACGCGCGGCGGCAGGAGAAAATCATGGCCGATCTAACTCATGAAGGGGCGATGTCGGGCGTGATCGGCTTGCTGGAACAACTTGCGGGTGCGGGGAGCCGGCGGGCGGTGGTTTCGAGTTCGTCGCACCACTGGGTGGATGGCTGGCTGGAAAAACTGGCGTTTGCGGAGCACTTTGAGACGGTGGTCTGCCGGGGCGACGCGGCGCGAATCAAGCCGGCTCCGGATTTGTATCTGGAAGCTGCCAGGCGGCTGGAGCTCCGGCCTGCGGAGTGCCTCGTGATCGAGGATTCGCTCAACGGCGTGAAGTCGGCGAAGGCGGCGGGAATGGGCGTCTGGGTGGTTCCTAACCGGGTGACGGCAGGCTTGGATTTTTGCGAAGCGGACCGGATTTTCCCCTCGCTGGTCGAGCTGGCGGCGGCGCTTCAGTAGCCGGACGGGTGTCGCATCACGTGGCCACGGACTTGGCGTGTTTCCGGTTTCCAAAGCGGACCGGACTCGCCGCCGGGGCCGCCGGTATCGAGGCGCAGGCCGGCGATGGTCATGAAAACGTGACCCTTGCGGGTATAGATGGTGATCCATTTTCCCGCGCCTTTTTTGCCGTAGCCGAAATAGCTTCTGGACGGGATACTGCCTTTCATGAGGCCCGCCTCGCGCAGGACATAGGACACGGTGCCCGAGCAATCGTAACCGGAATCCTGCATCCGCCCGTGGCCGCCGCCCCACTTGTAGGCCTTGCCTTGGAGGCGGTTGCCGGCGGCGATCGCCCGCTTCACGGCGGTCGGGGCGTTTCGCGGCGCGTAGGCGAGTCCGTCTTTCAACAGTGCGGTGCGGCCGCTTTCAAACCGATAGGAAACCGGCTGCTTGGCTTTGACCTGATTGGAGCAGGAAACGAGTCCGCCGCAAAAGGGCAACCCGATCGCCAGAAGACAAATGAAGATTTTCACGTCGGCGTAATTTGCAAATTAATCAGGAAATGTAAATTACTTTGTCCCGTCTGCGCCGAGGTAGGAAATGACCTGGCCAAGTGCCCGGGCGCGGTGGCTCAGGGTGTTTTTGACCGCGTCGCCCAATTCCGCGAACGTCTGCCCGTATCCCTCCGGAATGAACAGCGGGTCATAGCCGAATCCGCCGGCACCGCTCAGCGCATCGACCAACCGCCCTTCGACGGTGCCCGAGAAATTTGCCCGCTCCACGCCACTGGACGCCAAAACCATGGTGCAGCGGAAACGGGCACCGCGATCCGTCTTGCCAGCCATTTCCGCCAACAAGCGGGCGTTGTTTTTCGCGTGATTTCCCTCCTCGCCGCCATAGCTGGACGACCACACGCCGGGAGCGCCGCCGAGCGCGTCCACTTCGAGCCCGGAGTCGTCGGACAAAACCCAGCCCTCCACGCGGTCGCTGATGCCCCCGGCCTTCAAGCGCGCGTTCTCCAGAAATGTCGTCCCGGTTTCCTCGATCTCCGGCAAATCCGGAAAATCCGTCGCATCCAGGACTTCGAAGCGATCCCCGATCATCGCCCGGATCTCCGCGGTTTTGTGGGCGTTGCGGGTGGCGATAATCAGGCGCGGCGGTGCTTGCATGGCCATTCGCTAAACCGAATGAGATGATCTGACGAAAAAATTTTGAATAATCCGGCGTTTGGTGGCACTTAAGAGGGACATGAAACCAATCACTTGGCTCGCTTCCGTCACGTGCGGTGCCGCCCTCACCGCCACCGCCTTCGCTTCCACCCCTGAAGGCTGGACCACTGATCTCGACAAGGCCTTTGAAAAGGCCAAGGCCGAAAAGAAATCCGTGCTCGTCGAGTTCACCGGTTCCGATTGGTGCCCACCGTGCATCGCGATGCGCAAGAATGTTTTCTCCACCAAGGAGTTCGTCACTGCGGCTTCGAAAAAATACATCCTCGTCGAGCTGGATTTCCCTAAAGGCGATCCGGCAGTGGCGGAGAAAAACCAGCCGTTTGCTGAGAAATACAAAATCGAAGGCTTCCCGACGGTGATCCTTTTCACGCCGGAAGGGAAGGAATTCACCCGTTTTTTCGCCTCCGAATTTCCTAAAACCGCAGATTTCCTCGACCATCTCGACAAAGCGCTTGAGAAAAAGAATCTCGATTGATTTTCAACTCTCCACACCATCATCCCGCCCGGCTCACGCCGTGACGGGGATTTTTTGAATCCCACACACCTCATGAAGACACTGCTCAAATCCCTCGCCATCGTGATCGCCTCCTCATCCCTCGCCCTTGCGGCAGGTAAAGGTTGGGAGACCAATTGGGAGGCCGCCAAGGCAAGATCCAAGGCCGAGAACAAGCCGATTCTCATCAACCTTACCGGCTCCGACTGGTGCGGTTGGTGCATCAAGCTTGAGAAGGAAGTCTTCTCCAGCAGGGAGTTCCAAGAATTCGCCGCCGCGAACTTGGTGCTTTTCGAAGCGGATTTCCCGAAGAAAAAGACGGTCCCCCCGGAATTGAAGGCGCAGAACGAGGTTCTCGAAAAAAAATACCTCGCCGGTGGCTACCCCACCGTTTACCTGCTCGATGCCGAGGGTAAAAAACTCTCCAACGACATCGGCGAACTCAAAGGCGGCACCCCTGAATACATCAGGACCATCACCGAGTTGATCGCAAAAAATAAGAATTAAACGCCCATCCATCATTTCCACCACCCCGCCCGGCTCGTGCCGCAGCGGGGTTTTTCTTTTCATTGTCAGCGTGATCGATCACGTTCCGCGCCCTTTCCCGATCATGTCTGACGCCCGCAAACCATTCCCCTTCCGCGAGTTCGAGCCCCAATGGCAACAACGCTGGGAGTCCGAAAAAACCTTCCGCACCCCCGGCCCGGGCGATGAGAACTTCGATCCCACCAAGCCGAAATTCTACGTGCTCGACATGTTCCCCTACCCGAGCGGCGCGGGCCTCCACGTCGGCCATCCGGAAGGCTACACCGCCACCGACATCGTCGGCCGCTACAAACGCATGACCGGCCACAACGTGCTCCACCCGATGGGCTACGATTCGTTCGGCCTACCCGCCGAACAATACGCGATCAAAACCGGCCAACACCCGGCGATCACCACCGCCGCCAATATCGAAACCTTCCGCCGCCAGCTGAAATCGCTCGGTTTCGCCTACGACTGGGACCGTGAAATCGCCACCACCGATCCCGAATACGTGCGCTGGACGCAGTGGATTTTCCTGCAAATCTATAACTCGTATTTCTGCGAGGAAACAAACAAAGCCCAGCCTGTTAGCAAACTCGAGGCCAAGGGCTGGAACCGCGATCAAATCGACGAGGTCCGCCTCGCCTTCGTCGCCGACACGCCCGTCTGGTGGTCGCCCGATCTCGGCACGGTGCTCGCCAACGAGGAGGTCGAAGAATGGAAATCCAAAGGCCACACCGTCGAGCGCCGCCCGCTGCGCCAGTGGATGCTGCGGATCACGAAATACTCGCAGCGCCTGATCGACGAACTCGACACCCTCGACTGGCCGGAAGGCATCAAGCTGCTCCAGAAAAACTGGATCGGCCGCAGCGAAGGCGCGTCTGTTAAATTTCAGATCTCAAATTTCAAATTTCAAATTGAAGTATTCACTACCAGGCCCGACACCCTTTTCGGTGCCACCTACATGGTGCTCGCACCCGAGCATCCGTTCGTCCCGCAAATCACCACCGCTGATCAAAAGGCCGCCGTCGAAGCCTATCAAAAAGCCTGTTCCTCCAAGTCCGACATGGACCGCGGCGACCTCAACAAGGACAAGTCCGGCGTCTTCACCGGGGCCTTCGCGATCAATCCGGTCAACGGCGAGCAACTCCCTATCTGGATCGCCGACTACGTCATGATGGGCTACGGCACTGGCGCGATCATGGCCGTGCCCGCGCACGACGAGCGGGACCACGAATTCGCGCTTCGATTCAGTTTATCAATCAAGCAAGTCGTCCAGCCGAACGACAACTCGGATTGGCAAGGCTACACCGCCTACGGCACCGCCGTGAATTCTGGCTTCCTCGACGGCCTTCCCACCGCCGAAGCGAAAGCGAAAATGATCGACTGGCTGGAGGAGAAATCCATCGGCCAGCGCCGTATCCAGTTCAAGCTCCGCGACTGGCTGTTCTCCCGCCAGCGCTACTGGGGCGAGCCATTCCCGATCATTTGGAAGGACGGCAAGCACCACGCGATTTCCGAAAGCGAACTCCCACTGCTCGCTCCACCGCTCGACGACTACAAACCCAGCGGAACCCCCGAGCCCATCCTCACCAAAGCCACCGATTGGGTTCACCTCCCGGACGGCTCTCTCCGCGAAACCAACACCATGCCGCAATGGGCCGGCTCGTGCTGGTATTACCTCCGCTACTGCGACCCGAAGAACACCGGACGCTTCCTTTCCCGCGAGGCGGAAAATTACTGGACCAGCGACAAGCCGGGCATGGTCGATCTCTACGTCGGCGGCACCGAGCACGCCGTGCTCCACCTGCTCTACGCGCGATTCTGGCACAAAGTTCTCTTTGATCTCGGCCACCTCACCACCCCCGAGCCATTCCAAAAACTCGTCAACCAAGGACTGATCCTCGGAGAAGACGGTCAGAAAATGTCCAAATCGCGCGGCAACGTGGTGAACCCGGACGACGTCGTTTCCGAATATGGAGCCGACGCGCTGCGCCTCTATGAAATGTTCATGGGCCCGCTCGAACAAGTGAAGCCCTGGCAAATGAAAGGCGTCGAAGGCGTTTCCCGCTTCCTCGCCCGCGTCTGGCGCGTCGCTTTCGAAGAGCAGGACGGCCAATGGAACCTCTCCACGAAAATCCAGGACGTCCCCTGCACCGACAAAACGCTCCTCCGCATCGTCCACGAAACGATCAAAAAAGTCGGCGAGGACATCGAGAAACTCAGTTTCAACACTGCGATCTCCCAGATGATGATTTGCACTAACGCCTTCACCCAAGCCGAGGTCGTGCCCTTGAAGGAATTCACCCAACTCCTCATCGTCCTCAACCCCTTCGCGCCCCACGTCACCGAGGAAATCCACGCCCGCGTGGCGGCGGTTTCCAACCGCCAAGTCTCTCTTCTATCCGAATCTTCCTGGCCAACCTACGATCCCGAAGCGCTTGTCCGCAACGAAATCGAACTCGTCGTCCAGGTGAACGGCAAGCTCCGCGACCGTTTCATGATCTCCAAGGACGCCGACGAGGAAGCCGCCAAAGCCGCCGCCTTCGCTAGCTCCAAGGTCACCGAGCACCTCGAAGGAAAAACCATCCGTAAGATCGTCTTCATCCCCGGCAAGATCTTCAACATCGTCGCGAACTAACGAACGGATGCTTCTGGCCGGCGGATCAAACGCTTGCCGTCGTGCGATTCACCGAGCCCGGATGCCGTTCTTCTCGATGGTGATCCTGCCCTTTTTGAAGAGCGCGCCGGTGGCTTGTTTGAACGTGCGCTTGCTGACGCCTAACTCCTCGTTGATTTCCGCTGCGGGGCTGTGGTCGCCGATGGACCAGAAACCACCGCGGGCTCCGAGTTCGGCGAGGATCCGGGTTTCCAAATCATCGACCTTGGCGCGGCCGGCGGGGTGCAGGCTGACGTTGATTTTCCCGTCGGGACGGATGGCGGTGATGTAACCTTTGAGGGCCTCGCCGGGCTGGAGCGGTTGGTAAACCTCGTTGGCGAAAATCAGGCCGCTGTGAGTGCCGTTGATGATCGCCTTGTAGCCGAGGTCGGTTTTCCCGAAGACGATGAGATCGACTTCCTGCTCCAACCGGAAGTCGGGCGGCGTCAGGTCCATGTGCCGCGCGATGCGGCTGGAGGCGATGATCCGGCCGGTCTGCTCGTCGAGGTGGACGTGGACGATGTAGTTTTTCCCGACGTCCATGCGGATTTTTTGCTCGCGGAAGGGGACGAGCAAATCCTTCGGCAGGCCCCAGTCGAGGAACGCGCCGACGCCGGTGACCGCCACGCATTTCAGCCGTCCGAACTGGCCGGGCATGACCTTGGGCGACTTGACGGTGGCCACCGGGCGGTCCTCGGAATCGGTGTAGAGGAAGACGTCGAGCGGCTCGCCGATGCTGCAACCCCGGGGAATTTCCCGGTGAGGCAGGAGGATTTCGCCCAGCTCGCCGCCGTCGAGAAACAGCCCGAAGCTTTTCTCGTGGAGGATGGGAAGGGATGCGCGTTCGCCGATGGTTGCCATGGCGGGACGATGCACTCGCGGAGGTGGCGAGTCGATGGCGATCTGAAAGTCTTCCCGGCTGAGACAGCCGGGACACGTTTTTCAAAAATCTTCCCTTCGGATCTCCCGATCATCCGCCGCCAACTACTAAATACACCATAGTTTTCGGATTGACGCTACCACATGCATGCCTAGGATTCGTGACGTTGCTCCTCACAATTTTCCATGCGTTGCGTCCAATGTGGTTCTCTCAAAGACAAAGTCCTCGATTCCCGATCGGCGAAGGACGGGACCTCGATTCGTCGTCGCCGCGAGTGCCTGAAGTGCGCGTATCGCTACACGACCTACGAGCAGATCGAGCGCACCGAGCTGCGGGTGGTCAAGCGCGACGGCACCCGCGAGGCGCTCAACCGCGAGAAGCTGATGAGCGGGTTGATCAAGGCCTGCGAGAAGCGCCCCGTGCCGATGGACCGCCTGGATCGCGCGGTGGAAGAGATTCTAACCGACCTGCACAAGGACCACGTCAGCGAGGTGCCGTCCGCAATCATCGGCGGCAAGGTGATGGACAAGCTCCATCAGATCGATCCGGTCGCCTACGTCCGCTACGTTTCGGTTTACCGGCAGTTCGAGGACGTCAACGAGTTCATCCAGGAGATCCAGTCGCTCTCCCGCCGTGCCGCCCGCGATCCGTTCCAGCGGCGTTTGTTTAAGGACTGATCCATTTCCATTCACCCACCCCGGCAGTTTCGACCATTCCCCCACTCCCCGCCCCTCCTAAAAAAGTTCCCCAGTGATCTCCCTCATCGGCAATCGACCTGCCCTTCAAATCGGACGCTATCAAGTGATCGATTATGATACCGCGTGGCTGGATGTCGCCTTGGAGCGCGCGGCGCTGGCGGCGGATCACGAGGACTTTCCCTTCGTCGCCGACATCCGTCGCGGCATCGTGAAATATCTGGAAACCAAGTGCCCGCTTAAGCTGCTCAACCTCGAGGACCTCTTCGAGCGGATGCGGAAAATGCTGGTGAAGATTGGTTGCGAGCGCATCGCGGAAAAACTCGAGCCGCTCGCGCCGCCGGTCACCGTCTCGCTCGTCCGCGCGGCGATGGAGGCGGGAAACGGTTTCGAGCTGGCGTTCTTCGAAACCCTCCGCTTCGAGCTCGGCGACCTCCGCGCCGCCGGTGCCGAGGAAATCCACTTCATCGGCCTGCGCGAGAGCTCGATGGTCCTGCGCGGCTCGGCCAAGTGGAACAAGCACTGCGAGGCGCTCCATGCTGAAATCCGCGCCTTCCTCGGTGCTTGGGACCGCGACCAGTTGAAAAGCGATCGCCAACTGCGGCTCTGCCTGGAAGGCGAGTATTGAGGCTGCGGCAACGGGCAGGCGCGGATGATGGCCGCGGGCCATACGGTCCCCGGGCTTGACCCGGACGATCTGCCGTGCATCTTGCGCGCCCAATGATTTCCGTTCAGTCCCTTCGCGTTGAGTTTGGCGCCCGCGTCCTTTTCAACGATCTTGCATTTTCCGTCCAGCCGCGCGAGCGCATCGCCTTCGCAGGTCACAACGGGGCGGGAAAGTCCACGCTGATGAAGTGCGTGGCGGGAATCATCAGGCCCACCGCTGGCCAGATCCACGCACCCAAGGGCACGCGGATCGGCTACCTGCCGCAGGAGGGGATTCACGTCAAAGGCCGCACGCTCTGGCAGGAAACGGAGTCCGCCTTCGGCGAAACGATGGCGCTGAGCGAGAAAATCGACCGCCTGTCCAACGAGCTGGTGAAGCTCGACCCGCGCTCGTCGCCGTACGGTGATTTGCTTGAGGAAATCGGTGAACTGGAGTTGTTGTTAGACGCCACCGACCCGGCGCGCATGAAGCCGCGGATCGAGTCGGTGCTCAAAGGTCTCGGTTTCCAACAGAAAGATTTCACCCGCGACTGCTCGGAGTTTTCCGGCGGCTGGCAGATGCGGATCGCCATGGCGAAGCTGTTCCTCCAAGAGCCGGAAGTCCTGCTCCTCGACGAGCCGACGAACCACCTGGACATCGGCACCCAGATCTGGGTCGAGCAATACTTGATCAACTACCCCGGCGCAATCCTGCTCATTTCCCACGACCGCGCGCTGCTCGACACGCTCTGCACCCGCACCATCGCCTTCTCCCACGGCCGCGCCGAGGAGTATGCTGGGAATTTCTCCTACTTCGAGCGCGAGTCGGTGCTGCGGAAGGAAATCCGCGTCAAACAATACAGCGCCCAGCAGCGGGAAATCGCGGAAACCCAGCGCTTCATCGACCGTTTCCGCGCGTCGGCTAACAAGGCGACGCTCGTTCAGTCGCGCATCAAGCTGCTCGCCAAGGTCGAGCGCATCCCCGCTCCCGAGCAGGACGACGCGGTGATGAATTTCAAATTCCCGCCACCGCCAAACTCCGGCCACACCGTCGCGAAACTCGAAGGCGTATCGAAAAGCTACGGCCCGCTCAACATCTTCAGCGGCTTTGATTTCGAAATCAACAAGGGCGAGAAATTCGCCATTGTCGGCCCTAACGGCGCGGGCAAATCCACCTTCTGCCGGATGATCACCGCGCAGGAGGAGCCCGACGCCGGCACCCACACCTTCGGCCACAAGGTCGCAACCTCGTTCTTCTCCCAGAACCACGCCGACGAGCTCGACCCGAATCTATCGGTCCTCGAAACCGTCGAGGCCGCCGCTTCCCGCGAGTCGATGCCGCACGCCCGGAACCTGCTCGGCTGCTTCCTGTTCCGCGGCGACGACGTCTTCAAGAAAATCGGCGTTCTATCCGGCGGCGAGCGGTCGCGCGTCGCCCTCGTCTGCATGCTGCTGCGCCCCGCGAATTTTCTCATCCTCGACGAGCCCACGAACCACCTCGACATGCAATCGCAGGACGTGCTCCAGCGCGCGCTCATCGACTACCCCGGCAGCGTGATGATCGTCTCCCACAACCGGAACTTCCTCGACGCACTCGTCACCAAGACCCTCGAATTCCGCCCCGGCGAGCAACCGACGCTCTACGCCGGGAACATCACCTATTACCTGGAAAAATCCGCCGAGGACGAGGCCGCGAAAAAAGGCATCGCCCCGCGCCTCGCCACGCTCGGCACCACCGCACCGGCCAACGGCTCATCCCGCCAGTCCGTCCCCGGCATTAACCGCAAGGAACAGCGCCGCATCGAAGCCGAGCAGCGCGAAATCCGCTCGAAAGTCCTCAAGCCGCTGGAAATCGAATTCACCGCGCTCGAAGCCAAGATCGCCGAGCTGGAAGCCGCGCAAGCGACCCTCACCCAGCAACTCTCCAGCGAGGAAACGAGCAACAACCCCGGCAAACTCCGCGAGGTCACCAACGCCGTGGACAAGCTCGCGAAATCTCTGGAAGTGAGCTACACCCGCTGGGGCGCGCTGTCCGAGGAAATCGAGCGTCTCCGTACCAAGCACGGCATCGAAGCCTGATAGAAACGTGTCCCGGCTGTCTCAGCCGGAAGCGGACCTCGAAGAACCGGCTGAGACAGCCGGAACACATTTTTAGCGGACGACGCGCGCGCCACCGCCGCCGATTTGTTTTTCGACTTCCTTGCGGGTGACCATCGAGGTGTCGCCGGGCGTGGTCGAAGCGAGCGCACCGTGGGCGGCTCCGTATTCGACGGCTTTCTGGGCGTCGTTGAACTCGAGAAATCCGAACTGCAGGCCGCTTGCGAAACTGTCGCCGCCGCCGACGCGGTCCATGATTTCCAGACCCGGATATTTCCGGCTTTCGTGGAATTTCCCGTCGTGCCAGAGGATCGCGGACCAGTCGTTGACGGTCGCGGAAATCACGCCGCGCAGGGTGGTGGCAGCAACCTTGAAGTTCGGGAAGGTCTTCACTGCAGTTTCGATCATCGCCTTGAAAGCGTCGAGCTCGATGGCGGAAATATTGTGGTCCACGCCCTCGACCTCGAAGCCGAGAGAGGCGGTGAAATCCTCCTCGTTGCCGATCATGACATCGACGTATTTCGCGATCTCGCGGTTCACTTCCTGCGCTTTCGCGAGGCCGCCGATGGTTTTCCAGAGCGACGGGCGGTAGTTGAGATCGTAGGAGACGACGGTCCCGTATTTGTTAGCGGCCTTCACGGCTTCCACGGTTAGCGCGGCGGTGGATTCCGAGAGCGCGGCGTAAATCCCGCCGGTGTGGAACCAGCGGACGCCGAGTTTGCCGAAGATGTGGTCCCAATCGACGTCGCCCGGCTTGAGCTGGGAGGCTGCGGTGTTGCCGCGGTCGGGATTTCCAACAGCACCGCGGATGCCGAAGCCACGCTCGGTGAAATTCAGCCCGTTGCGCACGTTGCGGCCGATGCCGTCGTCCTCGCGCCATTGGATGAAATCCGTGGCCACGCCGCCCTGCATGATGAAATCCTCGATCAGGTGGCCGACCTCGTTATCGACGAAAGCGGTGACCACCCCAGTCTTGTAACCGAAGCATTTCCGCAGGCCGCGCGAGGTGTTATATTCGCCGCCGCCCTCCCAGGCCTGGAAATGACGGGCGGTGCGGATGCGGCCTTCGCCGGGATCGAGACGCAGCATGACTTCGCCCATCGAGAGTTGGTCGAAGGCGCATTCGGATTTCGGTTTGATCGTAAGTGACATGGTTTTCTTCGTGGGTCGCCTGAGAATTCAAAGGTCCAGACCCTGTGGTGTAAAGCGTTTGGACTCCGTGAGCCGGGCCATCAGGATTTCCGGCCCTCGTCGTATTCGAAATAATCGAGCATCGTCTCGATTTCATCGCGCCCTTCGAGACCGCTCTCCTTTTTCCGGCGGGCCAGGATCTCGCTGACGCCGTCTTTCCAGCCGACTTTTTTCAGGCAGTTGTTCCATATGAAAATGTCACCCTCGTTGAGCTCGCGGCCGGTTTTGAAACACCATTTCAGAATCTCCTCGTCGCCGCCGCCTTGCCGCACGCGCGCCGCGAGATCGTCGTATTTCACCCGCAGGAAATCCGCGCAGCGGCCGTCGAACCCCGAGCCGAGGTTGTCACAAAAATCCTCCCGCAGCATGCCCGCCGCCTGCAGCCGGATCTTGTCGAGCATCCGGGCGAAATAAATCATGCCGAGGGTTTCCTGATAGGCGGAGAGCGGTGCGGTTTTCATGAGTCCGCGGCCGTGGTAGCCTCTGCCGGCGTGCAAAGCAAGCTTACCGCACGCCGTCGGCGGCGAGCATGCGGGCCAGCGGAGCGGGCGAGAGTTCGTCGGTGCCGGCATTCCGCAAGCCCGCGATCGTCGCCGCCGGATCGAGCCGGTTGAGCGGAAACAACGCGTAACCCGCGCCGATGTCCACGCCGTCGCTGGTCCGCATTTCGAAATGCAGGTGCGCCGGATAGTAACCGTTCGCCGTGCCTACGGTCCCCACTTTCCCGCCGCGCGGGACGAGCGCGCCGGGCGCGACATCGATGCGGTGCAAGTGCGCGTACATCGAATGCAACGGCCGCCCGTCCGCCGCGGTGTGCGCGATGACTACCAGTTTCCCCCATCCGGGCGACGGCTCTCCGGCGTAAACGACCAGCCCGTCCGCCGCGCAGAACAGCGGATCTCCCAGATCGGTGTTCATCCCGCCGATGCCGTTCAAATCGTCGCCGGTGTGATGACCGCCGCGCCGCTCGTTCATTTCCCAAAACTTCTGCGCGTTGTAAACCAGCCCGCCGTGGTCCGACCCCATCGGCGGATCAAACCGCGTTGCCCGCGGGATTTCCGCCGTCTGCCAGGCGGATAGAAAATGGAAGCGATGGTCCGGCTCGCCACTCGCGGGCATCGCCAGGGGCGAGTCCGCATCGATCTCCGCCGCCTGATGTTTGATTAGAAATCCAACCGCTCCCGCCAGCGCGGCGAGCACGAGGAGGATCGGAAGATTCGACGGCCGCACCTGCATCGCGCGGATACTGGGAATTGGCCGGGAAACATTCAAGGGACATTCAAGGGACATTCAGCGGCCGGACTTGAGGAAATGGGCGACTCGTTGCGCGAGCCAATTTCCGGCTTCCCACGGCACGCGGTGGCCGGAGCCGGGGGCGACGGCCAGCGTGACTTGGGGAATTTGCGCGACCGCACGTTCTGCCAGAGCGAGAAATTTCGGGTCGTTTTCCCCGGCGATCCACAGCACCGGGACGTTAATTTCATGAAGCCGCTCCCACAGCTGTTGCTGGGTGCCGAGCGACCAATCGACAAAGCTGCGGGCGATCTCGCGGCGGCGCGCGACGAGGCTGCCAGAGGCTTGCGGGTCGCGCGGCGGAGTGTTGCCGAGGATGGCCTGGGCGTTCCACGCGTCGAGAAATGCCTGCCAGTTTCCGGCAAGCGCCTGGGTCGCCCACTCGGTGTCGCCGGCTCGTCTGGCAGCTCGTTCCGGCTCTGTTTCCAGGCCGGGGTGGGCGGAAATGATGACGGCGGCCTGCCACGGGTGGTCTTTTTCCAACAGCGCGTGCAAGGCGAGCCGACCGCCCATCGAGTAGCCTAGCAGGGCGCGGCCGCTGCCCCGGAAAACCTCGCCGCCGGCCTCGGCGTTGAGCGCCTTGGCGAAGTCGGGGAGCGGCAGCGGGCAGCATTCGAGAAAGCGCCACAAGTCCACCGCCCGCGAGCCGATCGCGGCGGCGGCCAGGTTTTTCGCGAAGCCGCGCCAGTCCGCCGCCATGCCGACGGCGCCGTGCAGGCACCAGCATTCCATCGGCCCGGCCTCGCGGCGCTCGTCGGCTTGTTTGGAATACTGGATCACGCTTTGGGCGCGGACGCCGCGCGGACGGCGTCACGGATTTGTTGCTGGATTTCAGGCGACCCAATGGCTCCGAGCATCAGGGCGACCACCGCGGCGACGGCCAGCAGGGCGATGGCGATCAGCAGCCAGTAAACGATGGCGAGGAAGACGCCGGGACCGTCGAGTTTCCTGTGATGGGCGTATCCGGCGGGGCAGGTGAAACAACGGTAGCCGACCCAGAAATTCAAGAAGGGCACGAAATTTCCAAGATACCACCAACGGCTCATTCCGAGGTTCACGAGGCGCTGGAGTCCGAAATAGAGGCCCACGATGAAAGGGATCAAATTCGCTCCGATCGCAGCGATTTTCATGATGTCCGGACCGAACTCCGACGTTAGAAAAGGAGTCGCCGCAGCGAATGCCAGGGCCCACAAGAACGGGAAAACCAGGGTGGCGATGATGAAACTGCGCCGCCGCGCGCCGGGCCAACCGCCTTCCTTGGCCATGAAATTTTCCGGCGATTCCTGTTGCGGCGGGGTGTAGGGATCGGCCGCGCCGGCGAGGCTTGGCGAAGGCTCGACCGGCGTGCGCCGCTCGAACAAGCCTTCGATTTCGCCCGCCGGTTTCCACTCGGCCATGCCGTGGGTCCAGACCATGTCGAGGCGCGGGTTGAGGGCGGCTTCGGCGACTTTGACCCGCAGCTCGGCGAAGGTGACCGGCCCGATCCGCCCTCCTTCGCGTGTGTAAAACCAGACGTCCTGCAGCGTGTCGTTCATGAAGGTGAACTATCCGAATCCGCAAAACGTGTCAAACGCCACACGGCGGGACTTGTCAAAGAGCTTGGCGTGGCGAAACTCACGCCGTTCGCCCGGCGGACGCCAACAACGATCATGCACTTCCTGGGGATTGAAATCGGTCACGGCGGCAACCGCGCCGTGGTCTTGGATCTGGAATCCGCGGTCATTCGAGCCGAGGCCTTGGTCCCGCATGACTCGATCGAAGGCCTGCCGGCCGGCTACCGCGAGCAAAACCCGGCGCAATGGATCGACTCGGTGGCCCGCGCGGTGCGGCAGATGTATCAGGAGCTGATGTCCCGCCAGCAATACCTCGTGGACACCCTTCACTCGGCGGCTTTCCTTCAATCTAACTGATGAGCGGAACCAAAAACACCGAGATCCGTGGAGACCGCAAGGCGGAAATCCTCGGCTCGCTCACGGGCTGGTTCATGCGCTGCTGGGCCAAGACCCTGCGCTTCGAAGTCCATGACCGCTGCGGCGTCACCAGCCCGGAAGATCCGCTCGGCCCGGTCATTTTCGCACTCTGGCACAACCGGATTTTCACCATCCCGCCGATCTGGTGGCGGACCGGCGGGAACTTCCGGCAATCGGTCGTCCTAACCAGCGCGAGCAAGGACGGGGCGATCCTGGCCCGGGCGATGGCCGTGTTCGGCATCGGCGCGGTGCGCGGCTCGTCCTCGCGGCGGGCGGTCGCGGCCTTGATCGGCATGAAGCGCGCGCTCAAGGACGGGCTCGACGTCTGCATCACGCCCGACGGGCCGCGCGGCCCGCGATATGGATTTCATGCCGGTGTCATCAAGCTAGCAGAATCCTCCGGCGCGCCGATCATTCCGATTCATGCGGTGTATTCCTCCGCGTGGCGCTTGAAAACCTGGGACCGCCTGGTGATCCCCAAGCCGTTCAGCCGCGTCACCGTCATTTTCGACGAGATGCTTGTCGTTCCGCCCAAGCTCGATGAAGCTGCCTTCGAAACTTACCGCGAGCGGGTCCAGGCGATCCTGCTAGCGGGCACCGACGACGCCTGAAAACTTTCTCCCATGAACTCCCCGAAAATCCTCGATGGAAAATCCGTAGCCGCCGCCGTGCTCGACGAGTGCCGCGCGGAAACCGCCGAATTGCTAACAAAAGGCATCCAGCCCGGCCTCGCCGTGGTGCTCATCGGCAGCGATCCCGCCTCGCAAGTCTATGTCGGCTCGAAAGCCCGCACCTGCGCCGAGCTCGGATTCCACTCGCTCAAAATCGAACTCCCGGCGGAAACGACGCAGGAGGAGCTGCTCCAGGTTGTCCGCGATCTCAATGCCGACCCCGCCATCCACGGCATCCTCGTCCAGTCGCCGCCGCCCAAGCACATCGATGAGGAAGCCGTCATCCGCGAGATCGACCCGCGCAAGGACGTCGATGGCTTCCACCCGGAAAACGTCGCCAAGCTCGTGCTCGAAGACCCGAGCGGTTTCGTCCCCTGCACGCCCGCCGGCTGCATGAAACTGCTCGAAGTTTCCGGCATCAACACGAACGGCGCGGAAGCCGTCGTCATTGGCCGCAGCATGATCGTCGGCAAACCGATGGCGCTTTTGTTAGTCTCGAAAATTTCCAACGCCACGGTGACCATCGCCCACTCGCGTTCCAAGGACCTGCCCGCCATCTGCCGCCGCGCCGACATCCTCGTCGCCGCCGTCGGCCGCCCGGAAATGGTCAAGGCCGACTGGGTGAAGCCCGGCGCCGTCGTCATCGATGTGGGCATCAACCGCGTCCCGGACCCCTCGAAAAAATCCGGCTACCGCCTCACCGGCGACGTCGCCTATCAGGAAGTCGCCCCGCTCTGTTCCGCCATCACCCCCGTCCCCGGCGGCGTTGGCCCGATGACCATCGCGATGCTGATGAAAAACACGCTGCAAGCCGCGCGGCAGCTTTCTTGATAGATAGCCCGCTTGCCACCGCTACTTCTCCCACAGCCGCGCGCGCAAGGCTTCCGCGGCGGCGCGTGCCTCGGCTTCCTTTTTGCTCTTCCCTTTCCCGGTCGCGAGGATCTTTTCCTGCCAGGAAACCTCGGATTGGAAAACCCGCCGGTGGTCGGGGCCGCTCTCGCTGATCACCCGGTAAACCGGTGCCTGCGGATGGATGGACTGCAAAAATTCCTGGAGCTCGCCCTTCGGGTTTCGCTCTTCCGGACTGGTGACCATGTTGCCGATCTCCGCTTCGAACAGGCGCAGGATCAGGTCCCGCGCCGGGATCAACCCGGTGTCCAGATAGACCGCGCCGATCAGCGACTCGAACGCGTCCGCCAGCGTGGACAAGCGCCGCCGCCCGCCGGTCGCTTCCTCACCCTTGCCGAGCAAGACGTAGTCGCCGAGATGGATCGCCATCGCGAAGCGGGCCAGCGCCCTGCGGGAAACCACCCGCGAGCGCAGCTTGGTCAGCCGGCCTTCCGTGAAATCCGGAAACATTTTGAAAAGCTCTTCGGTGATGACCAGCTGCAAGACCGCGTCGCCGAGGAATTCCATACGCTGGTTGTCGAAGTGCGGCTTCTGCGACTCGTAGGCCAGGCTGGGATGGGTCAGCGCCTCCGCCAGTAACAGCGAATTGCGAAATTTGTAATGAATCCGGCTCTCCAGCGGCTGCATCAGTCGTTTTCCTACGTTTCCTCCCTTCCCTTCCGAACCTCACTTGAAATTCCGATGGGAAAGATGGGGTGATCGACGGGACTCGAACCCGCGACAACCGGAATCACAATCCGGGGCTCTACCAACTGAGCTACGACCACCATTTCAGGCGGGGCGGAAGGGGTAATCCATGACTTCCGGTTTGGGAAGGGAAAAATCACCCGCTGCCGCGAGCGTCGCGAAATGCCGGCGGAAACTTGGGACTTGGATCGCCGGACCGCCCCCCTAGCATGCGCCGCATGTCTGCTGTATGGTTGGATCTCGTCATCGTTGGAATTTATTTCGCCATCATCATCGGTATCGGTTGGCATTTCAGCCGCCGGAGCGGAAACGTCTCGGATTTCGCGCTTGGCGGCCGGTCGATCCCGTGGTGGGCGGTGCTGGCGTCGATTCTCGCGTCCGAGATCAGCGCGGGGACGTTTTTCGGCACGCCGGGCGAGGGATTCCGGCTGCGGAACTACACTTACGCGCAGCTCATGGTTGGCTATTTGCTCGCCAGGTTGGTGGTGAGCGCGGTGTTCATCCCGGCGTTTTACAAACACAACGTGGTGAGCATTTACGAGTTCCTTGAAATCCGCTTCGGCCCGCGCACCCGCAGCGTGGCGAGCGTGATTTTCCTGGTGACGCGCTCGCTGGCCAGCGGCTCGCGCCTGTGGGTTCCGACGCTGCTGATGATCGTGATCTGGAACCAGCTCAATCCCGAGCGGCCGCTGGGCACCTGGGAGCAATTCTGGGCCACCGGCGGGGCGCTGGTTCTGATCACCGTCCTAACCGCCGCATACACCGCGGTGGGCGGGATCAAGGCGGTGATCTGGACGGACGTTTTGCAAATCGCGGTGCTGTTTGGCGCGCTCGGTTTCTCGGTCTGGTATCTGCTCGGCCACATCCCCGGCGGCTGGGAGGGCGCGAAAAGTTTTCTCACCGGCCCGCACGATTTGAAACTCTGGGAATGGAAAGGCGATGTCCCGGCGGACCCGGAATTCGTGAAAAAATACGGCGCTAGCTGGGGGGGCATCAAGAGTGTGCTGGAAAGCGAGTTCACCGTCTGGGCCGCGCTCTTCGGATCGCTCTTCGTGACGCTGGCGACCCACGGCACCGACCAGGACATGGTGCAGCGCATGCTCACCGCTAAGAACAAACGGCAGAGCGCGGTGGCCACGATTTTATCCGGACTGGCCGACATTCCGGTGACTTACGCCGTTCTAACGATCGGTATCCTGCTCTCCGTTTATTACGGCCACGTGGTGAGCGATCCGGCGCTGCCGATGGCGGCGGGCAAGCCGGACAACACGCGGATTTTCCCGTATTTCGTGGTCGATGTGATGCCCGGTGGCCTCCGTGGCCTGGTGATCGCCGGAGTCTTGGCGACCACCATGGGCTCGCTCGGCACGGCGATGAATTCGCTGGCGACCAGCTACTCGCGCGACTTCCATTTCCGCTGGTTCAAGACGCCGGACGACGACCACGCGCGGGTGCGCATCATCAAGCTCAGCACCGTGGGCTTCGCGCTGGTGCTCATTTTCGTGGGACTGGCGACCGCCTTCGTCAAGGCGCACAACCCCGGCCTCAGCATCATCGGGATCATCCTGGGAAGCTTCGGCTACACCTACGGCTCGCTGCTAGGAATCTTCATGGTCGCGTTGTTCACGAAATCGCGCGGCAGCGAAACCGGCAACCTGATCGCGATGCTCGCGGGGATCATCGTCGTCGCCATTCTCAGCAATCTCCCCAACGACGTCTGGAAAATGGTCTCCGGGGGCCCGCTCTACAAAAATTTCGCATGGATGCCGGTGATTGAATTTCCCTGGCGCATCATGGCCGGGACCTTGGTGACTGTCGCCGTGGCCCTCTGCTTCAAGAGTCGCAAGGCTCCTGCCGGCGGATGTCTTTGATTTTGGCGGCCCTGAAATCCGCCGGATCGACCGGCACCGGACGTGACGAAATTGTAACAGAACCATAGCGCCACGAATGCTTTGATTTCAAGCGGATGTGCCGATCTGCCAGAAATGCCGGGCTGGATGCTTCGGGAATCCTAAGCAAAGCCGGGGTTAAGTTTTTAAAAAAATGGTCTGTGGAACCCTTGTGGAATACCGCTCGCCGCGAGCATTGGTTAGACGGTCAAAAAAAACTTTCACAGCAACAATCGAAGCTGCTCATCTTGCCCCCGTCGCCGCGCCACTCCGGGCCGTGCATCCCGAACCCCCCACCTTAAAAATTTTAAAATACTCGTTAATAATGGAACCTGTGGAAGCTGCAATCGAGGAAGTGGTGACGAGCTTGGAAGAAGTTTCTTCAAAAAACGGGGGATGGGATGGAGTCTGCGAAGCCCTGCGGGTGATGGTCAGCCACGACGCCTTCCAACGCTGGTTCCGCGCCGCGCGTTGGTTAGGCGTGGAGGACGACGTCGCCTCGATCGCCGTGCCCGGGGAAATCCATCAGGTCTGGATCGAGACGAATTACCTGCCCGAGCTCACGATGGCGGTGACCGGGATTTTCGACGAGGTCCGGGAAGTCCGGGTCGTCGTGGGCGAGGAAATCGCCAGCCCTAACGATTTCGAAGCCGGCCATCCGAAGCACTCGCCAACACCCGCCCGCCCGACCAGGGCGGCTGCTCTCGAAGGCGAGGCGCTCGACAAGCGCATCAAGGCGGCCGGGCTCAACCCCGCCCACACCTTCGACAGTTTCGTCGTCGGCGCGAACAGCCAGTTCGCCCACGCGGCCTGCGAGGCGGTCGCGAAAAAATCCGGCGTCGGTTACAATCCGCTCTTCATTTACGGCGGCCCCGGCCTCGGCAAAACCCACCTCATGCAGGCCATCGGCCAGGAACTGCTCCGCCGCCAGCCCGGCTCGCGGGTGATCTATCTGACCTGCGAGAAATTCACCAACGAGTTCATCGACGCCATCCGCCGCGGCGACATCGAGAAATTCCGCCGCCGCTACCGCAGCTCGGATGTTTTGCTCATCGACGACGTCCAGTTTCTCGCCGGCAAGGAGCGCTCGCAGGAGGAGTTTTTCCACACCTTCAACACCCTGCTCGACGGCCGCAACCAGGTCGTCCTCACCAGCGACCGCCCGGCCTGCGAGATCAAGAGCCTCGAGCCGCGCCTGATTTCCCGCTTCGAGTGCGGCCTCACCGTCGAGATGCAGCCGCCGCAAATGGAGACGCGGATGGCCATCCTCAAGAAAAAATCCATCGACTGGAAAGTCCGCGTGGACGAGTCCGTCCTGCGTTTCCTGGCCGAGAAAATCCGCACCAACGTCCGCCGCCTCGAAGGCGCGCTGATGCGCGTGGCCACCTACGCCTCGCTCGCCGGCGAAAGCGTGACCGTGGAAAAAGTCGAGCACCTGCTGCGCGACCTCATCCGCGAGGAAGCCAGCCGCCAGGTGAGCATCGACGCCATCCAAAAGGCCGTGGCCGAGCATTTCGACGTCCGCCTGGCCGACATGACCAGTCGCCGCCGCCCTGCGAGCATCGCGTTTCCCCGCCAAGTGGCCATGTATTTGAGCCGCTCGCTGACCAAGGGCTCGCTGATGGAAATCGGCGAGGCCTTCGGCGGCCGCGACCACGGAACCGTCATCCATGCCTGTAAAAAAGTCGCCGGCCTGGTCAATGGCGAGCCGGGATTGAAGGAAAGCATCGCCCGCATCGAGTCCCAACTCCGCCGGTAAACCTTCGACTTCCGGGATTATTCACAGAAGTCTTGCCAAGGGGCGGCTAAAACGGAAACTGCGTGCCAACAACTCCCCAGTCTCCAATTTATGAAGTTCCGCATCTCCAAGGAAGCCTTTCTCGACGGCCTGCAAAAAGTGCAGCACGTGGTCAGCTCACGCACCACTTTGCCGATTCTTTCCAACGTGCTTCTGGTGGCCAAGGACGGCCGCATCCAGTTCACCACGACTGACCTCGACGTCGGAATCACCGGCTCCGTGGAAGCCCAAATCGAGAAAGAAGGGGCCACCACTCTTCCGGCCAAGCGCCTGGTGAGCATCATCCGCGAGCTTCCCTCCAGCGAGGTGGAAGTCTCCGTCGATGCGAAAAACCACGCGTCCATCCGCAGCGGCCCGTCGTTCTTCAAAATCATCGGCCTCGGCGAAGCGGAGTTCCCGCCACTGCCTGATTTCGAGGGGGCCAAGGTTTTCAAAATCCCGCAAGCCACCCTCCGCGACGGCCTCAAGAAAACTTCCTACGCCATCTCCACCGACGAGACCCGCTACGTCCTCAACGGCATTTTCGCCTCATTCCGCGATGGGAAAATGACCCTCGTCGCCACCGACGGACGCCGCCTCGCGATGGTCGATGCCGACCTCGAATTCCCCGCTTCCCACGAGACCGACGTCATCATCCCGACCAAGGCCGTGCAGGAACTCCAACGCCTCCTCGGCGATGCCGGCGAGGTCATCGTGAAGCTCAGCGATAGCCAGATTTCCTTCACCATCGGTGATAGCCTGCTGGCCAGCAAGCTCATCGAGGGCAACTATCCGAACTACCGCCAGGTCATCCCCGGCGACAGCAACGAGCGCGTCGTCATCGGCCGCGAGGCGCTGCTCGAAACCGTCCGCCGCGTTTCCCTGCTCTCCTCCGACAAGTCGAACTCGGTGAAACTCGTCTTCAGCGAGAACCACATCGAGGTCACCGCGAACTCGCCGGATGTCGGCGAAGCCCAGGAATCGATGGACGTGATCTATCAAGGTCCGCCGATGCAGATCGCCTTCAACCCCGAGTTTCTCCAAGCCCCGCTGCGCGCCTTGGACACCAACGACGTTTATCTCGACCTCATCGACGAAATGAGCCCCGGCGTCCTGCGCATCGAAGGCTCGTTCCTCTACGTGCTCATGCCGATGCGCGTGACGAACTGAGAACCGGCAGGTTCTGGCTGTTGCAGTGCATCGGCCGAGGCGTTGCAACTGTCGTGAAAATGAAAAGTCGGCAATTCACGCATTAGACGGCGGATCAAGGAATTCCAGCAAGCGCGCCAAGCCGGTCTATTCGGCATTCTTGCCCCTTTTGGCTCGCTCCTCTTCCTTCCCTTTGGACGTCTCGGGACGGGCCGCTCGCTCCACTTGAGGCTGTTTGGGAGCGATACGTTCGGGTCTTACCTGTTGCGGTTCACGTTGCGGACGTTGGGTCTGTTGCCTCTCAACCGGGGTCGGCTCCGCCCGGCGGGTCGGCTGCTGCGGCCGTTCGATTTGCTGCCGCTCGACTGGGGCCAGCTCTACTCGGCGAGATGGCTGCTGGACTTGAGGTGCCTGTTTTTTCTCGATGCGTTCCCGCGGCTCCGGCGCGGGCCGACTTGGTTCTACCTTTTTCGGAGTCGTTGGTTCGGCCTTCCTCGGAGTCTTCGGTTCGGCCTCGCGTGGCGGGACGGATTCCACCTCGCGTGGTGCGGGCTTCGACTCCGGCTCACGCACCTCCGCCGGACGGGGTTCCTCTTTGCGGCCTCTTCCGGAATCGGTCTTCTGACTTGGCTCTGGAGTCACCTCGCGCTTGGGCTCGGGTTTCATTTTCGTCGAGGGTTCACGCTCGCTCCGGCGTTCCGGGCGAGACTCCTCCTTGCGCTTGGACGACGGATCCTCCTCCCTGGATTTGGATGCACCATCTTCCTCGCGGGGCGTTGGGCGGCCTTTCTCGCGACCGGGCTCGACCTTGGTTTCTCCCTCGGGAAGTTTCGCGGGCTCGACCTTGTCAGTCTTTTCCCTGTCTCTTCCCCTCTGCTTCGCCTGCTCCGAGGCACGGGGAGTCAGTCTTTCCGGAGGAGCTTCTCCCTTGCCCGGACGATCGGATTGCTTGGCGACGACCGGCGAGCGGCTGACTTTCACGAGGGCGGCCGTCGCACGATCAGATGATCCGTCCGCAGACGTTTCTACCTCGCGGGTTTCGAGCTGCTGGCGTTCCCGAGCGTATTTTCCGATCTCCTGACGTTGCGAAACGAAGCGCTCGCGGTCCTTCTTGTCCACGGCCTGAAAGCGTTGCCGCCCGCCATCACCACTGCTCGCTAGGCGATCCAGCGGCTCTGCCAGGGCGACGTTTTCCGCGCGGCGATCCGCTTCCGGGATCGAGCTTAACGCTGCCCAAGTGCGTGGCGGACGAGCGCTTTCATTGTCGCGGCGATATTCGAAATATTCGCGGCGCTGCCTGTCCCAGTTGCGGTCATTCCGGTTTTCCCAGCGATAGTGGCTGTAGATTGGATCAAAACCACGGTATCCGGCACCATAGGAATACGATGGGTAGTAGCCGTAGTCACGATAGTTCGAAGCGTAGTAATCTCCGAAATAATAGTGCCCGTAGTTAGGCCGCAGGAACAAATGGTTCAAAAATATGGAAAGGCTGATCACCGTGGTCGGCGAGTAATAGAATCCCGGCCGTGAGTAAACATTCCGCCCGAAGCGAACCGGCGCGAACAACACTCCGCGCCGCGCCACCACATAGTCCCAATAGCCATCGACATATACATAACCGCGGGGCGTCCAACGGTAGTAGCTAGGAACCCAGATCCAGGATTCCCGCACCGGGGCCCAGTAACCGGCCCGCCAGGCGTAACGGTCGTCTTGCCACGCCCAGCTGCCCGGCATCCAGCTCACGTCGCGAGAGGGAGCAGCGATATTCGGCCCGACTTCCAAACTGCGCGGAGGTTTAGGAAGGTAGGCGACCTCGGTGGTCTCCGCGTCTTCCCAATACCCGGAGGTCCACTGATAGCGACCGTCGGTTTGCGCCCAATAACCGGGCACCCACTGCCTTCCTGGCGGCAAATTCCGCCAGATTCCACTAACCCATAGAAAGTCGTTGCTGTCCCCGTCCCAAGCCCAATAACCCGGAATCCAAGTGACATTCTCACCTTCCAATCGTTGGTCCGGCGGTATTTCATCGATGACGGCCGGCGGCGGCACATCCACCAGAATCCCCGGCTCCGGATCGAAGGGAACCGTCGCGGCGAACGCTTCGTGGACCGGCCCTCGCGTCAGCACCTCTCCACCCGTGCCATCACTGTTTTGTCCGGTGGAGGTGCCAGTTCCCGCCAACGTGCCGCTTAATAGAATCGCGGTGAAGGCTCCGAGAAGCCTATGTGTTTTTAAATTTTTCATCATGTTGTTTTTACTTTCCACGACAAGAGACGCCGCCGGTGTGGAATTGATTCGAACAATGTTTCCCCACACCATCCGTCGAAACTATTGCAATCGTAAACCTTCCTGCGGAACGGCGAAATTGCAAATTAAACCTTGCGCGCCTATTGCTTCGCGAAGGTGAAATCCACACCCTTGCGGCTCCAGGCCTTCACGATGTCTTCCTCGAGCTGGTCGAAGCTGCGGCCGTCCAATAACAGATTGACCGCTTTCTCCCCGGTCACGTCCTCATGCAGGGCCTTGAGGAAGGCCTTGATCCGCTTCCCGTCGCCCTCGCCATCCATATGGAAGAAGTAAGTGGTGATGAGCAGGCCGCAGCCGTAGTTGATCTGGGGCTGTTCGAGAAACTCCCCGTAGTCCTGGAACATGAAGGTTTTGAGGGCGGGCAGACCGATTTTGGTGCCGAGCGCCCGGCCTCCCATATCCTTGGAGCCGAAGCCGGTTACGTAGTCGAAGATGTCTTTCTGATTTCCGCGTACGCTGAACGCTCCCGAGCGGTAGGGAGTCACCGCGACATATTCGGCGAGGCCCTCCGTAAACCAACCTATCGCGCCCTTTGCGAAATAATTCTCGGGTGTCAGCTGGTGGGCGAGTTCGTGGGGCAGGGTCTTGCTGCTTTTATCCCGGTCGAGCATGTAACCGCTGCCGACGGGCCTCACTCCAAGGCTGGTCAAAGGAACCATCACCACGCCATTTCCGCCGATGAAAACGCCGGCACTGGAAGGCGGGCCGCCGGCTTTCACGTAATCACCGAACTCCTCGAAAAGGAGGATCTGGTGTTTGTTGTCCACGGCTTTGCCGCCGTTGATCCCCAGAGGCAGAGACCGGCAGTAGAGGTGAGTGGCCTCGAACATGACCGCGAAACCCTTGACCACGGATTTGGAAAGCCGGACATCGCAGACGTAGCGGTAATTGGCGCTCTCGTAAATGAAGCGTTTTTTCTCCGCGTCCTCCTCCACCGTGTTGACCTCCGGATCATCGCCGAGCTTGACGCGCTCGGGCCACGGGAGGTTGAAATTCAGCTCCTCGCCGGGCCTCTCGGCGCCGGGCAGGCGGCGGAATTCCTCGACGTATTTGCAGTCGGCCAACGAGAGCTTCGCGAGCGGGTAGGAGACCTCGCGGCCATCCTTGAGTTTGAGAATGACGGTTTTGTCTTCAACCCGCAGGAGGGCCGCCTCGATCTTCCGATTCTGGATATCGGTCCATGAGCGGACGTCCGCCGCATGGGCGAGGGCCAGGAAAAAAAATGAATAGGGGAGGGTTCGCACGCTGGAGGTAGTTTTGAAAACGCGAAGCTACCCGGAATTCTCCAAGAGTCGAGCGACGGCTTGCAAGCGGGAAAGCGCAGATCTTTCAAAAGGGGATTGTCGCCAGCCGTCCCCGCCGCTAACGTCGCGCCCACGAGCCCACGAGCCCACCGCCGCGGCAGCTCGTGCCATCTAGCAATTTTCCAATCCCATGGGCATTTTCAGCAAACCCCGCCTGCGCAGCCTTGATCGCCGTGAAGACATGTCGGAGGGCCTCTGGGTCAAGTGTCCGGATTGCGGTGCCATGATCCACACGCTGGAACTCAAACAAAACCTCCACGTCTGCCAGCATTGCAGCCACCACTTCCTGATCGATTCCCGCGAACGCATCACCATGCTCGCCGACCCGGATTCATTCGAGGAAACGGAAATCGGCCTGATCTCCGCCAACCCGCTCGGTTTCGCCGGCTATGACGAGAAAACCGCCGCTCTCCGCGAAAAGACCGGCCTCGACGACGCCGTGATTTCCGGCCGCCTCTCCATCAAGGGCCAGCGCGCGATGATCGCGGTGATGGATTTCAAATTCTTCGCCGGCTCGATGGGCTCGGTGGTCGGAGAGAAAATCACCCGCGCCATCGAGATGGCGATCGCCGAAAAACGCGGCATGGTCATCGTCTCCGCGTCCTCCGGCGCGCGGATGCAGGAAGGCATGCTCTCGCTGATGCAAATGGCCAAAACCTGTGGTGCCCTCGCCCGGCTTTCCGAGGCGAAACTGCCTTACATTTCCTTGCTGACGCATCCCACGACCGGCGGCGTCACCGCCTCCTTCGCCACGATCGGCGACATCAACCTCGCCGAGCCCAAGTGCATGATCGGCTTCGCCGGCCCGCGCGTAGTCAAGGAAACGACTCACCAGAACCTGCCGCCCGGCTTCCAGACCGCCGAGTTCATGCTCGAGCATGGCCTGATCGACGCCATCGTCCCGCGCTCCAAACTACGCGAGCGCCTCGGCACCCTGCTGGCCTACATGATGCCGCAGTAAGGTGGTCGGTCCCGCCACCTGAATGGCGGATAATGCGTTGCAAGCCCATCGGGAATCTCCATAGCACTGCAGTGTCGTTGACCTGCCATGCGCTCCCGTTTGCCCCACTCACAGACCGAGGCGCTCGTCATCGGCATCTGCCCCGTGGTCCAGGGACTGAAGCGCCCGGTCAATGACTTGTCCCGATGCGCGCCGGCGGGGGGCATCGTCTATGCCATCGCCATCCAGGCGCGTGAAGCTTGAGAGCGTAAATTGGGAAATGATGTCGATTCGGCGCGCTCTCCGGGTTTCACTCCGCCCGTGACCGCTTCCACTCTCAAAGCCTGCGTCCTCGCAGCTCGTCCGAAGACCTTGCCCGCCGCCGTCGTCCCGGTGTGGGCGGGCTGCGTGCTGGCATGGAAACTCAGCGGTGCTTTCGATTTCCTGCTCGCGCTTTGCACGTTGGGCGGCGCGGTGGCGATCCAGATCGCGACGAATTTCTTCAATGACGCGATCGACGCCCGCAAAGGCGCGGATACCGAGCGCCGGCGCGGCCCGACGCGCGTCACCGCCTCGGGAATGATGCAACCGCGGACGGTGATGCGGCTGGCGACGCTGTTTCTCGGGATCGCGGTGCTGTGCGGCGGGCTGCTCTATCAGGCTCTTGGCTGGCCCATCGTCGCTATCGGGATTCCCTCGCTGTTTCTCGCCTACGGATACACCGGCGGGCCGTTTCCGCTGGCCTACCGCGGGATGGGCGAGCTGTTCGTGATCGGCTTCTTCGGGCTGGTGGCGGTGACGGGCACGGTGTTCATCCAGACCGGCGAATGGCCACGCGAGGCGTTGCTGCTAGGACTGCAAGTCGGCATGCTTTCCTCGGTCCTCATTTCCATCAACAACCTGCGCGACCGCGAGGAAGACGCGACCACCGGCAAGCGCACGCTGGCCGTGCGCTGCGGGCCTAAAGTCGCGGTGGCGGTGATCTGGCTGGAGGTGAAAATCGCGGTGTTCGCCGGCCTCGGCTGGATCGCGTTCGGCCAGCCTACGCTGGCGATCGCGGGAGCTCCGGTATTTCTAATCGGCCTGCGGATCATCTGGGGCGTGCTGACGTTTCCTCCGGGTCCGGCGTTTAACCGCCTGCTCGCGCTCGGCGGCGTGCAGCTGATCTTCTTCGCCGCCGCATTCCACATCGCGGCGCGAATCGGTTAGCGCACGACTTCGGTGCCGATGCCGCCGTCAGTAAAAATCTCCAACAGCAGCGCGTGGGGCAGGCGGCCATCGACGAAGTGAACCTTGCGGACTCCGGCGTTGAGGGCGTCCACGGCGCTGCGGATTTTCGGGATCATGCCGCCGGAAATCGTGCCGTCCGCGATCATCGCATCGGCCTCCTTGCGGGTGACGGATTTGACCAGCGAGGACGGGTCCTTGGGGTCGGAGAGCAGGCCGGGGACATCCGATAGATAAACCAGTTTCGCGACGCGGAGCTCCTTCGCGAGCGCCGCGGCGGCGAGGTCTGCGTTGATGTTGAGTGGCTTGCCGGTGGCGAGCTCGGCGGCGAGCGGGGAAATCACCGGGACGATTCCGGCCTGGTGCGCGGCGTCCATGTGCGCGAGTTGGCAGCCGACGACTTCGCCAACGCGGCCGATGTCGATACGGTTTCCATCGGCGTCGGTGCCTTTGATTTTTTCGCCAAGGAAAACATCGTTGCCCGGAATGCCGACCGCCTTACCGCCGAAATCACGGATCATGCGGACGAGGCCGGGATTGATTTCCTCCGACAAGACGCGGGCGACGATGTCGATCGCCTCGTCGGTCGTGACGCGGAAGCCGCCGACGAATTTCGCCTCAAGTCCGGCCGCTTCCATGGCTGCGGAGATCGCCTTGCCGCCGCCGTGGACGACGATCGGATTGATGCCGGCGACTTCGAGAAAAACGATGTCGCGCATGACGCGGGCGACCAGATCCGGGTCCTCCATCGCGGAGCCACCCATTTTGATGAGGAAGGTCGTGCCGCGGAAAGCTTGCAGATAAGGCAGGGCTTCGATGAGGGTGTTGGCTTTTTCGATGGGGTCCATGGCGGGCGTGAATGTGTTTTTCCATCACCGGGTGAAAGTATCAAGCTTGTTGCGGCATCAATCTTGGGAATACACCCTGATCTTCCACGAAAAAATTGCCCAAAACATGACGACTGGAGGTCTGGTGGTGCCCAAGATTCAGTGAGCCGCGAGCCAGTTAGGGCCGGTGCCGGAGCTGACCTCGATGGGAACGCCGTTAGGCAGCGGCAGCGCAGTCTTCATCGCGGTGAGGATTTGCGGGACCAGCTCCTCTTGTTCGTCGAGCGCGAGGTCGAAGACGAGTTCGTCGTGCACCTGCAGCAGCATCTTGGACTGATAGGATTTCTCCCGCAGCAGCGTGGCGATGCGGATCATCGCGAGCTTGATCATGTCGGCGGCGGTGCCTTGAATCGGCGTGTTGATGGCTGCGCGCTCGGCGATGCCGCGGAGGTTCTGGTTACCGGAGTTGAGGTCGGGGAAATAGCGGCGGCGGCCGCTGATGGTTTCGACATAACCGGCCTCGCGGGCTTCGTTCACGGTGCGGTCCATGAACTGGCGGATCGCCGGGTATTCGCGGAAATAGGCTTCGATGATGTTAGCCGCATCGGTGCGTGGGATGGCGAGGCGCTGGCTGAGGCCGAAGGCGGAAATGCCGTAGATGATGCCGAAGTTCACCATCTTCGCGGTGCGGCGCATGTCGGAAGTGACGTTTTCCGGCTCGACGACGAAGACCTTGGCGGCGGTGATGGTGTGGATGTCCGCGTCATTCTGAAAGGCCTCGATCATGGTCGCGTCCTGAGAGAGCGCCGCCATCACGCGGAGCTCGATCTGCGAGTAATCGCAGGAAAGCAGGGTGAAGCCCTTGCGCGGGACGAAGGCCTTGCGGATCTTGCGGCCGGCCTCGGATCGGACCGGGATGTTCTGCAAATTGGGATCGGACGAGGCGAGCCGGCCGGTGGCGGCGACGAGCTGATGGAAGTGGGTGTGGATGCGCCCGGTCTCCGCGACGATGTGGTTAGGCAGCGCGTCGAGGTAGGTGCCCTTGAGTTTGGTGGACTCGCGCCAGGAGAGAATGTCAGTGATGATCGGGTGCTTGCCTTCGAGCGTGGCAAGCGTTTGCTCGTCGGTCTTGTATTGGCCGGTCTTGGTTTTCTTCGCCTTGTCGGCCAGGCCGAGCTGGTCGAAGAGGATCTCTCCCAACTGCTTGGGCGAGGCGATGTTGAACGAGCGGTCGGCATGGACGTGGATCGATTTCGCGAGCTCGTCGATCTGGATTTGCAGCTCGTCGCCGATGACGCCGAGCGCCGCGGGATCGATGGCGATGCCCTCCATTTCCATACCGACAAGCACCGGCAGCAACGGGCCTTCGATGTCGTGGAGGATGGATTCCTGGCCGGAATCGGCGAGCAACGGGCGGATTTTCTGCGCGAGTTGGAAGGTGACGTCGGCATCCTCGGCGGCGTATTCCGCGAGGGCCGCGAGCGGGATGGCGCTGATGTCGAGGTCCCTGGAAGCCTTGGCTTTTTCGGCGTGGGCGAAGAGGTCGAGGAGGGTCTCGGGCTCGGCGGCGGGCTTGGAGATATCCGCGAGTTTGACCGGAGTGTAGCCTAGCAGGATTTCCGAAAGGTAGTCCATCGAGTGCCGGCGCTCGGGGGAAATCAGGGTGTCGGCGAGCATGGTGTCGAAAAAAGGCCCGGCGACTTCGATGCCGTGATGATGGAGAATGGAGAGGTCGAACTTGAGATTGTGGCCGATTTTTTCCGCAGGGGAGGAAAGGATGGATTTGAGATCTGAAATTTGAGATTTGAGATCAGTGATCGGCAGATACCAGCCTTCGTGGGCTTTCCAAGAGAACGCGACGCCCAGCAGCTTCGAGCTGAAGCGGTCGAGGCCGGTGGTCTCGATGTCGAAGCAGAAGGATTTCTGTTGGGCGAGCTCGGTGAAGAGCCGGGCCTGGAGCTCGGGGGTGTCGGCAAGGTGATAGGAGTGCTCGACGTCGCGGATGGTCTTGAAGGTTTCGAAGATCGTGGGCGCGGAGATTTCATCGGAGGGCTGGCGGTTGGAAACCGCCGCCACGTCCGGGAAAAGGCGCTTGGTGAGCGTGCGGAATTCGAACTCGTTGAAGAGCGTTTTCAATGCCTCGTCGTCGCGCTCGGAAAGGACGAGATCGTCCCAGGTGACGTCCACCGGGACGTCGAGGATGATGGTAGCGAGCTCCTTGGAGAGCAGCGCCTGGTCGGCGTGGGTCTCGACGTTTTCCCGCTGCTTGCCTTTGAGCTTCGCGGCATTGGCGATGAGGTTTTCGATAGAGCCGAACTCCGCAATAAGTTTCTTCGCGGTCTTCTCGCCCACTCCGGGGATGCCGGGGATATTGTCCGCGGCGTCGCCCCACAGGCCGAGGATGTCGATGACCTGCGCCGGCCGCTCGATCTCCCAGTTGTTGAGCATCGTCGGCAGGTCGATGATTTCATGGTCGGAGCCCTTGCGGCCCGGCTTCCACATGCAGGTGCTTTCCGAAATGAGCTGCGCGAAATCCTTGTCCGGCGTGACCATGAACGACTCAAACTCGTCCAGCTCCGCGCGCTTCACCAGCGTGCCGATGATGTCGTCCGCCTCGAAGCCATCGACCTCCAGCACGGGAATCCCGAACGCCCGGCAGAGCGATTTCACATGCGGAATCGAGGCGGCGAGCTCCTCCGGCATCTCGTCGCGCTGCGCCTTGTAGGCGGGAAAAAGAATGTGCCGCGGGGTGGGCGCGGAGGTGTCAAAGGCGACGCCGATGTGGGTGGGGTTTTCCTTTTCGAGAATCGACAGCAGCGTGTTGATGAAGCCGTAAAGCGCGGAGGTGTTAGTTCCCTTGGAGTTGCGGATGGGATTCTGGATGAAGGCGAAATGGGCCCGATAGATCAGGGCCATGCCGTCGAGCAGGAAAAGGCGTTTCATGGCCGCAGCTTGGGCTGACTTTCCCGGCGAGTCCAGAAGAGTGCGCTGCTCTAAGCCCGTGTTTCCCAAGTCACGTTGGTCGGCTTGATGTCGAGCATCAGGGAAATGTGCATGGCGGTAAGCTCGCCCATCGAGGTGCAATCGCCGAAGCCGCTGGTGGCATGCATCCGGTCGAGCTCGCGGGCCAGCGTGACGACGTGCTCGCGCGGCGCGATGTCCTCGCGCCGCATGATCCCGAGCAGCGCGCGCAGCCGGCCGCTCTCGACCTTTGCGCGGCGGGCCATCTGCGCGTGTTCCTCGGCCACGTATTGGTCGATGCTCTTGCGGTTGAGCACGTCGAACGCGAGGCGGGTGACCTGGCGGTTCGAGTTGAAGCGGAACGCCAGATAGATGTTGCCGTTGCCCTCGTACGACTGCTGGTCGAAATCGATCGCCCGCACGCGGTATTGCACCTCCTCGAAGTCCGGCGTGATGTCCACCACGTAGTTCACGCTGCGCATGTCGCCCAGCAGGCGAATGAAGCTGCGCTCGGTGAATTTCGTGAACTCCTTGGCGATCCGCACCTTGTTGAGGCCGGGCTGGGAAAGGTAGTCGCGGATGAACACATCGCCCGGAACCCCCGCGATGTGCTCCTCGATCAGCGTGTTGCCGTTGACCAGATAGTTGATCCGGTTCGGCGAGAGGATGTGCTCCAGCTCCAGGCCGTAGATGCGCGAGGAGTCCGCTTGCTTGACGTAGAAATAGTCCGAGTTGTCGTTGAAGAGGTTGGTGACGCGGATGCGGAAAGGTTTCGAATTCCCGAAATCCCCGAAGTCGATGCGGTCCACCATCAGGTGCTCGTGCTGCTCCACATCGCGGCCGAGTTTGAGTTCGGTGTAGATGCTCGTCAGCCGCGGCCGGAGTTCCTCAAGGACCTCCGGCGGATACATCACGGTGAGCCACAAGGTTTCCCTTCCCTTGGGATCCTCGTAAGGAACCGCCCCGCTGAAGCGGCAGAGCTCCTCATAAACACGTGGAATCTCCCGGTAGCGGTCGAAGTGATAGAGATACTGCCGCAACGATTGGGAAACCGGATATTTCGTCTTCTGTCGCGCGATCACGGTGGGAAAGTAAGCACGCTCCGGCCCGATGGCGAGCGCCGCTTTAGTGCGGCCCGGGCTTCGGCAGCGGCTCGTCGCCGAGGATTTTATCCAGATCCGCCACCCGCTCCCACGGGCAGCGCTTGCGTTGGTATTTCTTCCACACCACGTCGCGCAGTTCGCGCCACACCGCCTCCGACGGCGGTTTCAGGTCGGTCCACGTCGGGTTGCGCTTTTCCCGCGTCGTCATGATCGTCCACCGCGTGCCGAGGTAATTCGCCCGGTAGAAGACTTTTCCGTCGTCGGTATTTTCGAACCACTCGTGACTTTCCATGCCGGAGACTGGCGGGGCGGGAAACCCAAGACAAGCGGCGAATCTGCCGCCGCAAATGTGTCCCGGCTGTCTCAGCCGGGCACCGGGGTTCCGCTTCCGACTGAGACAGTCGGAACACATTGCCAGCCCGTCATGTCTTGAAATCGCGGGTCTGGAACGAGAGCCAGCCGAGGGTGAACAAGGTAACGTTCAGCCCGAACAGGGACGCATAGGACTCGATGATTTTCGGCCACGAGAGCTGCTGCTCCATCATGAAGACCCAGGCGCTCATCCGCCAGGTGATGAAGTAGCTTTCGTAGGGCTTGAAGAACGGGAAGCCCTGCAGGATCATGTCCACGAACAGGATCGTCAGCGTGATGATGGTCGCGGCGGCGGGCTTGATTTTGAAACAGGAAAACATGAACGCGATCGACGAGAGCGTGATCATGCTCACCCCGATCCCAGCGGCGGACAGGGCAAGTCGGCTCGCGCCTTGCCACCAGTCGGGATAGGCGGCGAAGATTTTCATTTTCGGCTCCATCACGAACAGTCCGCCTTCCCAGCCGACGGCGACGACGGCCATGGCATAGCCGGAAATGCCGACGAAGAAGACAAAAGAAAACGTGTAGAGCGAGACGGCGGTGTATTTCACCAACAGCAGGCGCAGGCGGCTGATGGGCCGGGCGAAGACCAACCGCAGGTTGCCGTCCTCGTTTTCCTTGGCCACGATGTCGCCGGCGACAAGCGCGAAATAGATCGAGCCTAGCAGAAACATGCTCAGCAGCATGATGGTGAAGGTAATGGTCAGCGAGCTGTAGTAGGTGCCGAATTCCAGCCCGTTGCGCTCGAGCATGCCCTGCATGTAGTTCTGGCTGCGCGGCAGTTTGTAAACGAACAGGATGACGGCCTCCATGACGAGGAACGCGCCGTAGCCCATCCAGGTGCGCGGCCGGGCGAAGAGTTTGCGGAGCTCGCCGCGGAGTTGTTGGAGGAAGAGCATGTCAGTTTCAGTGTGTTCCCGGCCTTACGCCGGGAATTTAGATGCGCTCGCTTTTTGTCACGTTTCTTGCCTGCAAAATTCTGCGCCAGTGCCACGGCACCGATTCTCATCGCAGCAGATTCGCTTCGGAGTATTCCACTTCGTCATCCGTAAAGGCTGCGCCAAGAGCCCGGGCTGCCATGCTCAGGAACTATTTTGAAGCGTCAGTGAAGACGGTCCGCTTTTGGCGTGGAAACCTTCCGACTGGATTTTAAACCCTTAACCTCAGATCCCTCATGCTCCACAACTGCCCTTTCGCCTCGCTGCCGCTCCCTCGCATCGCCCGCGCACCGTCCTTGCGCTTGGGGCCGAATCGCTCCCGCGCATTCGCAAACGCCTCGTTCACAAACTCCTTGCTGCCGATCACCGCGCCATCTGTGAAATATCTCACCCGGCATCGTAACATCTTCGCCATTCGCAGATCCTTCAACACCGTGCCGTTATCCTCACTTTCCAGCATCTCGGCCGTGTTCATGTTGCTTTGGCCAAGGTGGCTTCCCGTTCCGGCCAGGTCCGCCCGTCCCGGCTTCCGGCCCAAGGAAAGGCCCATCAAACGCCGATGCAAACGCGAAGCATCCGCCCACCGCTCCGCATCGAAACCCACTCCCTGATCGCAAAAATACGCTCGCACCAGGCCCTCCCGCGCCTTCTTCCCGTTCCCCTTCGTTCCACCTCCAATCGCCTCGCCGTAGCTGCTCCAGCGATAATCCGCCAGATCCTTCACAATGCCCGCCCGCAACGGATTGAGATCGATGTAAGCCGCCATCGTCCGCGCCGCCACGCCGCTTTCCACGATCACGCTCTTGAAGCGCTCCTCCCACAGCGTCCCTGTGCGCGAGTGGGTCCGGTTGAACCACCGCGTGAACCGGATCAACAACCCCTTCATGAACTGGCTCAAATCCTGCATCCGGTAGGTGAATCGGGCGTGAATCTCCGCCACACGCGTCTCGTGGTTCTCGTGGTTCTCGTGAAAACTGCCATCGGCTCCGGCCTTTCTCGCTTCCGTCAATTCCGCCGCCACACCGGCCACAAACGCCTCGGAATAAAGCGCCGAGAGGCGTTGCAGCAGTGCCTCATCGCTGAGTCTGCCCTCCGCCATCGGCGGCACCTCCAGCAACAAATGGAAGTGATTGGACATGATACAGTAAGACAAAACCCGACAGCCGGAAAAGTTCTCGTACATCCGCAGGTACATCCGGAACGCCTCACATTCACGTTCCGCAAACACGAAACGGCGATCCACCACCCGCGAGATGCAATGGTAAATCGCCGGTTTCGTCCCGGCCCCCTCTCCACTCGCCAACCACCTCGCCTTGCGCATGACGCAATCCTATCACCGCAAACACAGATCCCAAGCGGATTCTCTATTATTTATCTGTCACCTTGAATGTCACCTTGAATGATCTGTCACCTTGAATGTGGGCGGCGGGCCCTTCCGCGAGGGCGCGAAAGGGAGCACGCGGGGGCGCGGGCGCTCCCCTTAATGTGCCGGAACGGCGACCGGCATCCAATCAGCATTCAAAATTCAGCAATCATCCATCGGAAATCGAAATACATCATGGTTCCGGGGCGGTTTCTGGCGGTTGTCCGGTTTCCGGTTGGGAATCGGGTTCGGGTGGGGGCTCGGCTTCCTGGGCTTGGCGGACGATCTCGGAGATTCCGTTTTCGATCTCGGCCCGGATGCTTGGGTCGGCGGGCTCGAGGAGGATAGCGCGGATGGGATCGGGTTGCTGGAGGAAGGCTTCGGTGATGGCATGGAGGGTTTCCTGGCGAAGCTGGGAGTTCGTTTGGGAAGCGGCCCATGTGAGAGCGGCAGAGGAGTCGGTAATGACCCACTGGGTGAAGATGACTTTGAAACCTGCGGTGCGGGCGTCTCCGGCCGGAAGGCGCGTGGCCCACGCAACGGCGTCGGCAGGCTTTTGGGCGACCCAGTTTTGGAGGACATGCTCGGCGGCTGGATCGACTCCGGCAGCGGTGAATCCGGAGGGCGGCAGAAGCGCGGCGGCTTGTTGGGGATTTTTCTCGGCGAGCAGGAGCACGACTTTTCCGCGGGCGAAGGCGATGTCCCGCTCGTCGCCCAAGGAATCCGCCCATGCCACGGCTTCTTCGATCTTTTCATCGGCCATCAAGGTGGCGAGGTAGGCTTCGATCCATGCTTGTTTTTGCTCGGTTCCGGCGGGCAGTTCGCGGATCACCTTGGAGGCGATGTCCGGGGCGGATTCGAGGGCTCTGGAAGCGAGTTCGGCAAGCGCCTGGTCGCGCTCCGCGCCTGGCTCGATGGCCTTTGCCGCTTCAAACGCGGTGCGGAGTTTGTCACGGGTGCTCGGGACGTTGCGGGAGGGATGATCGGCGCGCGTTGTCCTGGGACGAGGCTCCGGCGTGAAATCACGGTCCGCTTGATCCTGCTTTTTTTCGCAAGAGACAAGAACGAGAAGGCATGCGAGTGATAGGGCGGATTTTTGCATCACGTGGATTCCATTCCACGAATTGCGGGCGAATGCCAATGTTTTTTGAGCATGCGGTGTGGAATCACTCAGGCGCTGAAATGGCTGGAGTATCTCGCGCAACCACGAAAAAGAGGCGGGCTTGCGCCCGCCTCTTCATGAATCAAGTGTGTCTTAAAGACCGTTCCAAATCAATTCCGGCGGCGGCGAAGGAGACCGAGAGCACCAATCGCTCCAAGAAGAGCGGCGGATGGTTCTGGGATGAGATTCACTGCGGTAAACCTCGAATCGGCAAGCGTGCCGCCGCCATCGACGTTAGCAGCACCAGATGAACCGATCCAGCCATCGGCTGGGAGAGTCATACCAATATCGAAGACTCCGTCTGCGCTGGTAGTATTGAGTCCACCCACTTGGCTTCCAATGGTTTTCGCCGAACTCCCGCTGGTAATTGGATCTCCTGCAAATGTGGCACCTGGGAACCAGAAGAACGCAAAGGCCTGATTGGCCGCCGTCCCATTGACACCATAGGTCAAGGTCAAAGCACTCGCGTCAATACCCGGCGCCGCACCATTGAATCCGCCCATGGCGAATACCGTATCACCGCCAATGACGGAGCCCAAGTTGATGCTTTGACCCGCCGTAAACAGTGTATTGGCAGTAGCCGCTATAAGCGTGCTGTTGATCGCAGTACCGGCAATGCTGGCGTCTGCATTAGTATTGCCGATTAAGACCCACAGCGTCCCATCAGCAACGGTGGTGTTGGCTGAGGTAAATGCGGCTCCGAACTGGGTGTTCAATAAAACAGTAGCTCCGGCTGGCAGAGTTGCTGTAACCAATATTAGTAGTGCTAGTTTTGTTTTCATATGTGAGACAGTTTAATTATGATACTTGGTGATCGGATTAGGCGAGATCAATACGTTGGATTGTTATCCCAGTTGGCAGTCGCACCGGTTCCAGACTGATATTTGCGGATAATTACCCCTGCGCCAGCCTTTATGACATCAGTGCCAAAATCGGTATTACCCTGACCCTGCTTCTTCCAAAGACCAGCATGATAGTAATACGTAGCTGCTGGCGATTTGTTCTGCGAGATCACGGCATTATCATATACGAAGATTTGATCTCTACGACCAGCAGCCAAGGTGCTTGTCGACGTGAGGAAAGCCGAGGTGTTTGCAAGATTCAAGGCGTTTAGGGTGATATCCACAGGTCTTGGTAGACCGATGAAATTATCTTGCGCAATAGCAGCTTGGGTGCGAAGTGCTATATCGAATTGTTTCGTTTCAACTTCACCCGAAGCGGTATAAGTAGTTGCCGCGGTCACTGTTGATGGGTGCCGAATGATGAAGTAAATGTCCGGCCATAATTGAGTGGCACCAAAGTCGGTATTGCCCTGACCTTGCTTTTTCCACAAACCACCGTGGACATAATAGGTAGCCGATGGAGCCAAGTTACTTCCTGGCGATGTCAAGTCAGGAACAAAAAGACTAGTCCTACGTCCGGCGGCCAGCGTGCTGGTTGATGCCACAATCGCATTCCCCGTGGTGAGCGGATCCGTCGTGGATGCAGTCGGGCTGAAAAGTTCATTGAGCGTCCAGAACTTGATCACTTCTAAGGTATCTGTGCTGACCGCATTTAGGATGGCACCATTTAAGTTGACGGTGAGAGTGTCCGCCGCGTTGGCAGTAATCACGAAGTACTTACCAAGGTCCGTTCCGGAAGTGAATTTGGCATAGTGGGTGTTTTGAAATGCATTCACCGTATACCCCGGAGTTCCACTCATAGTGAGAATGGCGGAACCAGGAATGGTAGTAGTGTCGGGAGCACCGGAAACCGCGCTAGCAGCTACTGCGGACTTGCGAACAGGCAGGGATAAAATGGAATCGGAATTAGCAGGCAGTGTCTGCGTCACATACCCCACCGGGGTCGTATAAGCCGTCTGGCCGAAGGCCATGCCGCAGGCAGCGGCGGCTAGGAGTGAGTAAATTGTGGTTTTCATGACAGTGTTAGTTTTTTGGTTTTAGGTGTTTCTGGTATGCGGTGTCGAGCGAACTTGAGGAGGATGGACGTGAGTGCGGATTGCCGGACAGATTTCCTCTTCGCATTCGTAGGTTTCGTGAACAGAGAACAGCGGAAGGGGCGGCAGGGCAAGAAAAAATTGCGGGGGCGGGGAAAATTAGAGGGGAGGTTGATTCGGAATTTTGGATTTTGAATTTTGATGAAATTCAATACGTTTGAATTCAATGGTTTGTGGAATAAAAATGACGGCCATCGGGAGGAGATGCGGGTGGGTTGGGAGGTCGATTAACAGTCAAATTTGGTGAAATAATAGAGCGATTTCGGGGATTTCGGGGGCGGTGAGGCGCGGGAGGTGTGACAAAACGGGTGTCCCATGTTTGGGGGACGGGAGGCGGGGAACTTCGAACTTCCAACTTCTAACTTTGAACGTCGAAGGGAAGAGGAAGAGTTTACCGCGGAGGCGCGGAGGGACGCGGAGCTGGGACGATGAAACGGAGGCTGGGGTTTTGGTGTTTCAGTTCCGCTGCGCGGGCGGCGTCGGAAAGTGGAGAGGAAGAGTTGTCGAAGGTCTGAAAGTCGGGGGTCTGAAAAGTGGGCGGGACGCACTCTACCGGATTTCAATCAGGCGGTCACCCTGGGCGATGAGGGTCTCCAGTTGCGGGAGCAGCGGTTCAAACCATTGAAGCAGGGCGCGGCGGCTGGTGTTGCCGATGCGTAGCCAGACGATGACAGGACTGGATTTGGCTTGGCGCATGCGTTGCGGGAAATCCTCGTCCTTGGTGATGATGATGGCATGGTGGGCGAGAGCATAGGCCCAGATGGGGGAATCCTCGGCATCGCGCAGACCGATATCGGCGACGTGCTCGGCCGTGTGGCCATGCCCGGAGAGTAAACGCGCGAGCGCGGGCGGCAATTGGGCGTCGATGAGAAACCGCATGGTTCAGTGGGCAATAAGCACCGGGTGGTCGGCCTGGGCGGCGGCGTAGTCGAGGCAGGCCTGAATGTCCTGTGGCTCGAGGTAGGGATAATCCTCGATGATCTCAGCCGGCGTCAGGCCGGCGGCGAGGAGGTCAAGCACGTCCTTGACGCGAATGCGCATGCCGCGAATGCAGGGACGGCCTCCACACTGGGCGGGATTGAAGGTGATGCGGTCGATCATGTGGGCGAGTTTAGTCGATGGACAGGGCGGGGTAAAGGAGACATTGCGCGGCGATGCGGTCGAAGGGAAGAGAAAGAGGTGTTTCGGTTCCGCTGCGCGGGCGGCGTCGGAAAGTGGAGAAGAAGAGTTGTCGAAGGTCTGAAAAGTGGGCGGACGCACTCTACCGGATTTCAATCTTGGCGGTGGAAACCTCTTGGTTCCGGGTTTGGGGGGCGGAGGAGGATTTATGCAAGGAGGCGGATAGAATACCTTGTAACTTCGGTTTCGGTTTCGGTTTCGGGTTCGGTTTCGGGTTCGGGTTCGCAATCGCGACGTGATGAATAATTTCCTGCGGATGATCGTTTCAGACTGCATGTCCGCTTGCCGCCGCCTGATCCTCCTTTCGCTGCTCCTGGTTTTTTCCGCCAAAGCCGCACCCGCTTGGCAAGCCGAACTCACATCGCCCGCGCCCGGCGCGTTTCCCAAGCTCGCGCCCACCGTGCTCGACCTCCAGGTGAGCTGGAACGGCATGATCAACGCCGGCTCGATCCGGATGGAATTCGCTCCGCCCGCCGGCAAAAAACCCGGAGCCTACGTCATCCGCTCCACCTCATCCAGCCACGGAGCCGCCGCCTTGCTTTTTCCCTATCATAGCAACTTCTGGTCCGAGCTCGACCCCGCCAGCCTGCGCCCGCGCCATTTTCATTCGGTGGAGACCGACAAGAAGGAAACGGCAACCACCACCGTCCGGTATTTCCCCGCCAAGGTGGAAAGCCAGGAAATCACTAGAATTTCCAAGACCGGAATCACCAGGCAGACCGACCGCGTTTTCCGCTTCACTCCGGTCTTCGATATTTTCTCGGCCATGCTGCACGTCCGCAGCCAGAGGCTCGATGCCGGGGATCACATCACCTTGGTCATCCATCCGTTCGACAATCCCTATCTGCTCCGCGTGAAAGTCCACGGCCGCGAGATCCACGCCGGCCGCAACGCCATCCGCCTCACCCTGGGCATGCATAAAATCGACCGCAAAACCCTCGCACTCCTGCCTTACAAGAAGCTCAAAAAGGACGCCACCCTCTGGCTCAGCGACGACGCCGACCGCATCCCCGTCGAGCTCCGCGCCACCGCCTTCATCGGCGACGTCCGCGCCACGCTCGCCGCCCACACCAAGCCTTGACCCAAGGCCCAGGTGGCTGGAGCTTCCAGCTCCAGACCGTGCCGGGAGCATTCTGCTCCCTCATCATTTTCCCATCATGCCATGAATTTCAAAGTCCTCCTCCTCGCCCTCATCACATTCCTCCCCGCCGCCGCCTTCGAGCTCCCGGCGAATTCCGCCCAATGCCTCGTCGGCACCGCCGATGGCTGGGGCAGCTCCCACGTCACCCTCCGTCTCTATCAAAAAGCCGGCGGCACCTGGAAACCTGTCAGCGAGCCGTGGAAAGGTCGCCTCGGGAAAAGCGGTCTCGTCTGGGGAAAAGGCCTCCATCCGGTTCCCTCCGAAGTTGTCACCAAAAAGGAAGGCGACAACCGCTCGCCCGCCGGAGTCTTCTTGATCGGCGGAGCCTGGGGCTACTCGCCCGCCATCGCCAAGCACCCCGCCCTGCCCTACCGCCAGGTGACCTCCCGCGATCTCTGGGTGGAAGACCCGGCCTCGCCCCAATATAACAGGAACGTCGTCCTCGACCACGAGCCCGCCACCGAGTGGGAGAAAAAGCAGCAGATGAAGCAAACCGACCCGGTCCATTCGCTCAAACTCTTCGTCGCCCACAACGCCCCGCCGGACGTCACGCCCCACGCCGGCTCATCGATCTTCTTCCATATCTGGCGGCGCGACGGAGCCTCCCCCACCGCCGGCTGCACCACCATGGAAAAGTCGAAACTCCAGTGGCTGATTTCCCAAATCGACCCGGCCCGCCGCCCGCTCTACGTCCTCCTGCCGCAAGCGGAATACCAGAAACGCCGCGCCGCCTGGAAACTGCCGTGAGAAATCTCCCCTTGAATCACGCAGCATCCCGCCAAACACTGCCGCCGTCCATGGCCACCGCAACTTCTCCCACTTCCGCCTTTCCCGACGCCACCGGCCACTTCGGCCAATTCGGCGGGATGTTCGTTCCGGAAACCCTGATGGCTCCGCTCCAGGAGCTCTCAACCGCCTACGCCGCCGCCAAGGCCGACCCGGCGTTCCAAGCCGAGCTCGGCGACCTTCTCCACAACTACTGCGGCCGCCCGACTCCGCTCTATTTCGCCGAGCGCTGGACCGAAGTCCTCGGCGGCGCGAAGATCTATCTGAAGCGCGAGGACCTGCTTCACACCGGAGCCCACAAGATCAACAACGCCATCGGCCAGATCCTGCTGGCGAAACGCCTCGGCAAAAAACGCATCATTGCGGAAACCGGAGCCGGCCAGCACGGCGTCGCCACCGCCACCGTCTGCGCCCGCTTCGGCATGGAATGCGTCGTTTACATGGGAAAAGTGGACATGGAGCGCCAGGCCCTCAACGTTGCCCGGATGCGCCTGATGGGAGCGGAAGTCCGCGCCGTCACCGCCGGCCAGGCGACCCTCAAGGAAGCAGTCAACGAAGCCATGCGCGACTGGGTCGCCACGGTCGATCACACCCACTACATCCTCGGCTCCGCGCTGGGCTCGCATCCGTTCCCGATGATCGTCCGCGACTTCCACCGCGTCATCGGCGTGGAAGCGCGCAGGCAGATTCTCGAAAAAGAAGGCCGCCTGCCGGATCTGCTAGTCGCCTGCGTCGGCGGCGGATCGAACGCCATCGGCCTGTTCCATCCGTTTCTCGAAGACGAAAACGTCCGCATGGTCGGCGTCGAAGCCGGAGGCGACGGCATCATCCCCGAGCGCCACGCCGCCCGCTTCCAAGGCGGAAAACTCGGCGTGCTCCAGGGCACCAAAACCTGGCTGCTCGCCAACAACGACGGCCAGATCGAGCTCACCCACTCCGTTTCCGCCGGTCTTGACTACGCCGCCGTCGGCCCCGAGCACGCCTATCTGCAGGACATCGGCCGCGTCGAATACACCTACGCCACCGACAACGAAGCGCTCGCCGCCTTCAAGGAGCTCGCGCATTGCGAAGGCATCATCCCCGCTCTCGAAAGCGCCCACGCCATGGCCTACATCTCGAAAATTGCCGGCAGCCTGCCCAAGGACTGCATCCTCATCGCCAACCTCTCCGGCAGAGGCGACAAGGACGTGGAGCAGGCGTCGAAGTATCTGCTGGACTGATCAAACCACCGCCACTTCGACCTGCTTATCCACGTCTTCGCGCAGGTTCTCGATGATGAAGTCCTGGCGGTCGGGGGTGTTCTTGCCCATGTAGAAGGCGAGCAGTTCCTTCACGCCTTTGCCCTCCTCATACTCGACGTGGTCGAGGCGCATGTCCGGGCCGATCATGAAGCTGAACTCGTCGGGCGAGATTTCTCCCAGCCCCTTAAAGCGGGTGATCTCGGCGGCTTTGCCGAGCTTGGCCAGGGCTTTCTGGCGCTCGTCGTCGTCGTAACAATAGATGGTTTCCTTCTTGTTGCGGACGCGGAACAGCGGAGTTTGGAGGATGTAAAGATGCCCGTCGCGGATCATTTCCGGGAAGAACTGGAGGAAGAAAGTGAGCAGTAACAAACGGATGTGCATGCCGTCCACGTCGGCGTCGGTGGCGATGACGACTTTATTATAGCGGAGGTATTCGATGCCGTCCTCGATGTTGAGCGCGGCCTGGAGCAGGGCGAACTCCTCGTTTTCATAAACGATCTTGCGCGGCAGGCTGTAGGTGTTGAGCGGCTTGCCACGGAGCGAGAAGACCGCCTGCGTTTCCACGTCGCGGCTCTTGGTGATGGAGCCGGAGGCGGAGTCGCCCTCGGTGATGAAGAGCGTGGATTCCTCGCGGCGCTTGTGCTTGCTGTCGTAGCGGACGCGGCAGTCGCGGAGTTTTTTGTTATGGACCTTCGCCTGCTTGGAGCGCTCGCGGGCTAACTTCTGGATGCCTTTCAAATCCTTGCGCTCGCGCTCGGCGGAGAGGATGCGCTTGTGGATCGCCTCGGCGACCTGCGGGTGCTTGTGGAGGTAGTTGTCGAGGTTGGTCTTGAGGAAATTTCCGATGAACGTGCGCAGCGACTCGCCGCCCGGCTCGATGGTGGCGGAGCCGAGCTTGGTCTTGGTCTGCGACTCGAACACCGGCTCGATGATCCGCACGCAAACCGCAGCCTCGATGCCGGCGCGGATGTCGGACGGCTCGTATTGTTTCTTATAGAATCCACGGATCACCTGGACCAGCGCCTCGCGGAACGCGGCGAGGTGGGTGCCGCCTTGCGAGGTGTTCTGGCCGTTGACGAAAGTATAGTATTCCTCGCCGCTTTCCGGCGTGTGGGTGAAGGCAATTTCGATGTCCTTGCCGACGAGATGAATCGGCGGATAGAGCGCCTCGTTTTCCATTTCCTCGCGCAGCAGGTCCAGCAGGCCGTCCTTCGATCGGAACTTCTTGCCGTTGAAATTGATGGTGAGCGCCGGGTTCAGGTAGGAATAGTAGCGGCACATCTTCTCGACGAACTGCTCCTTGTATTTCGCCTTGGCGGGGAAAATCGTGCGGTCGAGCTCGAAGGCGAGACGCGTGCCGTTAGGAGCCTCGTCGCGGCGCGGGTTTTTCATGTCCACGGTGAGCTGGCCCTTGGAGAACTCCAGCGCCTTCGTCTGGCTGTCCCGCCACGACTGGATTTCGAAAAAGTCGGAGAGCGCGTTGACCGCCTTGATGCCGACGCCGTTGAGGCCGACGGATTTCTTGAACGCCTCGCTGTCGTACTTCGCGCCGGTGTTGATCTGGGCGGCGCAGTCAAAAAGTTTCCCTAGCGGAATCCCCCGTCCGAAGTCGCGCACCTCCACCCGGCCCTGCTCGTCGATGTCCACGCGGACTTCCTTGCCGTGGCCCATGATGTGCTCGTCGATGGAGTTATCCACCGCTTCCTTGAGCAGGATGTAGAGGCCGTCGTCGGGCGAGGAGCCGTCGCCGAGCTTGCCGATGTACATGCCGGGGCGCATGCGGATGTGTTCGCGCCAATCGAGTGATTTGATGTCGTCTTCGGTGTAATCGGCTGCCATGGGGAAATTTGTTTCGGGATTCCTAAACGGTTGCCGAACCGGGTGCAAGGGCGGCGATGCGCCCGAAATCAATCGCCGTGAAACCGGCGCAAATTCCCGTTGCCAGCCGCGGATGGCTCCCCCAGCTTGCCGGCAGACTTTCATGGATTGGACCTACAACATTCTCGGACCCGACCCCGCCGCCGGCCTGATGGTGGTGCTCATTCTCATCATCATCGAGGGCGTGTTGTCCGTGGACAACGCCGCAGTGCTCGCGACGATGGTAATGCGCCTTCCGGAAGACCAGCGCGGCAAGGCACTGAAATACGGCATCATCGGCGCATACGCGTTCCGCGGACTTTGCCTCGCGCTTGCCGCGTGGCTCATCACCATCTGGTGGCTGGAGCCGCTCGGCGGACTCTATCTGCTGTGGCTGGCGTGGGGCCATTTCTCGCGACATGAATCCGTCATCGAGGAGGGGGTCGAGGCCGTGGAAACGGAGGGCAATTTCCTCTACCGCCGCACCATCGGACTGCTAGGACCGTTCTGGGCCACCGTCGCCGCCGTGGAAGTCATGGACCTCGCGTTCTCGATCGACAACGTCGTGGCGGCCGTCGCCTACGTGAAAAACTATCCAATGCCCTCGAAGCTGGTGCTCGTCTGCACCGGTGTTTTCCTCGGCATCCTCGCCATGCGGTTCGCGGCCCAGGGCTTCGTGAAACTCATGCAGCGCTATCATTTCCTGGAGACCTGCGCGTTCATCGTCATCGCGGTGCTCGGCGTGAAACTGGTCCTCAGCGTGCCCCGTCATTTCCTCGAGAAGAGCCACGAATTCCACGGCTACCTCGCCTCTAAATCGCAAGCGCTGTCCTCCGTGGGAGACGCCATCCACAGCTTCCTCGCCAGCCACTATTTCGACATGGGGACCTCCGCGCTCACCCTGTTGATCTTCATCGTGCCGGTGGCGCTCCACCGCTTGAAAAACGGCAAATCGCCCGCCTGAGCGGCCGTCCTCAACTGATCAGGAAATAAAACGCCACCGCGAAAAAGCCGAACCAGACCGAGGAAACCTGAGTCACGTTCAGCGCCCGCGCGCCCGATGACTCGGCCGGATCATCCGGGTGATAACCGAAGAGTGAATCGTATTTCACCAGCATCCACAGCCCGAGCCCGGACCAGCCGATGAGGAAGAGCGCGAGGGAGATTTTAATGAGGATGATCATGAGAAATTGTCGGCTTCGTGGCGACGAGGCGGAGCGTAGATCCGCCGCCTCGGGACTTACAACCCGTATTTCCGACCATGATCGAGACCCGCAAGCCAAGAAAACCAAGAGCGCGGCGGCCCTGCGCCGTTTGCAGGAAAACCCCAGGGCCTTTGATTGATTGGAAGCCCGCCTGTTGACTTCATGAAAATTACCCGCACACGAGTCGGTGGCGTTGACGGGAACGGCTAGCGCCACGAAGCTCGCCGCGATGAGCGAAATGATCCTGGGAATCGATTTGGGGACGACCAACTCCGCCGTGGGCGTGGTGGACTCAGGATTTCCAATCCTGCTGGCCAATGAGGAAGGCCGCCGGATCACGCCGAGCGCGGTGTGGATCGGCACGGACGGCAGCGTCGAAGTCGGCGCGAAGGCGCTGCGCCGCAGGGTGCTCGAACCGGATCGCGTGGTCACCAGCATCAAGCGGCTGATAGGCCGCCGGACGAGCGAGGTTGAGGAAAATTTCCCGGTGTCCGTCACTGCCGGATCGGATGGCTTACCGCGGGTTTTGGGGAAATCGCCCGAACAAATCAGCGCGGAAATCCTACGCGAGATGAAGCGCATCGCCGAGTGGCGGATGGGCGCGGAAATCACCAAGGCGGTCATCACCGTGCCTGCGTATTTCCACGACGCCCAGCGCGCCGCGACCAAGCGCGCGGGCGCACTCGCCGGACTCGAAGTGGTCCGCATCCTCAACGAGCCGACCGCCGCCGCGCTGGCCTACGGCCTCGACAAGCTCGGCGAAAAAGCCCGCGTCGCCGTCTATGATCTCGGCGGCGGGACCTTCGATCTATCCATTTTGGAAATGCAGGACGGAGTCTTCCAAGTGCTCGCGACCCACGGCGACACCCGCCTCGGCGGCGACGATCTGGACGCGCTCATTCTCGACCGGGTGATGGAGAAATCCGGCATCGGCGAGATCGACATCGCCGCGCGCGTCCGCCTGATGGCCGAAGCGGAGCGGGTGAAACTCGCTCTATCCGATGACACGCAGGCAGTTTTCCGAGTGCCATTTTATGATGGCAGTCGGAGTTTGGAAGAGACGGTCACGCGCGAGGACTTGGAAAAACTCGCCGCGCCGTGGATCGCGAAAACCCTGCACCTCTGCCGCAAGGCGCTCGCCGACGCCGCGCTCAAGCCGGAGGATTTGAGCGCCGTGGTGGTCGTCGGTGGCAGCACGCGAATGCCTGCCGTCCGCAGCGCGGTGGCCGAGCTTTTCGGCCGCGAGCCGGACATTTCGCAGCACCCGGATGAGGCGATCGCCCTCGGCGCGACGATCCAGGGCGGCGTGCTGAGCGGCGCGCTGCGGCAGATGATTTTGCTCGATGTGACGCCGCTGAGCCTCGGCATCGAGACCTTTGGCGGCTTGATGAACGTGCTCATCCCTCGCAACACGACCATCCCGTGCAAGGCGGGTGAGATGTTCACCAACGCCGCCGACTATCAGGCAGCGATGCGCGTGCGGGTGCTCCAAGGCGAGCGCGAGATGGCCAAGGACAACTGGGAGCTGGGCAATTTCGACGTGCCGTTTTCCCCGTCGCCGAAAGGCCACGCGCGGGTCGGCGTGCAGTTCAAGATCGACGAGAACGGCATCCTCGAAGCGCTCGCCCGCGACGTTTCCACCGGCATCGACACGGTGATCCAGATCGAAAGCGCGGCCGTGAATGTCGATGACGCGGCAGTCGAGGCGATGGTCAGCGAGTCGGTCGAGCACGCCTTCACCGACATGGCCGAGCGGGTTTTCACCGAGGCGAGAATGAAAGCCGAGGAACTGCTGCCTGCCGTGGAGTCAGTCTTGAGTCTGGGCCTCGCGATGGACGACGAGCGCGGGGAAATCGAATCCGCCGCCGCAGCCGTTCGCGCCGCGCTCGCGGGAGGCGCGGCCAATCCGCTCAAAGCCGCAGTCCAACGCCTCGACGCCGCCACCGAAGCGCTCGCCGCCCGCCTCGTCGAGCAGGCGATGGACGCCGCGCTGGACCGCCAACTCGCCGGCGCATGAGATTTCTGAAAGACAATGGCCCCGCCGCACCCTAAACTTTACCCGTGAGCGAAAAAAACACTTCTTGGTTTCACTGCGGACAATGCGGTTCGCTTTTCCAATCCAGCCCCGGAGCTGCGGATGGCCGCCTTTGCACGTCGTGCGGACGCAACCCGTCGCTTGGCATCGAGCCGCAGCCCGTGACTGAAGCATCCTCCGCGCCAGCCCCAACAGGAAATTCTAGCGAACGGGAAAAACGCCCGGTCAAGAAACGGAAACGCAGTTATTTGATGCTGCAGCTCATCCTAGGCTGGTCGGTGCTCCTTATCGCCATCATCTACGGAGCCCGCTGGAAGTGGGGCGAAAAACCGGATGATTCTAAAAGTTCCGTGAGCCACGCATCGACCAAAATCGTCGTCCCGGAAGAAGACATCATCCTGTTGGATCAGGCATCGCCCCTGTACGGCCAGACCTTTTACGGCTTCCTCGCCGCCGGGACCCCCGAGCAGCAAAACCAGTTCGTCCTTTCTCCCGTCACCACCGCCGCCCGCATGGCGCGCTTCTTCAGCTTGAATCCGCTAGTCATCATCGACCCGCGAAAACTCGCCCTATCGAAGCACGCGGTCCTCCACCTACCCGGCCGCCGGGGGATCGAAACTCATTGGAACTCCGCCGACGGTCGCCAGCTGGACGCGGTCTTCATGGAGGAAAACGGCGAGTGGCGGTTAGACTGGGGCCATTACGTCCGCTTCAGCGAGTATCCCTGGCCGCTTTTCCTGGCAGGCAGCGGACCGGAGCAAGGCGAATTCCGCCTGCTCACCCGCGAGCGCCTCGCCGACGAGCGGAAAAACGCCGACACCATCAGCATCGTGTTCTACGCTCCCCACTTCGGCTCCAACACGGAAATGGGAGCCAAGTCGCCCGAGTTCCTGGTCAAGCGCGACAGCAAGAACGGCCGACTGCTAGATGCCGCCTTCAAACTTGAAAAAGCCGGCAAACGCGTCTTCGGCGTGAACCTTCCCAGCGCCACTCCCGAGGGATTCATCCGCGTCCGCGTGAAAGTCCGCCGCGTCGAGGAGGCCGGGGAACGTCGCTTCGAACTCGAAGATGTCCTCGCCTGCCACTGGTATTCCCACGACGCGCCCGGCGTGGAGGTCCCGGAGCAGCCACTCACATCCGACTCAGCGCCACCCGCATCACCGCCAACGGCTCGCTGCCCGGAAACCAATGCTGAAACGCCAGCGCCCCCTGCTGAATGAGCATCGAAAGGCCGTTGGCCGTGCGACAGCCCAAAGCGTCCGCCATCGCTAACAACGGCGTCACCGGAGGCTGGTAAATCGCGTCGTAAACGAGGTGCTCCTTTTTCAAAAAGCCCGCCGGCAGGATCGAAGGATCGCCGCTCTTCAAACCGACCGACGAGGTGTTCACTATCAAATCGCAGCTCAAACACTGCTCCGCCAGCGCCGGATCATCCAAGGCCAGCGCGATGATTTCCGTCTGCGGACTGAGCAAACGCAAGCGCTCGACCAGCGGCCCGAGCTTCTCCACCGTGCGGTTCGCGACGACCAGCTTTTCCACTCCGACCAGGCAGCACTGCGTCGCGATCGCCTGCCCCGCGCCGCCTCCCGCGCCCGCGATGACAACCTTGAGCGATGCTAACGGCCGCTTGAAATCATCCTCAACCGCCCGCGCGAATCCCGGCCCGTCGGTGTTGAAACCGCGCGTCGCATCCGCGTCGAAACGGATCGTGTTCACCGCGCCTAACGCTTTGGCGTCCGGATGCACCTCGCAATGCTCCATCGCCTCCAGCTTGTGCGGCACCGTCACGTTGCAGCCGGTGAATCCCAGCGCCCGCATCCGCGAAAACGCCTCGCCCACCCGCCCCGGCTCGATGTCGAGACGGACGTAACGCGCATCAATCCCCGCCGCGTCGAGCGCCGGCTGGTGCATCTGCGGCGAGGCCGAGTGCGCGATCGGGTGGCCGATCACCGCCAGTCGCGCCGGCTTGTCGGCGCCCGCGTCCAACAGCTCGCGCGATACCAAATCCTCCAGCGTGTAAACCTGTTTCATCGGTCGAAATTTAGCACATCCCCGCGAAATGACGGACGCGCGCCACACAGCGATCCCGCCCCAGTAAATTCAAAACATCCCCGAGATCCGGCCCGTGGGCGCGGCCTGATAGCGCGACCCGCAGCGGGAACATCATCTGCCCCGGCTTCGCGCCCGCCGCCGTCACGATTTCATTGAGCGCCGCCTTCGCCGCGTCCGCCGACCACTCGGGAATCGCCTCGAACGCCGTTGCCAGCGCGCTCAAAAGCCCGCCCGCCGCCGCGTTTCCGCGCACCTTCGCCACCGCTTCCTCGTCGTATTCAAAATCCTCCTTCAGCAGGAAATCCACCGCCGCCGGCACGTCGCCGAACAAACGGACCTTGTCCTTCACCGCCGCGATCACCGCCAGATAGTTTGCCGGAACCGGCAGGCCCGCCGCCTCCACAAACGGCCGCGCCGCCGCCGCGAAATCCTCCACGCTCACCGTGAGAAGATGCTGCTGGTTCACCCACTTGCATTTCTCCAAGTCGAAGCGCCCCGGCGAGCGGTTGACGTTTTCCAGCGAGAATTTTTCGACCAGCTCGGCGAGGGTGAAAATCTCCTGCTCGGTCTTCGGGTTCCAGCCTAGCAGCGCGATGAAATTCACCACCGCCGCCGGCAGGAATCCCTGCCGCGGATAGTCGCCCACCGCCGCGCCGGCGTCGCGCTTCGACATCTTCGAGCCGTCCGGATTCAGGATCAACGGGATGTGCGCGTATTGCGGAGCCTTGCCGCCGAAGGCTTCTATCAACTGCAAGTGCTTGGGCGTGTTCATCAGGTGGTCCTCGCCGCGGATGACGTGGGTGATTTCCATTTCCAGGTCGTCCACCACGTTCACGAAGTGGAAAACATAGGAGCCGTCCGAGCGCTTCACCACCATGTCCGGCGTGTTCGACTCGTCGCGGTAGTCGATGGTCACCTCGCCGCAAACCAGGTCGTGCATCGTCACCGGCTTGCGCTCGAAGCGGAAGCGCCACGCGCCGCCGTCTTCATAGACGCGCCCCGCTACCACCAGCTTCGCGAACCACGCGTCGTAAATCTCCTTCCGCTGGCTCTGATAGTAGGGCCCGAAATCCCCGCCTTTTTCCGGCCCTTCGTCCCAGTCGAGACCGAGCCAGTGCATTCCGTCGAAAATCGCCTGCCGGGCCTCCTCGGTGTTGCGCGCCTCGTCGGTGTCCTCCACCCGCAGCACGAACACCCCGCCGTGTTTGCGGGCGAACAGCCAGTTGAACAAAGCGGTGCGGGCCCCGCCGACGTGCAGATATCCGGTGGGCGAAGGGGCGAAACGGGTGCGAACGGTCATGCGCGAGCTGTAATCACCCGAACCGCCCGCGTCCAGTCCCGCAGATCGCGAAAAACTACGACATCACGTAATTAACTGCCCCTGACCGTCTGTGATGCCGTCGTCGTATCCCTTCTCGGCAGCCTCTCGCTGGGATTTCTCCGGATGGATCGACGCCCACTCTAAGCTTGTGGCCCTGACCCGCATGCAGAGTCGGCACAACCCGAAGAACCTATCAATCCCATCGGGGTGCCTGTTGAAGCTGTTGACGCGCGAGGTATTCCCTGTAGCGGGTATTCCCTTGCCAGGGTTCGCGGGGATGTTTGAATTTCCCGATATGAAAAAAGAAGATCGCGAGTTCCTGTTCCACCTGTTGGAGACCCCGAGCCCCACGGGCTTCGAAATGCGCGGCCAACAAGTCTGGGCGGATTGGATCAAAAGCCACGCGCCCGAGGTCACCTGCGACGCCTACGGCTCGACCTGGGCGACCCTTCCCGGGAAATCCAAGCGCATCGTCATGCTGGAAGCCCACGCCGACGAGATCGGCTACATGATCAAGCACATCGACGAGCGCGGATTTCTCCGCATAGACCGCGTCGGCGGTTCGGACGCCGCCACCGCGCGGGGCCGCCGCCTGACCATCCTCGGCGACAAGGGGCCGGTCTCCGGCATCATCGGCAACACCGCCATCCACCTCCGCCGCGACGAAGCCGGCCACGAAAAAGCGCCCCACGTGCATGACCTGTGGGTCGATGTCGGTGCCTCGACCGCCGCCGAAGTCGCCGCGCTTGGCATCCGCGTGGGCCACCCGTCGGTCTATCAGGATGGTCCGCTGGAACTTTCCCACAAGCGCCTCATCGGTCGCGCGCTCGATAACCGCATCGGCGGCTACATCATCGCCCAGGTGATGAAGCGCATCGCCGCCGGCAAGAAGAAACCCGCGTTCACCCTCGTCTGCCTGAATGCCGTGCAGGAGGAAATCGGCGGCCACGGCGCGATGATGGCGACCTATCGCCTCAAGCCCGACGTCTGCGTCTGCCTCGACGTTACCCACGCCACCGACACTCCGGGACTCGACGCCGCCAAGCACGGCAGCGTGAAACTCGGCGGCGGGCCGACACTCACCCACGGCACCGCGAACCACCCCATCGTCGTCCAGCGCCTGCTAGATGCTGCGACCAGGATCAAGGTGCCGATCCAGCATGAAGCCAGCAGCCGCTTCACCGGCACGGATACCGACAAGATTTTCCACTCCCGCGAAGGAGTTCCAAGCGCGCTCGTTTCGCTGCCGCTGCGCTGCATGCACTCGGTGGTGGAAACCGCGCATCTCGACGACATCGAGCACAGCATCGGCCTGCTCACGGAGTTCGTGCTCTCCCTCAACGAGAGAGACCAGTTCCGCCAGGTGTTGAAATAGCAACCGGCGGCCGATTGATACCGGCCGCCGGTTGGATCGTTGGTTGGTTTAGCGGACTTTCACCTCGATGGCCTTGGTCTTGGTTTCGGTGTCTTTGGGGACGTGGACCGTGAGCAGGCCGTTCTCGTATTTCGCGGTCATCCCTTCGGGTTTGGAGGTTTCCGGCAGGGTGAAGCTCCGTTCGAACGAGCCGTAGGATCGTTCGATGCGGTGATACTTCTTGTCCTTCTCCTCCTTCTCGAACTTGCGTTCGCCGCTGATTTGCAGGATTCCGTTTTCAATGAGGACCTTGACGTCGTCTTTTTTGACGTCCGGCAGTTCCGCTTTGATGATGAATTCCTTGTCGTCCTCGGTCACATCCACCGGCGGAGCCCATTCGGCAAAGCCGAAGCCTCCTTCGCCTTCGGTGCGCATGGCCGGGCGTCCGAACAGGGTTGTCAGTCTGTTTTGCATTTCGTTCAGCTCACTGAACGGATTCCATTTTGCGAGTGTGTTCATGGTAGTTTATTTGATCCGGCGGGTGATTGTCTGCCGAGGTCGTTCGCCGGATTGACGGAACCCTCGGCAAGAGGGACGGGAGGCTTCCCTGTGTGGAAAGCATCTCCTCCTTCTGTGCACATCTTGTCCTATATGACCGCGGATTGCTCCCCGGTTTTTGTCGAAGACCGCACATCTTTTACGCCCGCCAGCAAGCCGGGCAGTGCCTCGCGGTACTTCGACGGGCACTGTCCCGTGATTTCCTTGAAGGTGCGGTTGAAGTGGGTGATCGACTGGAAACCGACCTCGAAGGCCACCTCGGAAATCCGGACCTGGGGGTTGAGCAGGAGGTTCTTGGCGGTCTCGACGCGGGTCCGCGCCACGTATTCGGTGAAGGTGAAGCCGGTGGACTCCTTGAACTTCTTGCAGAAATAACAACTGCTCATGCGGGCCTGCCCGGCGACCTGTTTCAACTCCAGCGGCTCGCCCTGGTGCTCGTGAATGAACTGGCGGGCACAGGTGATGTTAGGAGTTTCCGGGTTTCCGTTGCACAGCAGGATCCGGCCGGCGACCAATGACAGATGCCCGGCGAAAATTTCCAGTAAATCGAGGATTGAGCGGTATTTGGCAGGGCCCATGACCGGGGTGGCGAAATACGCTTGGCTGAGTTCCTCCTCGTCGAAATCTACCCCCGATTCCTTCAAGTGCCGGGCGATCCTTTCAAAGCGCGGTCGCGACGGTTTGAGCGTCGCGACCTCCCCGGTCCGGAGAAAGGCGATGGTCTTCTCGCCGCAGCGGATGGCCACGCTGCTTTCGCACAGGCCCGCGAAACACATGAAAGTGTGCGTCCCGGCCAGCACGTCACCCGCAGTTTCCTGCTGCGAGCGCAGGCAGGTGGCGCAAGTCTGATGATGGCGGGCCAGCAATTCGCGAAACGGATTTCGATGCTGCTTGCCGCGGCAGGCGAACCGCCCGTCTCCCGCCGACGCAAGACTCAGGGGCAACCCGGTGGCCCCGCCGAATGCCCGCTCGTAATCCTGATACAACGCGGACTGCTCCAGTTGCTCGACAATCCGGTCGTCCCGCCATTCTTTCGCGGGTTCCCAAGCTGGCGTCGGACCTTTCATACGCGCTTTTCCACGTATGCCATATTCCTGAAATGCGCGTCCGGGTCAAACTTAAAGCATGCCCGCGCGCTGCTCCGTTAGGGTCCGTGCCCCGGTGGTCTGGCTCACGCGAGGATGCCTTTGACGACCTGGCTTCCCGGCTTGGTGATGTTCGTCAGGCGTTGGGGGACGCCCTGTGAGGGAAACGTCAGCTTCTCGTGATCAAAGCCCATGAGGTGCATCATGGTCGCGTGGAGGTCGTGGACGGAGACCTTGTCGGTCATGGCCTCGTAGCCGATGGGATCGGTCTCGCCATAGGAAATGCCGGGTTTCACGCCGCCGCCGGCCATCCAGAGGGTGAAGGCACCGGGGTTGTGGTCGCGGCCGACGAACTGGTTGTCGGTGCCGCCGCGGTTTTCCTGCATCGGCGTGCGGCCGAACTCGCCGCCCCAGACGACGAGCGTGTCTTCGAGCAGCCCGCGTTGTTTCAGATCTTTTAGCAGCGCGGTCATCGGCTGGTCCACTTCCTTGCAACGGTCGCTGAAGCCCTTGTTGAGAGCTTCCTCCGGGCCGGCACCGTGTGAATCCCAACCCCAGTGGAAAAGCTGGATGTAGCGGACGCCGCGCTCGGCGAGACGGCGGGCTAACAAACAATTGTTTGCGAAGGATTCCTTGCCGGGCTCGGTGCCGTAGAGCTGGTGGGTGGATTCATTTTCCTGCTTCAGGTCGAAGGCGTCGGTGGCGTGCATCTGCATGCGGTAGGCCATCTCGTATTGGGCGATGCGGGTGACGGTTTCCGGATCGCCGACGTCCTCGGCGATTTTCTGGTTCAGCCGGTCGAGTGTGTCGAGCGACCGGCGGCGGAGGCCGCGCGAGATGCCGGCGGGGTCGTCCAGATAGAGGACCGGTTCGCCTTGGGAACGGCATTGCACGCCCTGATAGACGGACGGCAGGTAGCCCGCGCCCCAGACGGATTTGCCGGCGTCGGGATTTTTTCCGCCGGAAGTGAGGACGATGAATCCGGGCAGATTCTGGTTTTCCGAGCCGAGTCCGTAAGTCGCCCACGAGCCGATGGACGGCGCGCCTAGATTCTGGCTGCCGGTGTGCACGAGCAGTTGCGCGGGGCCGTGGTTGAACTGGTCAGTGTGCATCGACTTGATGAAGCACACGTCATCGACCACCGAGGAAAAGTGCGGCAGGCGGTCAGAAACCCATGCGCCGGACTGGCCGTGCTGCTTGAATTCGAACTGCGGGCCGAGCATTTTCGGCACGCCCTGGATGAAGGCGAACTGTTTGCCTTCGAGGAATTCCTTGGGGCATTCCTTGCCGTTGAGTTTGTGAAGCTCCGGCTTGTAATCGAAGAGTTCGTGCTGCGAAGGCGCGCCGGCCATGTGCAGATAGATGACGCGCTTCGCCTTGGTCGCGAACTGCGGCATCGCGGGGGCGAGCGGATTGGCCGGGTCTTTTTTCAAGACGCCGGAAGCTCCCCACGCGCGACCGGCCGAGCTGGCGAGCCACATCGCGCCGAGGCCGGTGCTGCACTTCGCGAGGAAGTGGCGGCGGGTGAGGTGTTCCAGTTGCGAGTGCTGGAGCCGGGCGAATTGTTCGGGTTTCATCGGGTGAGGGCGGAGTCCAGGTTGAGGATGGTGTTGGCCACGAGCACGAGTGCGGCCGCTGCCGGTGTTTCCGCGAGCTTGGCGGATCCGGCGGGATCTTTCTGATAGTCGGAAACACAGTCGGCGTGGAGGGCGGCGAGTTCGTCGAGCATCGCGGGCGAGGCGGCTTGCTGGGTGGCGAGCAGGATGCCGAACGCGAGCTGGCCCGGAAGGTCCGCCGAGTGCGCGGTCATGCGTTTGGCGAATCCCTGGGCGGCCTCGATGTGCGCGGGATCGTTGAGGGTGACGAGCGCCTGCAACGGCGTGTTGCTCGCCAGGCGGCGGGCGCTGCACAGGTCGCGGCTCGGCGCGTCGAAAGTGAGAAATCCGGGAAATCCGCTGGTTCGCTTGGAGTAGGTGTAAAGCCCCCGGCGGTAGCGGTCCTCGCCGGTCGATTCCTTCCAAGTCGCGCCGCTGTAAACCGAGTTCCACACTCCGTCGGGTTGCGGCGGATAGACGGGCGGACCGTGCATTTTCGGCGAGAGCAGGCCGGCGACGGCGAGCGCCTGGTCGCGCACCATCTCGGCGGCAAGCCGGTTGCGAGGGCCACGGGCGAGCAGGCGGTTGGCGGGGTCGTTCTCCACGAGTTCTTTCGACGCGCGGTGGGTCTGGCGATAGGTCGATGAAAGCACGATTTCACGGAGCATGGATTTCACCGACCATTTGAAATCGCCTTGAAAGCGAAGTGCAAGATGGTCCAACAGTTCCGGATGGCTCGGCGGCGTGCCGGAGGTGCCGAAATCCTCCGCCGTCTGGACGATGCCGGTGCCGAAGAGCTCGCCCCACAGGCGGTTCACCATGACGCGGGCGGTGAGCGGATTCTCCGGGCTGGCGATCCAGCGCGCCATGTCGAGACGGCTCATGCCGTCCTTGGTGTTGCGGGTCGCTAACAATTCCGGCACGCCGGTCGTTACCAGGTTTTCTTTCGACAAGCGGTTGCCGCGGGCGAAGACGCGGGTTTCGCGGGGGCGGCGCTCTGCCATGACCGGGACCATCTTGCCTTCGATCGCCTTGTAGCGCTTGGCCATCTCGTCGCGGGATTTCCAGATGGCAACGCGCTGCGGGTTTTCGATGAGCGCCGACCATTCGGCGTGGTTGGAAACTTCGAGGGCGAAGCGCCGGACCGGGGTGGCTTGATCTCCCGTGGTTTCGCCTTTCTGGGTCATCGCGATTTCCAGGCGCGCGCCGGGGGCGGGACTAACCGCCTTTTCGGGAACGAAGACGAACCAGCGCGGGCCTTCGAGTTTCGGGAAACCGCCGACATTGCCGCCGGGTTCGGGCTCGACGGGATCGCCCAGGTGATCGACAAAAACCTCCTTCATCGCGACGGGCGTGACCGCTCCGGCTGGATCGATCAGGTTCACCTCGAACTTCGTGACCAGCGAGCCGCGCTCGGGCCATTTTTTCGGGTCGTCTTTTTCCGGCAGGATTTTCAGGCGCAAGGCGCTGAACGCCGGTGCCGGACCGGACACCTTGTGGATATTTCCCTTCGGCAAGGTGCCTTCGCTGCGGATCGTGCCGTCGTCAGAAATCGCCAGTTTTCCATGACTTGGAGCGAGGGTGTCGGGCGTGAAGGGTTTCCAGTCGGCGATGGATTCCGCCAGGTCGTGGCCAGCCCGGTTGAGCTGCTCGCGGAGGATTCGGATGTCGATTTCCAAAGCCGAGGCCTCGGCGGACTTGGCGGGATCCGTCGGCACTTTCATGCGCGGGAAATCGTCGTCCTGGTCGAAATCCTCGGTGCTGTTGAAGAAGGCGGTGAACTTGTAAAACTCGTCGTGCCCGATGGGGTCGTAAGGATGCGAGTGGCATTGCACGCAGCCGAAGGTCGTCGCCTGCCAGGTGGTCCAGGTGGTGCTGACGCGGTCGATCACGGCAGCCATGCGGAACTCCTCGTCATCGGTGCCGCCCTCGGTGTTGGTCTGGGTGTTGCGGTGGAACGCAGTCGCCAAGCGCTGGTCGGGAGTGGCGTTAGGCAGCAGGTCGCCGGCGAGTTGCTCGATGGTGAACTGGTCATACGGCATGTCCGCGTTGAACGCGCGGATCACCCAGTCGCGGAAGGGCCAGACGTCGCGGTGCGGGTCTTTTTCAAATCCGTAGGTGTCCGAGTAGCGGGCGAGGTCGAGCCACACCGCCGCCCAGCGCTCGCCAAAGCGCGGGGATGCTAACAAGCGATCCACCGCTGCGGCCCGGTCATTTCCCAAGTGCGCCAAATCTTCCTCCGCCGGTGGCAGGCCGGTGAGGTCGAAGCTCACCCGGCGCAGCCATTCGGCAGGGCTGGCTTCGGGCGACGGCTTGAGGTTTTCCCGGTCGAGGCGTTGCAGGATGAAACGGTCGAGCGGCGCGGTCGGCCATTTTTCATCGGAAACTTTCGCCACCGGCGTTTGCTTGGGCGGGACGAACGCCCAGTGGTTTTGCCATTCCGCTCCTTCGGAAATCCAACGTTCAATGAGGGCGATTTCGGCGGCGGCTAACGGCGGCCCGTGCTTCGGCTGCGGCATGACTTCGTCCGGATCGCTGCTGCGGATACGGCGCAGCATCTCGGACTCTGCGGGCTTGCCGGGGACGATGGGGTGCTCACCGGACTTTCCTTTGAGCAGCGCCTTTTCCCGATAGATGAATGAAATCCCCCCCGCCTCCTTCACTCCGCCGTGGCAGGCGGTGCAATGCTTGGTGAGGATGGGCCGGATGTCGCGGTTGAACTCCACGCGCTCAGCCGCTCCCGCGAGGGAGGCGAGCATAAAGATTGGGCAAAGTCGGTGTGGGCGGAACATCGTTGGGCTGAAAAATACGTCGGCAGGGCCGGATTGCTATCACCAAACCGCAGACACGGAGTAAAAATCTTCCGCAATCCGCGGTTGGCGAACGCCGGTGCTGGTATTACGATTTCGCCGTGGCCGACGATCCATTCAATCCCAACCAGCCGATCCAGCTCCAAGGGCAGCTGCTTTTGGCGGATCCGTCGTTGCGGAGCGGGACTTTCCACCGCTCGGTGATCCTGCTCGCGGAGCACAACGCGGATCAGGGAGCTTTCGGCCTGATCCTGAATCATCCGACGGGAAAAATCGTCGGCGATCTCCTGCACGGCGAGGATTTCACGCCGCTACGGCAGCTTGCGGTCCACGAGGGCGGGCCGGTCGCGTCGGACCAACTGACGTTTTCCTCGTTCTGGTGGAGCAAAAAACTCGGCCTGCGCTGGGCGCTGCGAATCTCCGCCGAGGAGGCCGTGACGCACTCCCACCGGCCGGGTCGTATCGTGCGGGCCTTCATCGGCTACTCGGGCTGGTCGGCCGGGCAACTGGAGAACGAACTGCGCCACAGTTCATGGATCGCCGCCCGCCCGCAGCCGGATTTGCTGGGCCACGAGCACGACCTCGGCCTGTGGTCAGAGCTGCTGCGCCATCTTTCTCCGCTCCACCGCATCCTCGCCGAGGCTCCGGATGATCCGTCGCTCAACTGAGATTTTCCGCCCGCCTATTTTTCCCAATCCATCATGTCAGACTCGTCTCTAACGTTCAGCCCCGTTCCTGAAATCATTGCGGAAATCGCCGCCGGTCGGTTGGTGATCGTCGCCGATGATCCGGCCCGCGAAAATGAAGCGGACGTGGTCGGCGCCGCGTCCCTCTGCACCCCGGAAATGGTCAATTTCATGGCGGTCCATGCCCGCGGATTGATCTGCGCGCCGGTCACCGCCGAGCGCGCGGAGGAGCTCGAACTGCCGCAAATGACCCGCCGCAACCGGGAAGGCCACAAAACCGCGTTCACCGTGAGCGTCGATGCGGCCGAGGGGATCACTACCGGCATTTCCGCGGCCGACCGGGCGTTGACCATCCGACTGCTCGCCGACCCGAGCCTGGGAGCGGATGCGTTCGTCCGCCCCGGCCACGTCTTCCCGCTGCAAGCGGTGGCGGAGGGAGTGCTCCGCCGGACCGGACACACCGAGGCGGCGCTCGATCTCGCCGGGCTCGCCGGACTTCCGAAGGCGGCGGTGATTTGCGAGATCATGAACGACGACGGCACGATGGCCCGCGTCGGCCAGCTCGGCGACTATCAGAAACGCCACGGCCTCAAGGCCTGCACCATCGCCCAGCTCATCGAATACCGCAGGCGCTCCGAGAAACTCGTGGTCCGCGAGCAGACGGTGAAGATGCCGACGGATTTCGGCGAGTTCGACTGCCATCTCTATCGGATTTCCACCGATGCCAGCCACCACCTCGCCATGAGCCGGGGTGTCATCGATCCGGAAAAGCCGACGCTCGTCCGGGTCCACTCCGAGTGTCTGACAGGCGATGTTTTCCAATCCCGGCGCTGCGATTGCGGCGGCCAGCTCGCGGCCGCGCTGGAGCACCTTTCCAGGGAGGGTGGCGTGCTGCTCTACCTCCGCCAGGAGGGCAGAGGAATCGGCCTGCCGGCGAAAATCCACGCCTACAAGCTCCAGGAAGAAGGGCTCGACACCATCGAGGCGAATGAAAAACTCGGCTTCGGCTCGGACCTCCGCGACTACGGCATGGGCGCGCAAATCCTCTACGACCTCGGCGTCCGCAAGATGCGCCTGCTGACGAACAATCCGAAGAAAGTCATCGGCCTGGAAGGTTACGGGCTGGAGATCGTCGAGCAGCTTCCCATCAGCCTGCCGTCGAATCCGCACAACGAGAAATACCTTGAAACCAAACGGACGCGTATGGGCCACACGCTCTGACCCGTTCGCGGTGGGTCATTCCGACGGTGGAAACGGGCCCGAAACCGATGCCGCACCTCTCTCAATCCAACCACATCCTACCCGCATGAGTCCTCTCCGGCTTTTCCTGACATTGTTAATCCCGTTTGCCCCGGTTCATCCCGAAGCGTCTGCGGCCGACGGGCCACCGACGCCCAATATCCTCATCGTTTTCGCCGACGACCTCGGATACGGCGACGTTGGCTGTTATAACTCCGAGGCGAAGGTGCCCACTCCGCGGCTGGACCGTCTCGCGGCCGAGGGAATGCGTTTCACCGATGCACACAGCCCGGCCACCGTCTGCACGCCCTCGCGCTACAGCCTGCTCACCGGGCGCATGGCTTTCCGCACCCCCTACACCGGCAGCGTTTTTACCGGAGTGGAGGGACCCTGCCTGATTGACAAGGGCCGCCTCACCCTGCCTGGCCTGCTGCGCGGGCGCGGATACCACACCGCGTTGTTCGGGAAGTGGCACGTCGGACTCACCTTCTTGGACCACGATGGGAAACCGGTGCGCGGTCTTGGAATGGAGGCGGTCAAGCAGGCGGATTTTTCCCGCCCGATTCCCGACGGTCCGCTGGCGCACGGTTTCGACCAGTTCTTTGGTACCGCGTGTTGCCCGGCCACTGACTTGCTCTACGCCTGGATCGAGGGCGACCGGATCCCGGTGCCTCCGGTGAAATTGCTAGATCGTAAGGCGCTGCCTGATCACCCATGGGCCTTCGATTGCCGCCAGGGTCTGATCGCGCCGGATTTCGACCTTGAGGAAGTGGACGAGGTGTTTCTCAAACGCAGCATCGCCTACCTCGAAGAACACGCGGGGAAACGCGCGGGACAGCCGTTCTTTCTGCTCCACTCCACCCAGGCCGTGCACCTGCCGTCGTTTCCAGGACGGGCGTATCGCGGCAAAACCAAAACCGGACCCCATGGCGACTTCATCAACCAGTTCGACGCCACCGTCGGCGCCCTGCTAGACACCCTCGACCGCCTGAAGCTGGCGGACAACACCCTCGTCCTCGTGACCAGCGACAACGGCCCTGAAGTGGAAACCGTCCTCGCCATGCGCGGGCAGTATCAGCACGACGGAGCCCGGCCATGGCGCGGGATGAAGCGCGACAACTGGGAGGGTGGCCACCGCATCCCGCTGATCGCCCGCTGGCCCGGACGCACGCCTGCCGGCGGCACTTCCGCGCGCGCCGTCTGCCTCACGGATTTCCTGGCCACCGCTGCGGAAATCACCGGTCATGAGCTGCCCGAAAACGCCGGCGAGGACAGCGCGAGCATTCTGCCACTTCTGCTAGGACGCGACAAGCAAACGCGCGACTTCACCCTCCACCAGACATGGGATCTCAGCCTGGCCATCCGCCAAGGGCCGTGGAAATACCTCGACCACAAGGGTTCGGGAGGAAACTCCCTCAAAACCTATCCGGCCCTGCGCGCGTTCGACATTCCCGACCAGGCACCCGACACCCCGGGCCAGCTCTACAACCTCGACGAGGATCCGGGCGAAACCACCAATCTCGTCGAGAAGATGCCGGAACGCGCCGCTGCCCTCAAGTTGTTGCTAGATCAATCCCGCCGCTCCGGCCGCAGCGTCCCGCGTTCCGGAGGCAAGTCTCAATGACTCCTCACCGTTGAGCGCTTGGAACCAGAGCTCCTCGCCGACAAAGAGGCATTGGAAAAGAAGAAGGCCAAGCAGCGGGAAAAGACCCGTGCGGTCACCCTCCCCAGATAAACGGGTCTAATTGTAAGCGGCGGGCGGCTGCCGATGGCGCTGCGGCGATGGCTCGGGATTGACCATGATTCCCCGCAGTCCGGGATCATTTCTCTTCCCGTGCATCCCTCGCTTCTTGATTCTTCCAAACCGCCCCGCCACCCTTCGCCCATGTCCGAACCCGCGTTGACTCCGATGATGGCCCAATACCAGGCCATGCGACGGTCCCTGCCCGCCGACATTATCCTGTTTTACCGGCTCGGCGACTTCTATGAAATGTTCTTCGACGACGCGAAAGCCGCCTCGCCGATCATGAACGTCGCCCTCACCAAGCGTGGCGGCACCCCGATGTGCGGCGTGCCCTATCACGCCGCGCAAGGCTACATCGCCCGCCTGCTCAAGGCCGGCAAACGCGTCGCCATCGCCGAGCAAACGTCCGAGCCCGTCGCCGGCAAACTCGTCTCCCGCGAGATCGCCCGCATCCTCACCCCCGGCTCCATCGACGACGACGCCCTGCTCGACGACCAGCGCCCGAACTACCTCGCCGCCGTCTGCCGCCACGGGAAATCCGCCGGCCTCGCCTGTATCGACCACACCACCGGCGAGTTCACCATCGCCGAATTCGCCGATCTCGGCCTGCTGGAAGACGAGCTCGCCCGCATCGCCCCGTCCGAGCTGCTGATCCCGGACCACCAGGCCACCGAGTTCGGAAAACTCACGAACTGCCTCGTTTACGAAGGCTACACCTTCCTCCCCGAGCACGCGAACCAGCTGCTCAAGGACCATTTTAACGTCCACACGCTCGACGGCTTCGGCTGCGCGAACCTCCACGCCGCCAGTGGTGCCGGCGGCGCGGTCCTCCACTACCTCATCCACCAGCTGCGGAGAAACTGCACCCACCTGCACCCGCCGCACGTTAGGGAAAGCGCCGACCACGTCCTCATCGACGCCGCCTCCCAGCGGAATCTCGACCTCGTCGATTCCCGCTCCGGCAAGGCCCACACCCTGCTAGGCGTGCTCGACCGCACCGCCACCCCGATGGGCGCGCGGCTCCTCCGCGACTGGATTCTCCACCCGCTGCGTGATCTAACCGCTCTCACCGCTCGGCAGGACATCATCGCCGCGTTTCTCGCAGAACCCTTCCTCCTCTCGAAATGCCGCGAATCCTTGAAAGGCATCCGCGACATCGAGCGCACCACCTCCCGCCTCTCCCAAGGTTCGGGAAATGCCCGCGATCTCCAGTCGCTCTCGACCTCGCTCTCGCACATCCCCGCGCTCAAACAGGACTATTCCTCCCTGCTCGCCGATCACGGCTCACGGATCACCCGCCTCCACGAGTTCCACGAACTCACGGGAATGCTCTCCCAGGCCCTAACCGACGAGCCGCCCTCCCACCTCCGCGACGGCGGCGTCATCCGCGACGGCTGGTCGCCCGCGCTCGACGAGCTCCGCGACGCCACTCGTGGCGGCAAGGACTGGATCGCCCGCCTCCAGGAAGACGAACGCAAGCGCACCGGCATCGACTCGCTCAAAATCAAATTCAACAACGTCTTCGGTTACTTCATCGAGATCACCACCAGCCATCTGGCGAAAGTCCCGGACGACTACACGCGCAAGCAAACCATGTCCAACGCCGAGCGCTACATCACCCCCGCGCTCAAGGAGATGGAAAACAAAGTGCTCGGTGCCGAGGAGCGCTCCAAACAGCTGGAAAACGAGCTTTTCCTCGAACTCCGCGCCCGCGTCGTCACCCACCTGCCCGCGCTCCAGGAAACCGCCGCAGCCGTCGCCGAAATCGACGTGCTCTGCGCTCTATCCGAAGTCGCCCAATACCACCGCCACTGCCGTCCGATCCTCAACACCGGCAACGGCTTCTTCGTCACCACCGGCCGCCACCCCGTCCTCGAACAAACGCTCACCGACGTCAAGTTCGTCCCCAACGACACCGAGCTCGATCCCGACACCGCCCGCCTGCAAATTCTAACCGGGCCCAACATGGCCGGTAAGTCCACCTACATCCGCCAGATCGCGCTCATCGCCGTGATGGCCCAGATCGGTGCCTTCGTCCCGGCCGAATCCGCCACCCTCGGGTTGGTAGATCGCATCTTCTGCCGCGTCGGCGCGTCCGACGACCTCTCGCGCGGCCAGTCCACCTTCATGGTCGAGATGAGCGAGACCGCCCTCATCCTCAACCACGCCACCGACCGCTCGCTGGTCATCCTCGACGAGATCGGCCGCGGCACCGCCACCTTCGACGGCCTCTCCATCGCCTGGGCCGTCGCCGAGCACCTGCACGACACCATCGGCTGCCGCACCCTCTTCGCCACCCACTACCACGAGCTCACCGACCTCGCGAACACCAAGTCCGCCGTCGCCAACTACAACGTCGCCGTTAGAGAGTGGAACGAGGAGATCATCTTCCTACACAAGATCCTCCCCGGAGCCGCCGACAAGAGTTACGGCATCCAGGTCGCCCGCCTTGCAGGTCTGCCCAAAGTCGTCGTCGAGCGCGCCAAGTCCATCTTGAGCCACCTCGAACTTCACTCCGTGAAACCCGAGGCCAAGACCCAAGGCCCGAAGGCGAAGAACACCGTCCAGGACGCCCTTCCCCGTCCGAACGCCCCGCAAATGGACCTCTTCGCGGATTTCTGAACGGACTGCGGGCAATATCAACAAGCGGCCGGAAATTTCCCAAGCGGGGCTAACAGGAAACATGTTCCTCTTTGTCCATGAACCCTCCGGAGATCAGTAACTCCGGCCCCAGATGGCGAAGGTGGTGGTTTCCTCGCCGGTGAGGATGCACTTGCCGCTGGTGGCGCGGAGAGTGTCCGGCAGCCGGGCTTCAGCAATGGGCAGACAGCGGATGGTGATTTTATGCTGCTTGGAGAGTTCTTCCTCCTGCTCGCGGGTGCCGGCCCACGGGGCATAGAGCCAGCCGGGGTTGTCCGTGGCCCAGTGGCCGTGGAACACGTCGAGGCGGGTGCAGAAAGTGATGTTAGCGTTGCGGAATGCGGTGGCGCTGGCGAGCAGGGACTGGTGGATCTCGCCGAGAATCTCCGGCGCGCGCTGGATGAAGGATTCCTTGTCGGCGAAGTCCTTTTCGGAAATCGGCTGGTCGCGGCGTTGAACGCAAATCTTGCGGGTCTCGATGTCGCGCGGGCCGATCTCGATGCGGATGGGCACGCCTTTTTTGATCCAATCCCACTTTTTCACGCCGCCGCTGAGGTCGCGGGTATCGACGTGGACGCGGACCGGATCGCCATGGAACGTCTGGTGGCGGAGGGTTTCGGCAAGCGCCTGGCAGGCGTCGAGCACGGCTTGGCGGCTGTCCTCCTTGGGGGTGATCGGGAGAATGACGATCTGCTGGGTGGCGACGCGCGGCGGTAGGACCAGGCCGTCGTCGTCGGAATGCGCCATGATGAGCGTGCCGATAAGGCGGGTGGAAACGCCCCACGAAGTGGTGTGCGCGTGTTGGATGGTGCCGTCACGGCCGGTGAACGAGATGTTCTGGGCCTTGGAGAAATTCTGGCCGAGGTAGTGGGAGGTGCCGGCCTGGATGGCTTTGCAATCCTGGACCATCGCCTCGACGGTGAAGGTCATTTCAGCGCCGGGAAAGCGTTCGTTCTCGGTTTTTTCGCCGGGGATGACGGGGATGGCGAGGTGGTCGCGGAGAAACTCCTCGTATTGGCCGTGGATCATTTTCGTTTCCACGATGGCTTCCTCCTTCGTCTCGTGGGCGGTGTGGCCTTCCTGCCAGAGGAACTCGGCGGTGCGGAGGAAAAGCCGCGGACGCATTTCCCAGCGCATCACGTTCGCCCACTGGTTGATGAGCAACGGCAGGTCGCGGTAGGATTCGATCCAACGGGCGAAGGCCGCGCCGATGATGGTCTCGGAAGTCGGCCGGATGACGTAAGGCTCGGCGAGTTCGCCGGAGGGAACCATCTTGGTTTTGCCGGTGAGCGGGTCTTTCACCGCCTCAAGGCGGTGGTGCGTGACCACCGCGCACTCGGTGGCGAATCCTTCCGCGTGTTCCGCCTCTTTTTCCAAATAGGAAAGCGGGATGAGCAGCGGGAAATAGGCGTTCTGGTGACCGGTCGCCTTGAAGCGGCGGTCGAGCTGCTGCTGGATGAGTTCCCAGATGCCGTAACCCCATGGCTTGATCACCATGCAGCCGCGAGTCTCGGAGTTTTCCGCGAGATCGGCGGCCTTGATGACTTGCTGATACCACTCAGGGAAATCCTGGGAGCGGGTCGGGGTGATGGCGGTCTTTTCTGAGGACATGGTGGCTGGACCCATTGGAATCACGGCACGCGGCAAAGAGCATCAAAAATTTCTCCCGGATCGCGACTTTGGCTGCGGGAAAATTTCCGAAAAATCGCGAGCTGGGGGTTTGACAGGCCGGGGGCAAGTTGTCTTAGTCAGTCCCAAGGAACCAAAAACCCTAGAGTGAATGAGCGAAAACGAAAACCAACCACCAGCTCCGTCCAAGCAGACGTCGAGCGTGCCCCTTAAAAAGGAAACCGTTCGCATCACCTTGAAGGCGGCCGACGCGCCTCGCGCCATTCCCTCGGCCACCGTGCCGATGGTGCCGCCCGTGAGACCGCCGGTGCCGGGTGCTCCACCAACCGCAAGCGGCGGCCCGCCGCGACCCACCGCTCCGGCTCCGACCATTCCGCTCCGTCCGGCTGGTGCTCCCGCCATGGCACCGGCACCGACGATCCGTCTGGCGACTTCCGCCGTGCCGACCGGAGCAATGAGGCCGCCCGGCACCGGAGGCCTGCCGACCATGGCTCTGCCGAAAGCCACGGTCCAGCTTCAGCCTCCGACGAAAGCGTTAGGCACGACCTTTTCGCCGTCGCAGGCGATGACCGTTCAAGCGGACGAAGAAGAGGAAGAAGCGGCCGGCCAAGGCCTCGTGACCATTCTCTCCGGTGTCGGTCTCGCGGCAGCGATCGTCGTTCTGGTCTTCCAAGTGATGACCGCCAGCACCTGGATCAACGCGGAAGACAACGACAATAAGGGCGATTGGACCCAGCTTTCACCGCTCTGAGCGCATTTACCCCAGACATCGTTCCCGCGCAGCTGTTATTTCTCCCGCCCTCCGGGCTGTGAAATTTACGACTGGCTGAGGAAAGCCGGTTTCAGCGACCCATCACCAAGAGCCGCCTCGCGATCCGCAGGGCGGCTCTTGACGTATCGGGATTCTGGATACAGATTCCGCGCATGGCTCTGAACCTTACCGATGCGAATTTCCAATCCGAAGTAATCAACTCCAACCTGCCCGTCCTCGTGGACTTCTGGGCGGAATGGTGCGGCCCGTGCAAAATGATCGGCCCGGTGATCGACCAGGTCGCCACCGATCTGGAAGGCGTGGCCAAGGTCGGCAAGGTGAACGTGGACGAAGCCCGCGAACTCGCCGTGAAATACAACGTGCGCTCGATCCCGTTACTCCTGTTCTTCAAAAACGGCGAGGTCAAGGACCAGATCGTCGGCGCGAGCGTGACCAAGGACCAGCTCAAGGCGAAACTCCAAGCACTCGCGTAAACCGCTCCGCTGAAATTTCCAATAACCGTCCCGGAGCGATCCGGGGCGGTTTTTTTGCGATCGGAAACATGGGTGAGCCTCAGAAACACCTTGCCCCGACTCATCTCCGCGCGATCCTGAACCGATGAAAAATTTTCTCATGCGAATCCCACTGCTTGCGACGGCCATCCTTCCTGTGACCGCGCAACCCGCCTCGAAGCATTTCGCGAAGCCCGCCGAGCCGGCGTCCGAACCGGTCTATCTGAGCGAGTCCGCGCTGCCGAAAGGCTGGCCGGCTCCGGGGCCGTTCAACCAGGTCACGCGGAAGAAATACCCCGCCTATCGCGCGGCGTTCACCACCGGCTCCAGCCCTAATGGCGGCTTCTGGACGCTTTTCAAACACATCAAACGCAATGGCATTCCCATGACCTCGCCCGTGGAGATGACCATGAAGGACGAGTCCGGCGGCGGGATGAAGATGGAGCGGATGGGCTTTCTCTATCAATCCCCCGAAGTCGGCAAAACCGGCGCGGATGGCGAAACGGTCAACGTCCGCGATGTCCCGGCGCTGAGCGTGCTCAGCTACACCTGGCAGGGACCGCGCGGCGATGCGGAGGTCGCCAAGGCGCGCGCGGCGATCGACGCGGTGCTTGCGGAGAAGAAGCTTAAGGCGGCGGGCTACCGGTTGTTCGGCTACAACAGCCCGTCGGTGCCGCGGAAGAAGCAGACTTACGAGCTGCAGGCGGTGCTGGAGGAGGGGGAATAAAAAAGCCTCTCGTTCGCACGAGAGGCTTTTCGGAAGACGGAAGAACGGACTGAAGTCCTGGACTACTTTTTCGTTAGCGCGCGGCGCGGTCTTCGGTGCCTTTGGCTGCCCGCTTGCGGACGTTGGCGTCGAGGATACGCTTGCGCAGACGGATGTTGAGCGGGGTGGCTTCCACGAGTTCGTCGGCATCGATGTATTCGATGGCGCGCTCCAGCGAGAATCGCAGGGCCGGAGTCAGCTTGGAGGTCTTGTCCTTGCCGGACGAACGCATGTTGTCGAGGTGTTTCTCTTTAACAGGATTCACCGGAAGGTCGCCGACGCGAGGGTTTTCTCCGACGAGCATGCCGCCGTAAACCGCATCGCCGGGAGCGACGAAGAGGATGCCGCGGTCTTCGAGCGTTTGCAGGGAGAACGGGGTGGCGGTGCCGGAATCCATGGAAACGAGCGTCCCGGTGGTGCGGTTCTGGATGTCGCCGGCGTGCGGCGCGTATTCCTTGAACAAGTGGGACATGATGCCGTGGCCGGAGGTCAGGTTGACGAGCTCGGTTTCGAAACCGATCAGGCCGCGGGTCGGGATGGTCGCTTGGATGAAAACGCGGCCGGAAGCCTCGGTGTCCATGTGCTCCATCAGGCCCTTGCGGTTCATGAGGATCTTGAGGATGCCTTGGGTGTAGTCGCCCGGCGCTTCGACGTAGAGCGTTTCGTAAGGTTCGAGCAGCTTGCCGTTGTCGTCGCGGCGATAGATCACGACCGGACGGGAGACGAGCACTTCGAATCCCTCGCGGCGCATTTGCTCGACGAGCACGGCGATCTGCATCGCTCCGCGGGCGGAGACGTTGAAGACGCCGGACATGTCGGTGTCCTCGACGGTGATGGAGATGTTGGTCTTCAACTCGCGCATCAGACGCTCGCGGATGGCGCGGGAGGTGACGTGTTTGCCTTCCTTGCCGGCGAGCGGGCCGTCGTTGATCGAGAACTGCATCGAAACGGTCGGCGGGTCGATGGCGACGAATGGAAGCGGCTCCTGATCGGCGCTGCCGGCGATGGTTTCGCCGATGTCGATGTTTTCAATACCGGCGGCAATGCCGACGATGCCGCCCGCGCCGCAACCGTCGGAGTCGGCGGTGGCAAGACCGGAGTAGGTGAAGGTTTTGAGAACTTTGGACTGCACTTTCGAGCCGTCCTGGCGGAGAAGGAAGACGGTGTCGCCCTTTTTAACGCTACCGCCGAGAACCTTGCCGACAGCGACGCGGCCGACGTATTCATCCCACTCGATGTTGGAAACGAGCATGAGGAAGGGAGCTTCCGGATCGGCTTTCGGCTCGGGGATGTGCTCGATGATCTTGCGCAGGAGAGGAATGCAGTCCTTCCGCTCGTCGCCGGGATGGTCCATGAAATAGCCGTCGCGGGCGGAGCCATAGACGAAAGGGGCGTTGAATTGCTCTTCGTCGGCGTCGAGGTCGAGGAAGAGTTCGAGGACTTGGTCGTGGACTTTTTCCGGAGTGGCGAGTGGGCGGTCGATCTTGTTGATGACGACGATCGGCTTGAGGCCTTCCTGCATGGCTTTCCGCAAAACGAAGCGGGTTTGGGCCTGCGGGCCGCCGGATGCATCGACGACGAGCAGCACGCCATCGACCATTTTCATGACGCGTTCCACCTCGGCGCCGAAGTCGGCGTGGCCCGGGGTGTCCACGATGTTGATGGTATAGCCTTCCCAGAGAATGGCGGTGTTTTTCGCCTTGATAGTGATGCCCTTTTCGCGCTCGAGGTCCATGGAGTCCATCGCGCGCTCAGTGGTGGCTTGGTTTTCACGGTAGGTGCCGCCCGCTTGGAGAAGCTGGTCGACGAGGGTGGTTTTCCCATGGTCAACGTGGGCAATAATGGCGAGATTACGAATTTTCAGAGACATGGGAACGATTGGATAATGGACGACCTCCGTGCGAAGGGGGGCGGGCTATGCACGGTTTTTGCCGGGATGGCAAGGCGGGATTCGGGATAAATACCGCGCGGATGCGTGCTCCTGCATCAGAAATTAGGTTTTCGGGGTCTGGCGGCCTTCCACACCCCGGCCAGCAGGCTGGCTGTTGCAAGCGGCAGCGGGCTGCACGCGGCCCAAGGGTGACCGGGCCATTAGTGAGGCGAGACGCGGTGGCGTGTCCGTGACATCATCCCTGCCGATGATTTCATAAGCGGGGTGGAAGCCGGATTCACCGATGGCCTCGAAGAAGATTCCGGTTGTTCCCACGTTTGAAATCAAACCTGCCGCCGCGCGTTGCCAAACGATTTCAAGATTTCCGCAGCCTGATGCTGGTCAAATGGAAATGAGCGTGCCACGCTGTCCGCATGTTCCGAAAAACTCTGCTGCTTTGGCTCACCGGATTTCTCATTTGCTCGGTGCAACTCAGCGCCCAAGACGAGACCACTCCCGACGTCGGCAAGGCGGGTGACTCGCCCGGGCCTAACCGTTTCTGGCAGGCGACTCTCAACGGCGGGCACTACATGGTGGCCCTCGACCGGATTTCCTCGGTCAGCCGGCACAAGTATCTGCTCGACGGAGCGGTCATCGTGGATGAAGTCACGGTGGACGCGCTCGGCCAAGCGCTCGCCCGCTTTTACCACATCTCGCCGGTGACGGACGCCGCGCCGGGAAACGCGGTGGCCGACCTCGCGAAACGCGGGCGCGAAATCGTCGAAAAAGCCGCCGATCGCGCCGGTAACGATGTCCAGAACATGGTCATCAAGAAATACCCGGAAACCAGCCATGCCCGGACGATCGAATACCGCATTCTCTCGGCGGCGGATCTCAGCGCACTCCATGCCAGCGTCCGCAGCGCCTGGGAAACCGGGCGCGGCCGGCAGTTCGGCGCGAAGTAGAAGCTCACGGCCGGATTTCCATATGTTCCCCTATAAGCCGCAGATCCCGGAAATTACAAGGCCACCATGGCAGACCCGCGCTTGAACTGCCCGCCATCCTGGCCTACCTTCCGCGCCTTCATGAGTTCATTCGAAAGCAAAGTGCGCGCCGCCCTCGCCAATCCGCAAAACCAAGGCGAAATCCCGGACGCCGACGCCATAGGCACCGTCGGCTCGCCCGAGTGCGGCGACATGCTGCGGATGTGGCTGAAATTCACCGAAAAAGACGGCAAGCGCGTCATCGACCGCGCGTCGTTCCAGGCTTTCGGCTGCCAGACGGCGATCGCGGTGGCGTCGATGGCCACCGAACTTCTCCGCGGGAAAACGGCGGAGGAGGCCAAGCACCTCACCGCCAGCGAGTTGACCGGCGACCTCGGCCCCTTGCCGCCGATGAAGATCCATTGCGGCCAGCTGGTGGAAGGCGCGTTGCGAAATGCCCTCGACCACGACTCGCCCGCCGCTGCCCCTGCGGAAGCCGCAAACATGGCCTCGACTCTCGCCTCCTCGCTCCACCAGAAAGCGGGCGGCACCTTCCGGATCGTGCCGATCGAATGACCGGTCTGGATTTTATTTTCCCGCCGACGATAGAGATCCCGAATCCCCGCCGTTTGCTACTTGTCCAGAACCCTTTATTCCGTGCTCAAGCTCCAAGAAGTCAGTTTCACCATCCGCAAAGACGGCGAGGACGTCCCGCTCGTGGACCGCGTCTCGATCCGCGTGCCCAAAGGCCACTTCATGGCCATCGTCGGCCCGTCCGGATGCGGCAAAACGACCCTGCTCAAAACCATCGCCGGCCTCAATCCGGAGTCGGCCGGCGCGTTGTTCTGGGACTCCCGGAATCTATCGGAAGATGGCGACTTCTCGCCCTCGGAAATCGGCTACGTGCCGCAGTTTTCCATCGCTTACGACCCGCTGACCGTGGACGAATCCGTCGAGGCCGCGACTCGCCTTCGCGTCCGCTGCCGCGACACTGCGGAGCTGGATCACCGGATCGACCAGGTGCTCGAGGAAACCGGACTCGGCCCGATCAGCGACCGCCAGGTGAAGGTGCTTTCCGGCGGCCAGAAGCGCCGCCTCGGGCTGGCGATGGAGCTCGTTTCCGACCCGAAGCTCCTGCTCTGCGACGAAGTCACCTCCGGCCTCGACCCGCGCTCGGAGCGCGAAATCGTCCGCCTGCTCCATGATCTCTCGCGCAAGGACGGCCGGATCGTGCTCTCGGTGACCCACTCGCTGGCGCATCTCGAGCTGTATGATTCCATCCTCGTCCTGCACGAGGGCCGGGTCGCGTTCCACGGCCCGCCGGAGCAACTGACCCACTATTTCTCCGTGAGCGACACCGAGGAGGTTTATCCGCGGCTGGCCACCCAGCCATCCGAGCGCTGGCACGGCTCGTGGCAGAAGCACCGCGAGTCCTATCAGAAAATGATGGGGAAAAAACGCGCGCTACTCGTCGCCAGCGGGGATTTCCCCACCCCGCCGGTCGAGGCGGTCGAGGAAAGCGAAACCCTGCGGCTGCCCGGATTTCTCAGCCAGTTCGCCACCCTGCTGTCGCGCCGTTGGCGGATCTTTTTCCGCGACCGCGGGCAGGTGTTTCTCCAGCTCGCCATCATCGTCTGCTTTCCCATCCTCGTCACGATTTTCAGCGACAAGGCCTCCGGCAACATCCGCCGTTTTTCCGACACGCGGCAAAGCGAGCGGGCGGAGATCGAGGAGAAAATCCTGGTGTCCTCGGACCAGGCGAAGGTCGGCTCGGCCATCTCCGGGATCATCATGTTCCAGGTGGTGCTGCTGTCGCTGATGGGATCTAACAACTCCGCTCGCGAGATCGCCGGCGAGCGGCCGATTTACGAGAAGGAGAAATTCGGCGGGCTGCGGCCCACGGCTTACCTCGCATCCAAGGTGGCGTTCCTCGCCTGCCTGGTCATCGGACAATCGCTGTGGATGGCGTTTTTCGTGAACTTCTTCGGTGCCTTCCGCGGGGATTTCATTCAGCACGCGGGGTTCCTGTTACTGGTCAACGCCGCGATGACGGCCGTGTGCCTGGCCATTTCCTCGCTCATGCGGACGGCGGAGCAGGCGTCCCTGCTTTCGATCTACCTCGTCGGCTTCCAGCTCCCGCTGTCCGGTGCGGTGCTGGCGCTGCCGGAAAACATCGAGGCCTTCACCCGCCCGTTCATTTCCGCTTACTGGGCGTGGTCCGGCTCGGTGGAAGCCCTCCAACCGCAGGTTTACAACGCCGTCAAGTCGGTCATCGACACCAGCCTGTCTGCCCGCGAAATCTGCTTTTACGCCCTCGGCGCGCACATCGCGGTGGCGCTCATCGCCACCTGGGCCGGTGCCCGCAGGCCACAATGGGACTGAGCGGATTTTCGCCCTCGATTTCAGGGATTTCCCGTTTAGATTCTCCTCTGAAACCCACTCACGAATCATGGCACGTCGCGCTAGCTCACATCTTCATCCCGGAATCATCATCGGTGCCATCGCCGCCATCGTCGTCGCGGTGGTCGCCGGCAAATCCCTCATCGGGAAAAAAACCGCGACCTTTGGCGACGTCGCCAAGCTCAGCGTGGACGAGTTGCTAGAGAACGGCAACAGCCTGCGCGGCAACGAGTATGTCATCGAGGGCCAGATCGACGAGAAACTCCAGTGGACGACCGGCCGCGGGCAGTTCGTCAGCGTGAAGATGGAAGCGCCCGGCGGCGCTGAATTCGTCGGCATCGAGATTCCACAGGACTTCCACAAGCTCAACATCGACACCAAGCAGAAATACGCGTTCCGCGTGAAATTTCGGCAAGGCGGCATCCCCGTGGCCACAGGCGTGAACCGCCTCTAACTTGCAATTTGCCATCCCATGAAATTCTGCCTTTTGCTTCCGCTCTGCCTCACCGGTCTGGCCCACGCCCAGGTTTACACACCGCCGCCCGCCGAGAAACCCGCCCCGGCCGCGACACCCACCGACACCGCGCCGCCCGCACAGAAAAAGCCACCCGCCGTCGGCCCGCTCGGCCAGGAAATCCCGATGCTCGACCCGTCCGCCGAAACCATCACCGTCGGCGGCGTGGCCATCCCCCTCGGCGACAACCGCCTGCTCAAGGCGCGCTTCGAGAAATACCTCAGCCAACCGCCCGAGAACGGCGAGGCCGCCGAGAAATACCGCGAGACGATCGCCCAGATCCTCGCGACCATTTCCCCCTTCCGCAGCGGCGGCCCCGATCTCTACGCCGCTTTCACCCAGCTTCCCGGCGCGTCCGCCTATCCGGGAGACGCCAACCTCTGCGGCTCGCTGGCCGAGTCCATTTATATGGCCATGCTCGCCAAGCAGGACGTCAACGGCCTCAAGAAACTCAATCTATCCATCGAGGAGGAGAAGAAGACCATCATCCTGGAGGGCGATTGGAAAGCCCGCCACGAACGTGACAAGGAGCTGGGGAATTCCAGTGATGTCAAAGACAAGAAGGACAAGTCCCAGCCCGCGACCAATCCCGGTGCCGGCGTCAACTCGCTCAAATACGCCGACACGCTCCGCCGCATCGCGGAAATCGAGGCGCTCAAGAAAGCCAACATCGTCCGCACCGAAGCCGGAACCATCCGCACCAAGGCGCAATACCAGGTCAGCATGATCCAGTGGTTCGTCCAGCGCCGCTACGAGCACGTGCTGATGGCCGCCCGCTTCTACAACCAGATCTGGAAAGACGGCGACGCCACCCTCCGCGTGGACAAGGACTCGGACGTCTCCAAGCTGTTCTCCGAATCCGTCGGCGTAAGCCCGACGGTCGCCTCGCTCGACTCGCTTTCTAACGAGGTCATCCGCGAGACCGGCAAATACATCGAAGCCTTCGACCTCATGCTCTCGCGCGGCGAACTGCACAACGCCTCCCAGCGCCTGATGGAAGCCTTCGCGTTCGGCGAATACCTCGCGCCGGTGGCGACTCTCTCGTTAGAGAAAAAGCGCCGCATCGCCGAATACGTCCGCGATTTGCACGAGCTCTACGGCACTCTCCAGGCGCGCGACTATACCAAGACCATGGAACTGGCAGAACGCTTGAAAAGCGCATCCAAGGATTTCCCGTCGTCCAAGGTGGACAGCGCCATCGCCGCCTACACCCTTGCCTCGGACCTCGCGATCGAGGAGGCCAAGGGCCACCTGCTCGCCAAGGAAAGCGACAAGGCCGCTGAGAAAATCAAGGCCGCCGCCGAGATCTGGCCGACCAATCCGAAGCTCAAGGAATTCCGCAATCTCGTGAGCAACTCCGGCGGGCTGATCCTGATCCGCAACGATTTCGACCGCTTGCTGAGCGAGGGGAACTTCCGTGAAGTCGCCCGCCGCCAGTATGAAATCGCCCCGGCGATCCAGGGCGACCCGGCGCGCGAGGACGCCTTCAAACAGATCATGACCAATCTCACGAAGATCGAAACCGCGCTCGGCAAGGCTTCGGAATTCAGCAAGATGGGCCAGGACTACGCGGCGTGGGAACAGCTCGCCAAGCTGCGCGAGGATTTCCCGGACGACCCGAAACTCGGCCGCGAGCTGGAACTACTGGCCCCCAAGGTCGCCGACTTCACCCGCGCGCTCGACAAGGCGCGGCAGTTCGAGAGCCGCACGCCCAAGCAGATCGGCTCCGCGCTCTCGTGGTATCTCAAGGCCCGCAGCATCTATCCGCAAAGTAACCTCGCGGACGCCGGTGCCAAGCGCCTCACCGACGAGATCCTGCCGCCGGACGGCACCGGCGAGTAGCCCGCAGGCACCTCATTTCGCCGGCGGCAGGCCGTCCACTCCTTAGACGGCGGGGCCGGTGGAAGGGGATGGGTCCGTGGGAGCGGGGACGTCTCGCCCACACATGCAAAGGGACGAGACGTCCATTCCCCTTATTTTGAGGCGCGGCGCACTTCTTCCGCGATGATCTTCAGCCCGTCTCTGACCACCGCTTCGTCCATGGCGTAGGAAACGCGGACGCACTCGTGGCGGTGGGACCAGTTAGGATCATCGTGGCCGAAGAAGAAGTGCTGGCCGGGTATGACGAGGACTTCGCGTTTTTTCAGGCGTTCGTAGAGTTCCTGGGAAGTGATCGGCAGGCCGGGAAACCAGAACCAGAGGAATAGCGCACCCTCGCTGCGGTGCATGAACCAGTCGATGTCGTCGCCGAACGCTTCCACCGCGGCGCGGCGGGCGAGCTGGCATTTTTCTTGGTAGAACGGGCGCACCACCTCGCGGCTGAGGCGCAGGATCTCGCCGGACTTGATGAGCGGCAGGGTGATTTGCTGGCCGATGTTCGGGTTGGACAGTCCGGCGATGGCGCTCATCGAGCCGAGCGCGCGGATGATTTCCGGCGGGCCGATGACGATGCCGGTGCGGGTGCCGGGCAGGCCGAGTTTCGAGAGGCTGAGCGTCAAAATCACGTGCGGCTCCCAGAACGGCGTGGCGTCGGCGAAGATGATGCCAGGGAAGGGCGCGCCATACGCGTTGTCGATGATGAGCGGGATATTGTGCTCTTTCGCGATGGCGGAGAGGCGGGCGATTTCCTCGTCGGTGAGGACGTTGCCGGTGGGGTTGGTCGGGCGTGAGGCGCAGATTGCGGCGATGTCGGGGGTGACTTCGAGCTGGCTGAAATCGACGCGGTATTTGAACTCGTGCGGGCCGGTTTTTTCGATGAGCGGGGTGACGGCGCGGAAAAGATCGCCGCTGGCACCTTGGTTCGCGTAGCCGATGTATTCCGGGACGAGCGGAAGTAAAATTTTCCGGCGGCTGCCGCCAGGCATCGGTCCAGCGAGGAGATTGAAGAGGAAATAGAAGGCGGTCTGGCCGCCACTGGTGACACCGACGTTTTCCGGGCCGAGCTCCCAGCCGAGGGTCTCGCGGAAGAGGGTGGCGATGGCTTGGATGAAATGCGGATTTCCGCCCGGCGGGTCGTAGGTCGTGAGCGCGCGCTCGAGTCCGCCCATTTCCTCCATGATTTCTTCGAGCCGCCGCCGCCAGATGGCGTTGATCTCGGGGATGCGGGCGGGTTGGCCGCCGCCGAGCATTTTCAGGTCGGGTCCGCCGCTGGCGAGGGCGTGGCCGAGGTCGTCCATCAGCTCGCCGATTCCGCTGCCGCAGCCGAGGTGTTGGCCAAATTGTGAGAATTGGTATGACATATCCGGATACCGCGTTCTAGGATGCCGACGAACTTCAAACAACCAACAAACCACCATGTCCATTAAAGTCGGCGACCAAGCCCCAGATTTCACCCTCGTCAGCAAAACCGCCAACGGACCCGAGCTGGTCACGCTGAGCGAGCTTGTTGGGAAATCCAACATCGTCCTGCTGTTCGTGCCGATGGCCTTCACCGGCGGCTGCACGGCGGAGTTTTGCGCGATTTCCCAAGGGATTTCCGAGTATGACGCGCTCGACGCGAAGGTGCTCGGCATTTCCGGCGACAATCCGTTCGCGCAGGAAGCTTGGGCGCAAAAGGAAGGCATCACGATCTCGCTGCTCAGCGATTACGAGCATAAGGTGACCGAGGCTTACGGCGTGGCTTACGAGCAATTCCTGCCCGCGAAGAACCTGATCATGGGCGGTGTGCCGAAGCGTTCGGCCTTTGTGGTGGATAAATCCGGCGTGGTCCAATACGCCGAGGTGCTCGAAAATCCCGGCGACCAGCCGAACTTCGAAGCGATCAAGGCGACCCTGCGCGGGCTCTGATAAATCCGCGTTTCTAATTTCAAAAAGCCGTCGGGGGATTTTCCCGGCGGCTTTTTTCATGCTCGTCTCGACAAGAGGCACGGGAACATCCCAGATTGACGCACTTGAAACGATTTTTCCAATCCGAAGCCGGCGCGGTCATCCTGTGGGTCGTCTCGGCGATCCTGCTGGCCGCGACCATTTCGCCGTGGCTTTACCAAGCGGGAAAATGGTTCGGAGGAGTTTCCGCGGCCGGCGATTTGAACGCGCTCGCCGAGTGGTTGGGAAATGCGTGCCGCCGGGCGAGCTTCAACCGGTATTTCAGCCGCTCGCTGGTGATTTCCGCAGTGGTCCTGTTGCCGCTGCTTTTACGGCGGATCCGCTACGGTGCGGGATTGGTCACGCTGCGGATTCCTAGGCAATCCGCGCTGATCCAGGTGGCGGCCGGATGCGTCATCGCGGGCGGCATGCTGTGGGCGACGGGCGCGGTTCTGGAAGCTTGCGGGGCTTACGCTCCGAGAAGTCCCCGAGTGCTTGGCATCGGAAAGCTGGCGGGCGGGATCTTGGCACCCGCCATCGGTGCCGCCCTGCTGGAGGAATGGCTGTTCCGGGGTGTTTTGTTAGGTCTCTGGCTGAAGTTCGCCAGGCCGCTCACCGCCTGTCTCGGCACATCGCTTTGCTTCGCCTTCGTCCATTTCCTGCAACCGCCGGCCGGGGCGGTCATCGCCGCGCCGGGAGCTCCGCTGGCGGGCTTCGAGTTGTTGGGGAAAATCCTGCTTCATTTCGCCGATCCGCAGTTTTTCATCACGGATTTCGCGATCTTGTTCGTCGTCGGGATGGTGCTTGCGAGGGCGCGCGTGCGGACCGGGGCACTGTGGTTTTCGATTGGCCTCCACGCCGGTTGGATTCTCGCGTTCAAGGGATTCAACATGATTTACCAATCCGTGCCCGTTCATCCGCTGCATCCGTGGGGCTTGGGCGGGTCGCTGCGATCCGGAGTTTTTCCGCTCCTCGGTCTCGCGCTGACCGCGGTGATTTGTCACTTCGTTTTGCGGCGGTTTGATTCCGCGCGGGTGATCCGTTAGCCACGCATCACGGTGACGGCGACGACTTTTTGAAAGCCCGCGCGGCGGAGGATTTTCGCGCACTCGTCCACGGTCGAGCCGGTGGTCAGCACGTCATCGACGAGCACCGCGCCCGCCGGGAATTGTTCCATCCGGCGGCGGCCGGCGGCGGTGATGACGAAGGCCCCGCGGAGGTTTTCCAGGCGCTGCGAACGGGTGAGCGCGGTCTGGTGCTCGGTGGCGCGGATCCTTGACAGCGCGCGGACGACGGGCAAGCCGGTGTGCGCGGATAGCGCTCGGGAGATTTCCTCGGCTTGGTTGAAATGGCGGTGCTGGAAACGCTTGCGGTGGAGCGGCACGGGGACCAGCGGCCAGTTTTCCGCGAGAGCACGAGCCAGCCGGGGATCGCCAAACGCCCCCGCGGCGAGGCGGCCGAGGTCCTTCGCCAAGTGGAGCTCTCGGCCGTATTTCAGGCGGTGGACGATTTCCAGCGTGCGCTCGTCGCGCACCATCGCCGGGCGCGCGAACTCGAAGGCGAACTTGAGTTTACTGCAATTCGGGCAGGCGAACGGACCTTCGATTTCTCCCGGAAACGGCTCGCCGCAGCTTTGGCAAAACGGCTCGGCGAGCCGCGGCAGGTCCGCGTCACAGGCGTCACACAAGGCCCGGCCGTCGGATAGATTTTCCAGGCAGAGCACGCAGACCGGCGGATAGAGCAGGTCCAGGCCGCAGGACAAAAGCTTGCGCCAGCCGCGGATTTCAAGCCGGGGTGTCGGTGTCATCGGCGGGCGCGGTGAGGTAGTTGACGAGGAATCCTCGCGAGGAGGATGCCGGTGAGCGGAGCCAAGCCTTGTTTCAGCGCCGCGCCGGAAATCACCCACATGAGTGAGTCAGGCAAATCCCCGCCAGCCACTCCAGCGGGCCGTTGGTTTGCTTGGTGGAACAGATTTCCGGGATCGCCTTTCCGGTACCATAAAGCAGCGGGGAAGTCCTCGCGCCCAACAGCAACCGAGGCTGCGGCGTAGAGCCATACTTTGAAGACATCGCTGGAAGCCTCGCTGCGCATGGGCGGCATCTTGTCAGGAAGTTAGATGGAATGAAAGCCCGGGATCGGTGATTTTACGATGGCGCGCGTTTCCCCCGGCTTTTAGGATTCCGGGCATGGTCAGCATCGAAGCGATCGGAAATATCCGCAGCCAATGGGGCGAAGGCCCCGTCTGGTGGCGTGACGCGCTCTATTTTGTCGATATCGAGGGCCACCGCGTCCATCGCTTCGACCCGGCGGACGGGAGTGAAAAATCTTGGGACGTTGGCCAGCGCGTGGGCACCGTAGTTCCGCGCGAGAGCGGCGGGCTGGTCATCGCCGGCGATCACGGGCTGTTTTTTCTCGATGAGGAAAGCGGCCACCTCACCCCGATCGCCGACCCGGAACCGGACAAGCCGGACAACCGCTTCAACGATGGCAAATGCTCGCCCGACGGCCGCTTTTTCGCCGGTACCATCAGCCTTGCAAAAAAAACCGGTGACGCCCGGCTCTACCGGCTCGACCCGGATCTCACGCTCCACGAAGCCTTCGGTCCGGTCACCAACTCCAACGGCATCGCCTGGTCCGCCGACGGGAAAACGGTTTTTTATATCGATACGCCGCGCCAGGAAGTGCTCGCCTTTGACTACGAGGACGGCCACTTGCGGAACATGCGCGGCGTGGTTTCCACCGCACATCTCGACGCCTCGCCGGACGGGATGACGATCGATGCGGACGAGAATTTATGGATCGCGTTTTGCCACGGCGCTTGCGTGGTTTGCTTCAATCCACAGTCGGGCGCGGAGCTGCGGCGCGTCGAGCTGCCGTGTCTGGAAACGACCGCCTGCGCGTTCGGCGGGCCGGATCTGACGGACCTCTACGTGACCACCGGCGTCCACAAATCCGTGGCGGAGGAGCACGCCGGGCGCTTGTTCGTGATCCGCGGGCTAGGCGTCCAGGGACTGCCCGCGAACGCCTTCGCAGGATGAGGCTCAGGCGGTTTTTGGAAAAAACCGGGAGCGCGGATCGTTATCGTGATGTAAAAATGTCCATTGCTTAAACTTCATGAAACTCACGCCACTCACCGCCCTCGCCGCCCTTGTTCTCATCGGAGTTGGAGGCTTCATGGCGGGTCGCGCCTCGTCTCCGGGCTCGTCGGAGAAAGATCAAGTCGGCCCGGCCGAAACCCGGTCAACCCGCTCGTCATCGAGGGATTCTGCGGGAAATAGCGGGCAACCCAAAAATTCCTCGCACACCACCCGCCCGGAGCGTGACGCGAAATCAACCACCCAAGGCCGCTTGGCACGTCTGGAATCGATCATCCGTGGCGAAAATCCGTTGGACCGGAACCGCGCCTTGCTCGCTTTCATCGATCAGCTCGCACCCGGCGATTTCGAGCAAACCGTCGCCCATTTCCGCAGCCTCGGCCTCACCGAAGGCCGCATGGGCGAATATTCCCTGCTGCTGACTGCATGGGCTCAGGCCGACCCCTTGTCCGCCCTTGCTTACGCCAAGGAGAACACCACTAACGGATTCGCTACAGGCACCATTCTCACCTCGTGGGCATCGACCGATCCGGAAGCCGCCATCCGCTGGGCAACAGCGAACTATGAGGGAGAAGAGGCCAACCCCTTCATGCCGGGAATCATCCGCGGCATCGCCGCATCCGATCCCGCGCGGGCCACCGAGCTCCTCACCGGCATGCCCAAAAGCGTGGAACGCGGCATCGCCCTCGACTTCATGCTGCCTCATCTCTTGCAGCAAGGCACCGAAGCCGCCCGCTCCTGGATCACCGCCATCACCGATGACGCCCTCCGCAACGGTGCCATGATGCGCGCCGCAGAACCGCTCGCCGCCTCGGATCCTGCGGGGACCGCCTCCTGGCTTCTCGCCAACCCCGGCGAAGCCGCCCAGCGCCGCATGGATGATGTGTATAACGTCTGGTCGAAAAAAGACGAACAAGCCGCCTGGAGTTCCTTCAGCACCCTTCCCGCCGGTGATGCCCGCAGCAATGCGCTCCGCGGCATCATCAACGGCGTCGCCGGAGACGATCCGAAGGCCGCAGTCTCACTGATGGACCGCTTCCCGAACGACGTGAACGACCGGCTGGTGCAGCATTTCGTATGGCGCTCCTTTGACAGCGATCCCCTCACCTCCATCAACGCAATCGCACGGATGGGCGACCAGCAGCGACGCGATGCCATGTATCGCCGCACTTTTGAAGCATGGAAGGAGCAGGACCCGACCTCCGCCGATGCCTGGCTGCGCCAGAACTCCGGATCGTCCGCAGTTTTCACCCCGCGTTGACATCCGGTTCCGGCCCGTCCAACGTCCCGCCCATGGACACGATGAAACTTCTCCTCGGCGCGACGATTGCGCTGCTGCTCGGCGCGCTGGCCGTTTCCTGGCAAGGCATGAAGCAGGGCGTGAAAAACACTCCGCAGGATGAAATCGCCCGCCTTCAAAAACAAGTGAAGGAACTCCGCGCCGAGCAGGACAACCTCAAGATGCAGCGCGAGTTGCAACTGCTCCGCAGCCAGCCCGTCCAGACTCCCGCCAACTCCGAACTCGAGGCGATGAAGCACCAGCTCGAGCAAAACAAGCGCGCCCTCGAGGAAATCGAGCTCCGCAAGGAAGCCGAAGCCCGTGACAAGAAAGTCGCCGATCTCGAAGAAGTCGAAATGGACAAGCGCGGTCTCGAATCGAAGGACAGCGAACTCCGCCGCGCCCGCATGATCAGCGACGCCCTACTCATAGGCCGCATCAAGGAATATGTCGAAGACGCGCAATACGGCGGCTTCGTCACCTTCGACGTGCTGCTGCCCGAGCAAATCCAGGCAGGCGTCATTGTCGCCATCCGTCGCAAGACCGGCATTCTCGGCCAGCTCAAGGTTTCTGACATCACCGCCGAGGGCGCGATTGCGACCCCCCTACCCGGCTTCGGCCCGGTCAAGCCCCAAGTCGGCGACGAACTCATCCTGCCACCGCAGTATTGAAGTAAAAGCTGAGAAGCTGAAATTGCTTCGCTCGCCTTTTTCTCTTATCTCAGCATTTCAGTTTTTCCGCATTTCAGAATTTACCATGACAACAGTTGGTCTCATCTCACTCGGCTGCGCCAAAAACCTCATCGACTCGGAAGTCATGATCGGCCACCTCGCCCAAGCCGGCATGTCCCTCACACCAGATCCCGAACTCGCGGACGTCCTCATCATCAACACCTGCTCGTTCATCGACATGGCCAAGCAGGAATCCATCGACGCCATTTTCGGCGCGGTGAAGGACCGCACCGATGACCCGGACCGCGCGCGCCAGAAGATCATCGTCGCCGGTTGCCTGTCACAACGTTTCGCCAAGGACCTTCCCGGCATCATGCCGGAAGTGGACGCCTTCATCGGCCTCGACCAGATCACCAAGGTCGCGCCGATCATCGAGAACCTGCTGGGAAAGAGAAACGACGCGGAAGTCCAGAAAACCGAAGGCCCGTCCGCTACCGAGGACCCACGCGATTTCGTCACCCTCAAGCCGCAATACGTCCCGGACTACTCGACGCCGCGCATCCGCCTCACGCCGGACCACTTCGCCTACGTCAAAATCGCCGAGGGCTGCAACCACACCTGCACCTTCTGCATCATTCCTACCATCCGCGGCAAACACCGCTCGCGCACGCAGGACTCGGTCGTTAGAGAAGTCCAGGCGCTCGTCGCATCCGGCGTGAAGGAGATCAACCTCATCTCTCAGGACACCACCTACTTCGGCATGGACCAGTGGGAAGGCAAACGCCCGACCCCGAGCTCGCCGGTCGATTCCACCCGCGGCGAATCGCTCTCCACCCTGCTCCGCGAGATTAACAAGATCGAAGGCGATTTCTGGGTCCGCCTGCTCTACACCCACCCGGCGCATTGGTCGGACGAGCTCATCACCACCATCGCCGAGTGCGACAAGGTCGCGAAATACGTCGATATCCCGCTTCAACACATTTCCGATCGCATGCTCACCGCGATGAAGCGGGTGACCAGCGGCGGCTACATCCGCGACCTGCTCCGCCGCATGCGCGCTGGCATCCCCGGCCTCGGCATCCGCACCACTTTCATCGTCGGTTTCCCCGGCGAGACCGAGGAGGATTTCCAAGAACTGTTGGAATTCATCCGCGAGTTCCGCTTCGAGCGCGCCGGCGTTTTCCAATACTCGAAAGAAGAAGGCACCCGCGCTAACAAGATGGACGGCCACATCCACCACGCCACCCGCAAAAGCCGTTGGTCTCGCGCGATGGTCGAGCTCCAGCGCATCGCCGGAGAAACCAACCAAGCCCAAGTCGGCAAAGCCGTCCGCGTGTTAGTCGAGCAACCCGGCGTCGCCCGCACCCAGTGGGACGCCCCGGAAATCGACGGCTCCGTGATGGTGGACGAAAGCATCCCCGTCGGCGAATTCGCCGACATCACCATCGGCGACTGGCGCGGGTATGATCTGGTTGCGGCGAGGTAAGGAGCAACGACCTTATTGTCGTTCCCCCGCCTTGCCGCCGGGATGATGCGCGGGAGATAAATGAGGTGCTTGTAGCGGCGCTCTGCGAGCGTCGATGCCGATGGGATGCGCGGAGTTTCTTCATGGGGTTCCGCTAGAAATACAAAGCCCTCCCCGTCTCCACACAGGCGGCGGCGTAGAGATACATGGATGCGGACCAGGTCTGCCAGTCCTCGCCGGCGGGGCTGCCGTCCTGGGCGCGGAACCACTCGTTGAAGCCGAAGGATGCGGGCGGCAGCTTTCGGGAGATCCATACGAGCTTGGTGAGAGATTGGAGTTTTGTTTCCGCCACGTCCTGCTCGCCGGCGGCCACCATCGCGGCGATATGGAAACCGCACACAAAGGGCCAGACGCCACCGTTGTGATAGTGGCCGGGCTGATTGTAGATTTCATAGCGGGGGTGCCAGTCGGGGTCCGAGGGCTGCATGAAGGGGAAATAACAAGGTGACAAATCCAAGGCTAGCTCGCCACTGTCGCGCATCGCGTCGCAACGCGCTTCGATCCACGCCAGCATCTCGCAAGCCCGCTCGCGATCCGCCAGTCCGGTGAGGATGGCGAGGCTGTTTCCTAGCAAATCGCAGCGCTTGTCCCGCAGCACCTTGTAGAACCATGCGGCATAGGTGGCCCGGCCCCCAGTGACGAAGCCCCTGCCGTCCGCGAGGTTCGCGGCGATCCGCAGCGCTTCCGCGCGCTCGCCCATCCCCAGGGCTTTCCGGTAGCCATGCACGAGCGCGTTGACATAAAGGCCGTGGCCGAGAACCCATTGCTCGTCCCGCCAGTCGCTGGTCGGCTGCTGGCCGATCAGCTCCCGGTCGTCGATGGTCTGAAAGTCCATCCACCGGAGTGCCTTTGTCGCCGCGTCCTCCAGGAAATCCTCGTCCCCGGTGAAACTCCGGAACATTCCTAACACCAGAAGGAACAGCGGGGTGGTGTCGCTGGCTCCGCGGTCCTCGGGATCATGCACGAGCGAGGAAATCATCCCGCGCGGACTCTGGTTCAGGGCGAGTGTCGCCAGCACCCGCCGCAGCGAGTGGAGCAGCACCTCGTTTCCGGAAGCAAAAATGCCGAGAGCGCAAATGAGCAGGTCCCGGGTGTAGGGCTCGGGATAACCCCAGCCCGCCGTGCGCGGAAGATTGTCATAGGGGCCGCAGGAATTGTGTAGGAGCACTTCGAGCGCGGCGGATTTGGCTTCTTGAATTGACGCGTTCATTTCAGGGGGGATGTTGGTCGAGAATTTCCATCAGGCGGCGGGCGACGACCCGGTAATCGAAGCGTTCCACCACCCTTCGCCGTCCTGCCTCGCCCATCCGCCGCCGGAGTCCGGAGTCGTTGAGGAGTTGTTTCAAATACCCGGCGATGTCCTCCGGGCTGGCGCGATAGTCCGAGACGCGCGGCTTGTCGAAGACCACCCGGTGATTCGGCTCGAAGCCGGATTCGGGTCCTAACACGCTTTCAGTGATGCGGATTTCCCGCTCCACGCCAGCGAGAAAAGCGGTTTCCCCGTGCACCAGCGTGTCGAGCATGGCCATCGCGCGGATGCCGATGACGGGCTTGCCACAAGCCCCCGCCTCCACCTGCGGCATCCCGAATCCTTCCAGCCGGGATGGACCCGCATAGACGTCACACGCGGCGATGAGGTAGGGCATGAGATTCCTCGAAACCAGATGAGTTTCGAAACTCACCCGGTCCTCGATCCCGAGGCTGCGAGCCAATTGGGCATCGAGATCATTCTGCAAGGTCGTCCTGTCCTGCGGCCAGACCTTGCAGACATAGCGCCACGGCGGCACGTCGTCGCCCAGGCTGGCAACGGCTTGCATCACTTCGCGGCCGCCTTTGGAGGCGGCGTCGCCACCGACGGTTAGAATCAGCAGCTCCTCCGGGGAAACTCCGAGCGCTTCCCGGATGGCAAAGACCTTCGAATCATCCGCCATCCGGGGAATGAAGCTATCCGTGTCGCATCCGACAGGCAAGGTCACCGCGTGGTCGCCCCGAATACCGTCCCTGACAAAGGTTTCCCGGACCCAGTCCGACGGCACGAGGATGAGAGGCATTTCGTCGAGGACGTCGCGGTAGTTCGCGACATAACCGTCTGCCAGAATCCATGGCACCGCGCGGATGCCGAAGCGTTGGGGATGGAGCACGATGTCCGGCACATCGCCCCAGAAGCCGACGCCCACCACCACGTCCGGCTTGAACGATCGGTAATACCATTCCTTTTCGAGATCCGACTGTAGGTGGGCGGGCCGCGCGTCCACGCCGATCTCCAGCAGCCCCCTGTAGAGGAGATCCCCTTGGGTCGCCAGTCCGCCGGGGGCGGGAGGGTAGTGATAGAGAACCAGGATTTTCATGTGGGGGAGTTATCCAAAACCGGCTCCTACGCGCTGAAACAATGGAACGCCTCGGCGCGCGTCGCCGCGCGTGCTTCCCAAGTATCCGCTCCGAATCCATAGACATCGGTGATGACCGCGAGCTTCCGATTCCACATTTCCTCTGATAGCAGGAAGTGGAGATCGGCGCTCTCAATCGGCCGGGGTGAGCCGGCTCCGCCCTCATCCTCGTAAGCGAACTGCCAGAGTTTTCCTGCGCGGAGATCGCCCCTCTTCCATAACACCCGGACCGCCCGCGAAACCTCCTCGTGCCGCCGGTGCCGGGTGTATTCGCCGCGCGGGGCATGGGTGATGATAAGGTCGAAATCACGCCCCGGCAGCAGTGACAGAATGGTGTCCCGCACCAGCGTGGCAGAGAGCGGAGCTTGATAGGGGCTATCGTCCAAATCGCCCATGATTCCTTGCGCGTTGAGCCGCTCGACGGCGGATAGAAATTTCGGCGCGCGCTCCGGATCGCTTCCGCGGCAGAGCGTCACGACGAAAGGCGACCACTCGGGATGACTCAGGAGAAGTCCCCCCGCCCACAGGGTTTCATCATCCGGATGGGCCACCACGACCGCGACCCGACGGATCTCTCCAAGGTTCGAATCTTGTTCCATTTGTGTGTTCATAGCGTCTTCCTGCTTCACAGGGAGTCGGATCGCGCGTGATTCGCGCCACTCGACGATTTGAACACAATCTCATGAAAATCTATTTCAGACAACTTCTATCTACACTTCTATCGTGCATCCAGTCCGCGCGGACTTGCCGGATTCATTTGCCGGAACGGATAGCCCGCGCGTTGACGATCAGCAGGTCCGCCGAGGAACCTTCGGCGACCTTGCCGGTGACGGTGAGGGTGGCGAGTTTTTCCAACCCGCCGACGCCCTCGACGGACTCCTTGAGGACGCGGCCTTCGGCATCGACGATCTGGATGGTGGCGATGCCACGTTTTTTGTCTTCCGGCGAATCGCAGCAAACATCCCACGGGGTTTCGCATTTGTCGCCGGGCGTGTCATTACAGGCCGTTAGAATATCGGGATCGCCGAGGATGAAAGCGGCGCGCCCCTCCACGAATGGCGTGGCATTGCCCATGATCCGGCCGCTCAGAGTGACCACGTCGCCGGGCTTGGCGGACGAGCGGACGAGATGGATGGATTGCGGTTCTCCCGTGGGAGGAGTGGCGAGCACGGCGGTTAGGGCGGCGCTGGCCGCCTTGGCGGGTGGGGCGGCGGCTTGGGTTGGCTTCTCTTTGCAAGAGGCGAGAAGGGCGGCGGCGATGAGCAGGCAGGTGGTTTTCATGTTTTTTTGTTGATGCTAGGACATTCGGAGAGCGGTGGGAAGCGGTGGCTTGAGGCAGCGGAAGGCCGGGGGAAGGGCGCCGAGCAGGCCGAGAAATAGCCCGGTTAGAATGCCGGTGATGGCGACGACAGGAGTGATTTCCAAGGTGAATGCGCCAATGGAAAATGGAATGGTCCTGCCGTCGAGCAAGGTGACCGCGAAGACGGATGCGAGCAGCGCGCCGGTCAGACAGGCGAGCGTGCTTTCCTGAATCAGGCTCACTACCAGCGCACCGCGTCCAAAGCCGATGGCTTGCAAGGTGGCCATCTCGCGGACGCGCGAGGCGAAGGCGGCATACAGCGTGTTGACGCCGCCGAATAAAGCACCTGCGGCGATCAGCCCCGCGGTGATCCAAGTCATGGCCCGCAGTGGTTTGAAAAAGGCGCTGAGACGGTCGTAGTAATCGCTCTCCCGCAGGGCGCTGAGTTCGAGATCGAGCCGTTGTTTCGCGAAAAGATCGGCTTCCGCGAAGTCGGCGGGATCATCGAGACGGATCACCACGCATGAGAGCGTTTCCCGTTTTGCGAGCACCCGCAGATCGCCGAGATTGGCCCAGATTTCCGACTCAAGGACGGTTCCGGGAGCAGCGAAGGTACCGGAAATCCTGAGTGGTTGGTGGTCGAGAATGATGGTTGCGCCGAGCTTGAGGTCGCTTTCTTTCCAACCGAGTTTCCGCCATGCGAGACGTCCGGGCATCACCTCGCCCGCTCCCGGGAAAGCTCCTTCTATCAAACGAACCCCCGGATGCACCCGCAGCGCCCGCGCTGTGACTCCGCGGAGCACTCCCTGGCTGCGGCGGCCGTCTGGCAGATTGAGGAAATTCATGTAATGGATCTCGCTGGAAACAGCGCGCACCCCGAGGGATTCCGAGATACCGATGATCCCGGCCTCGGCGATTCCGGCGGTCCGCTCGGCGACCTCGCTGCGCTGGATGCTTTCTTCCGAACCCGCACCGACGAGGATGATATTCCGCTCCGATCCGGAGGCGGAAAGCACGCGCTTCATGCCATGGTTGATGGCGACCGAGGCCATGACCAACAGCACCACCACCGCGCTGCCGCCGATGGTCTGGAGCAGTCTGGATTTGGAGCGGAACAGATTCCGCACGGCATAGGTGAATGGGAGCATGTTAGCTGCGGAGGTTTTTGACGATCGGCTGGGTCATCGCTTGGAATGCGGGCCACAAGGAGGCGAAAATCCCCAACAACAATGCGGCGCCCACGCCGATTGCGATGACGGTGACGTCCGGCTGGATGGCGAGGGTTTGTCCTTCATTGCCCATCGTAAAACTCTGCCAACGCAGGAAAACGGCGGCCAGCCCGACGCCCACCACACCGCCAGCGAGGCCGAGCATGCCGCCTTCGCTGAGGACGAGCCAGGCGATGGCGCGGCCGGGAAATCCAAGGGTCCGTAAAACCGCGTTTTCCTTCACCCGGCCGCGCACGACTAACAGAAGCGCGTTGGCAACCAGACCGCCCACGGCAAGCACCGCGCCGACACCGAGCCAACGGGTAAATCCGATCAGCTCGATGAGTTCGGAGGCGGTCTCGGCGAAAAAGGCTTTCTCCGGGCGGGTATCGGTGGGTTCCTGGCCGGAGCGGAAAATTTCATCGATCGCCTTGGCCACGGGTTCGAGTTGCTTCGAGTCATTCACCCGCACGTTGAACTGGGTAACCACGCCGAGCCCGGCGCGCGACGCCTGTTGGAGAAACGGGAGTTTCACATAGGCGACGTTGTTGTCCTGCGCGAAGGGCGAGCGGAGGATGCCGGAAACGGTGACAGTGACGCCCGCCGCATCGAAGCGATCGCCGGGCTTGAGTCCGCGGCGGCGGGCGAAAATTTCGCCTAGCAGCGCTCCGTCGTCGCGGCGTTGCCAAGCGTCCTCGCTGCCATCGATGATGGTGATTTCCGGAGCGAATTTTTTTAACAGTTCGCCAGGGACGCCACGGAAGGTGACGACATCGAGCGACGCGCCGCAGTTGTTGACGACGATCTGGACCGGCACGACTTCGCGGACGCCGTCGATGCGTCGGATTTCATCGGCATAATGTTCGGGCAGGCGGCTTGCGGAGGGGCAGAAGCGGTTCTGTCGATAGACCACCAGCGTGGTGTCGGCGGCGGAAGCGGCAGTGGCCTTTGCCAAGGATCGCTGGAGGGTTTCCACGGCGGTGAAGAGAAACATTCCGGATGCGACGCCGAGGATCGTCAGCAGCGAGCGCACACGGTGGCGGACGAGCTGGATCCAAGCGAGCTTGAGCAGATTGTGCGCGGGATTCATGTGTTTTCGAGAAGCTGGCCTTTTTCCAAATGCAGGATGCGATCGGCGGCGGCGGCGGCCTTGGCGTCGTGCGTGACCATGACGATGGTCTTGCCAAACTCTGCGGCGAGCTGGCGCAGCAGATCGAGAATCCGGGTGGCGGACTCGCGGTCAAGGTCGCCGGTGGGTTCGTCCGCGACGAGCAGCGGAGGATCCGCGACCATGGCGCGGGCGATGGCGACGCGTTGTTCCTGGCCACCAGATAGCTCGGATGGCGTGTGATGGATGCGGTCGCCTAGGCCGACGAGAGCCAATGCGGTTTCCACCCGGGCGTGGCGCTCACTTTTTGATAGAGGCGAGAGCAACAAGGGCAGCTCCACGTTTTCAAAAGCCGTAAGCACCGGCACGAGGTGATAGAGTTGGAAAATATAGCCGACGTGGTGGGCCCGCCATTTCGTGAGGTCGCGCCGGGAGAGCTTGGCAAGCTCCGTGCCGGCGATCACCAACGAGCCCGCGGTAGGCGAATCGATGCCTGCAAGCAGGTTGAGCAGCGTGGTTTTTCCCGAGCCGGACGGTCCCATCAGCGCGAGGAATTCGCCCTTCGGCACATCGAGGTCGAGAGCTTCGAGAGGCGTCACGATGGTGCTGCCCTTGTGGTAGCTTTTCGAAACGCCGCGGCATTGGATCATCGGGAGATTCATGGTTGTTTGAGAGTGGGATTGACTCGCTGGCCGTCGCGCAGGCTGTTGGGGGAAAGGACGACTTGCTCGCCGGGGCGCAGGCCCTCGGAAATGCGGATGAAGCCGTCGCGTTGTTCGGTGGTTAAACTCAAAGATCGTTTTGTCACCCGTTTTGATTCGGGATCGCAAACCCACACGACGCCGTCTGCCAGTGCTGCCTGAGGAATCCACAACGCGAGTGAGGCGATGGATGAACCGGATGCAGATCCAGCGGCGGTGCCGAGAAACTCGACGCGGCAAAGCATTTCCGGGCGAAGCGTGTCGATCGGATCGAGGATGCGGACTTTCGCCTGCAGGGTGTTGCGCTGGACGTCGGCCTCGCCGGTGATGCGCGTGACCTCGCCGATGAACACCTTGTCTGGAAGCAGACTGCAGCGGATTTTCGCCTGTTGGCTGACGCTTAATCCGGCGGCATCGGCGAGCGGAACATCGACACGGACCTGGAGCTTGTCCGGCTGATAGACGATGGCGATGGTCGAGCTGTCGGGATCGTCCATGCCGAGCCTCTTCTTCTGCCCCGGCGCAGCGAGCAGGCGCAACACGCGGCCATCGACGGGAGAAACGATGCGGGTGCGGACGAGCGAGAGTTTCGCCTGATCGACCTCCACGGCGGCGGCGGCCACCTCGGCCTCGCGGACTTTCGTTTCGAGTTCCATGCGGGTGATTTCCGCTTCGGCGGCCGCGCTATCGGCTTCGGCGGCGGTGCTTTGCAAACGCTCGCGATCGAGGCGCAGGCGGGCGGAGACGACGTCGGATTCCGACACTGTGCCTTGCCGCATGCCGGACATGCGCGAGTGCTGGTCCGCCGCCTCCTCCTTTAGTGTTAGGGCTGCCTGCTCGGTTGCGCGGGCGGATTCAAGTTTCTTGCGCGCCGCTGCAATGGAGGCGATCTGGGCCGCGCGCGTGGCAATCAAAATCTGGTGCTTTTGCTCGGCGGCGGCGAGGGCTAGGCGGGCGTCGGCGTCGACCAGCGTGGCTAACGGTTCATTTTTAGCGACCGCCTGGCCTTCCAGCACGTGCACGATATCGACGACGCCGTCGATGAGCGCGGTCGCCTTGATCGGCAGCGGGTCGGGCTCGATCCAGCCGCTGGCTTGGAACAGCAAGTTGCCCGCTACGGGCGCAGCGCTGACAGCAGTCGGGTCCGGAGAAGTGGCCATCACCACGGCGACATCCACGTCCGGAGCGGGCAGCAAGCGGTCGCGGAAGAGCGCGAGAAACAGGACGGCAAATCCCACGGCGATGGTCAGCGGGATGGCCCACGCGGGAACACGACGCGCGGAAGGAAGCCCTGCGGCCGGGCGGGAAAGGGAATCGAGGGATGGAGCGGGGTTCATGGGAATCGGAAATTTTGGAGACGGCAAGGCCCTGACACGGGCATGCGATACGACCCCGCTGGACGAGCGGGGTCACGAGCGGCTCTTAGCTTCAGCTCTTAAAGTCTCCAGATTCCCAACACCGCTCGATGCGCCGCCGGAGAGGTCGGGCCCCGGATCCGTTCCGGCCGTGCGAAAACCTTGCGGTCGCGTTCGGTTCTCGACGGTGCCAAAATGGCGTTCTCACAGATGAGGGTGATGATGGCCGGCGGCAGTTCGATCGAAGGCTGGGGCGCGGGAGCGTCGGGCATCGCCTCGAGATCTACGCAGCAGGGATCGCTCTCAGCGCTTTCATCGCTTTCCCGCGTGCAGTCCGGGCAGCACTTGGAATCCGGGCCGCCATCGGCCATGAGGATTTGTGGCTCAAGGAAACAGACGCGAAGGGGCGACGCCGCTGTCGGGAGCATCATCCCGAGGCAGGCCAGCAAGAACGCTGCAATCACCTTTCGCATAAGTCTGAAGTTTCACGGATGAGAGGCCGGGGTCAAGGCAAGTATTCCGCCTGATCCGGCCTTTCGGTGGCGCGCTTTCACTTCTTCTCCGCGCAGGCGCAGCGCCATTCGGGATTGCCGCAAGGCTCACAATTTTCCTCATTGAAGTGCAGGCGCGCGGTGATGGGCTTGGCGGAGGCACTGTCTTTGTATTGCAAGATCAGCCATTCTCCATCTTTCGGGGCAGGAATGGTGAAACTGGTCTCGTTTTTACTGACTTCGAGTTTGACGGGTTTCTCACGGGTTCCGGCGGTGGCGGTCACGGACTGGGCCTCGACCTTCACGGGCTTCATATCCTTGTCGAGTAAGGCGATTTGGAGCTTGCCCTCCTTGGCGGTGACTTCGCCATGCATGGTTTCGTTGGTGCTGAATTCAACGACGCGGCCTTTGTTAGGTCCAAGTTCGATCCCTTCGTGAGCGAAGGCGAGGCCGGCGGTAAGGACGAGCAGGATGGTGGTCAGTTTGGTTTTCATGGGATGGTTGTGTTTATTTCTAGCGGGCGGCCGGAGCATCCAGCCTGAGAGCTTTTTCCGCAGCTTTTCTGCCGATGAGGAAGAAAACGGCGGGGGTGACGACGAGGTCGAGGAGGGTGGAGGAAATCAATCCGCCGACGATGGCGACGGCGACGGGATGTAGGATTTCCTTGCCGGGCTCTCCGGGCGCGAGGACCAGAGGGATGAGCGCGATGCCAGCGGCGAGCGCGGTCATGAGCACGGGAACGAGCCGCTCCAATGTGCCACGGGTGATGAGCCCGATGCCGAAAACCTCGCCCTCGTGACGCATGAGGTGGAGGTAGTGGGAAATCATCATGATGCCGTTTCTAGCAGCCACGCCGCCGACGGCGATGAAGCCGACGAGGGTGGCGATGCTAATGTTGTCGATTTTCCACCAGGTGAAGGCGAGCGCTCCGGCGAGGGCGAGCGGAAGATTGAGCATAACCTGAAGAGCGAGTGAAAGGCTACGGAAATAGCCGGTCAGCAGCACGGCGATGACTCCGGCGATGATGGCGAAGAGGGTGAGAATCCGCTCCGACGCCTGCTCGCGGGCAAGGTATTCGCCCTCGAAACGCAGGGAGTAGCCGTCGGGAAGTTTCACCTGTTCGGAAACGGCGCGCTGCCAGTTTTTCACCAATGATTCGAGGTCCCGCTCGCCGGTGTTCGCGCCGATGACGATGCGGCGCTGGCCGTTCTCGCGGTTGATGACGTTAGGGCCGTTGACCTCATGCACGTCGGCGACGAGCGAAAGCGGGAGGTGGCGGCCATCGGGTGCCTGGATGAGGAGATCGCCGATTTTCTCCGGCCAGGTGCGCCAGCTTTCGGGCAGGCGCATGACGAGGTCCACGGTGGCCTCTCCCTCGCGGAGCTCACCAAGCATGGAGCCGCCTAACAACCGAGAGACATGGCTGTTGATGGCACCGGGCGCGAGTCCTTCGAGGCGGGCACGGGCACGGTCCACCTCGATGCGGATCTGGGGAATGGGCACCTGGGCTTCGAGGTTAACGTCGGTGAGGCCGGGGATGCTTTTCCCGACATCTTTCACCTGGCTGCCGAGGCGACGGAGTGTGTCGAGATCCGGGCCGTGGATCTTCACGGCGATTTTCGCGGAAACGCCGCTGAGCATGTGGCTAAGGCGGTGGCCGATGGGTTGGCCGACGTTGACGAAGGTGCCGGGGATGCCTTTGAGCGTTTCGCGGATCTCATCGAAAACCTCCTCGCGATGGCGGCCGCCTTCGTGGAATTCGACGTCAAACTCGTTGACGGAAACAGGCATGACATGGTCGTCGCGCTCGGCACGTCCGGCGCGACGGCCGACGGATTTGACTTCGGGAATCTGCAACAACAGCTCGACGGCTCTTTTGCCGACTTCATTCGATTGCTTCAACGAGGTGCCCGGCGCGCTGGCGAAGGAAATGGTGGCGCTGCCCTCGTTGAAGGTCGGCAGGAACTCCTTGCCCATACCCGGATAGAGCATGCCCGCACCAAAAACTAACAGTATAACCGCTCCGATGACGGCGAGCGGCGCTCCGAAAGCCGCGCGCAGGAACGTGGCGCGGGTGAAGGCCTTGAGGGCTCTGACCAAAGGCCCGTCGCGGTGCTCCCTGCCTTCTTTCGGCTTCAAAAGGAACGAGCAGAGCACCGGGATCACCGTCAGTGAGACGACGAAGGACGCCATCATGCTGACGATGGTGGCGATTGCGATCGGGCGGAACAGCCGCCCTTCCAATCCTGCCAGACCGAGCAGCGGAACGAAGACGAGCACGATGAGGATCGTCGCGTAGAAGATGCTGGAGCGGACCTCGCTGGAGGCGGCGGCGATGACTTCGAGACGCGGCTTAGGCTCGGGTAGGGCGGCGTTTTCCCGCAGACGGCGGAAGACGTTTTCCACATCGACGATGGCATCATCCACGACCATGCCGATGGCGACGGCGATGCCGCCGAGGGTCATGCTGTTCACGCTGGTGCCGAACCATTTGAAGGTAAGCAACGTGATCGCGAAAGACAGCGGAATGGCTGTTAAAGTGATGAAGGTGGTGCGGAGATTCAGCAGGAAGAGGAACAGGACAATGGTGACCATGATGGCACCGTCGCGGATGGCTTCCTTCAGGTTGCCGACGGCGTGTTCGATGAAATCCCCCTGCCGGAAAAGGATTCCGACTTCGACTCCGCCCGGCAGGCCGGGGCGGAGTTCTTCGAGGGCTTTTTCGATCTCGGCGGTTAGCTTGAGGGTGTCGAAGCCGGGAGCCTTGTCGATGCTGAGCACGACGCCAGCAGTTTCCTGTTTGTCGCCCTCGAAGGCGATGGCCGCGTCGCCGCGCATGGTGGCGACCCCGAACTTCACGGTGGCGACGTCGGCGATAGTGACGATGCGCTCGCCGTCGCGCTTGATGATGGCGGCGGAGATGTCTTCGGGATCGGCGGTCATGGCGAGGTTGCGGACCATGATTTCGCGCGGGCCGGACTGGAGGTAACCGCTGGTGGCATTGCCCGCAGAGAGCGAGACGGCGGTTTCCAGTTCTTCTAACGATACGCCCTCGGCCTGCATTTTCAGCGGGTCCGGCTCGACGTGGACTTCCTTGACGCCGCCGCCGATGGCGAGGACCTCGGCGACGCCGGGGATGCTTTGCAGCCGACGTGCGACGGTCCACTCGGCGAGGGTGCGGAGGTCCATCGGGGCGATGGAGTCTTCCTTGCAGCGCAGGCCGACGAGCAGGATTTCCCCCATCAGCGAGGAAACTGGCGTCATGCCGGAGCGGGTGTTTTCCGGCAACGGGGCGGCTTGCAGGCGCTCCTGGACTAGCTGGCGGGCCTTGTAAATATCGGTGCCCCAGCCGAACTCGATGAAAACGAGCGAGAGGCCGACGTCGGAATTCGAGCGCAGGCGGTCGAGTCCGCCGACGCCTAGCAGGGCGTTTTCCAGCGGGCGGGTGACGAGGGTTTCGACCTCCTCGGGAGCCAGGCCGGGAGCTTCCGTCAGCACCGTGACGGTGGGCTTGGTCATGTCCGGAAGAACCTCGACGGGGAGTTCCGTGGCGGCGCGAAGACCTAACAAAAGAACGAGCACCGCTGCGGCAATGACGAGCGCCCGGTTCTTGAGCGAAAAGCGGATCAGGTGATTGAGCATGATCGGTTAGAATTTGGTGCGGGTGCGGAAAACGAAGGGCGAGGCGAGCAGCAGCACGAAAAGCACGCCGCAGGCGATGGCGAGGAAGATGACGAGTGGTCCGCCGCCACCATGGGCGTGATCGTGGTCTCCGCCACCTGCAGCGGCGGCGGCAATTTCCTCCTTCGACATCTCGGTGCCGTCCTCGTTGTGAGGGTGGCCGTGGGCGGCATCGAGCGCTTCCTTGAGCGAGGCGCTGCCTTTTCCGGCGAACGACAGGGCGTAGGAACCGCGGGTGACGACTTCATCACCCGGTAAAAGGCCGGCGGTGATTTCCACGCGTTCGGTGCCGATTTCACCGACCGTGACGGGGACACGGACGAAGGCGTTTGCCAGCTCGTAGTCCTTGATGAAGACGAAGCGGTTAGAGCGGTCTCCCTGAAGGGCATCGCGCGGGATGCTGAAAACGCCTTCGCGTTTCGCGGCGATGAGTGAAATCTCCGCGCGCATGCCGGGGCGCAGTTTTGAGCCGGGATTCGGCAGCTCGAAAATCGCGTCCACGGTGGATGGGCTGAATTCCCCGCCGGTGCCGAGCCGGAGGAATGCCGACTGATGCTCTTCCTTGCCGAGCGCGGGGATCCGGACTCTGGCAGTGAGACCCTCCTTGAGTAGGTCGGCCTGGTGTTGTGGCACGCGGGCGACGGCCCATACGTTCGTTAGGTCGACGATTTCCATCAGCTCTTTGTCGGGTTCGACGGGTGCGCCGAGGTGGCCTTCGGATCGGGTGACGAGGCCGTCGGCGGGTGCTTTCAGCTCGATGACCGGTGGCGGGTCGCCGGGCTGGCGGCTTTCGATGCGGAGGAGGACATCGCCCTTTTTAGCAAACTCACCTTTGTGGATTCCGACCTCGATAATCCTGCCGGCGATGCGGCTGGAGAGCACGGAATGGCTCTCACAGATATGTTCAATTTTGCCGAGCACGGTGATAGTACGTTCGAAAGTGGATTCCTCGACAGTGACGGTTTCGATGCCGAGATTTTGCACGCCGGCGGCATCAAGCACGACGGTGTTTTCGTTACGTGGCGGCGCTTCGGCCGCGAGGGCGGAGGTGGTGAGCAGTGCGAGGAAAATGGATGATCGGAAATTCATGGTTTGAGAGTGGTGGGATGGTTTGGTAAGGCGGTTAGAAACCGCCGCCACGGGCGGTTTCATGGCGGACGCGGGCAAGGTGGAATTCGCGCAGCGCGGCGATCCGGGCGGCGGCGAGTTGCAGGCGCTTTTCGCGGGATCGGAGCACGGATTGGATTTCGCCCTGGCCGTTGCGGTAGGTGGTTTCGGCGAATGCGGATTGTTCGGCGGCGAGCGGAAGCAGGGTGTCGTTGATCTCAGCGATCATCTTCGCCCATTCCTGCATCTCGGCGCGCGCAGCTTCGGCTTCTAACTGGATATTGCGACCAAGGGCGACGGCTTCCATTTCCTTGCGTTCTTTTTTTGCTGCGGCCTCCTGAATCGCGCCTTCGTTCTTGTTCCAGAACGGCAGGGCGATCTTGAACCGCAAGCCGATGATCGCTTCATTTTGATAACCCTCGGGCGCGTCTTCAGTGCGTTCCGCTGCGGCGAAAATCCCGCCTTCCACGTCGTCGTAGCGGCGGGATTGTTCGAGCGCGACGCCCTGCTTGGCGGCGAGCGCGGCGAGCTTGGCGGCTTGGAAATCTGGACGGTGCGACGGGTCAGTTTCGGCGGGTGGCGGCATCGGTGGCGGCAGGGTTCCGCTGACGCTAAGCGTTTCACCGGGGCGCATTCCTAACAACGGCTTGAGTTCGCCGAGGAGGGCGGCTTCCCCCGCGTCGAGCTGGCGTATTTCCAGGGCGAGGCTGGCGGCTTCGAGTTTCGCCTGGCCGACGTCGAGCGGCGAGCCTTCGCCCTTCGCAGCGATTTCGGATAGGAATTCGGCGAACTCCTTCGAGACACCGATTTGCTCGCGCAGCAGTTCACGGCGCTGGCGGGTGGCCAGCACTTTAACCACCGCCTCGCGTGCCTGGCCGGTGAGTTGGCGCTCGACTTCGCGGACTTCGGCCTCGGCGGATTTGAGCTCGGTGAGCGAGACGTCTTCCTCCAGTTTCAGCCGGTTGGTGAGCGGGAAGCGCTGGGAAATTCCGATTTCAAATTTCCCCTCGCGGAAGCCGGAGCTTTGATCGAGGGCGGTCTCGAGTCCCGGATTCGCGAGGCGGCCGGACTGGTTCACCCGGCCGAGCGCTTCCTGGATGCGGAGACGGGCGGCGGCGAGATCGGGATTTTGGGCGCGAATGCGGTCGCCGACGCTCGCCAGCGAGACGATCACGTTAGGTTCCGCGCGGAGCGGGAGGGTCATGCCGGCAAGCGCGAGCACGGCCAATGGATAGAATTTTGACATGTTTGTTGAGATGAAGGCCCGCATTGAAATAGCGGATTTGAAACGGGACCCGGGCCGGCGGATTGGTGCCAGGCGGGAAATGACGGCGAGCCTCATGGGCACGCCGGAGCGCGATCAAGCGGCGCTCAGATCAACGGCGGCTTTTCCGAACCGAGAACCGGTGCCTCGGGCGGAACCTCGCTCTCATGGAGGACGCCTAACAAAGACGAGCCGGGGATCCCGAGCCTGCCGTTGAGGTTGTTTTCAACAGTCAAAGGCTGCGCCAGAGAGCAGCAGCCAAAGTGGTGGTGGTGATCTGTCGGGCATTCGTCGCCATCGTGGTGATGCTCCTCCGGCGCGGGCGCGTCGTGATGGTCAAGGCAGCAAGTGTCGGCCGATTTGACGCAGACTGCGACCTGGCTGGCATCGGCAGCGAGGACGCGGGTATTCAGCCCGGCCAGCGCGCAAATCACCATCAGCCATTTCAGTAGCGGTCTCATCAACGGGTGGAGGCTTGACGAGGTCCCGGGCGAACTCAAGGAAAAATCCGGGTGGCGGCCTTCGGTTGGCGGCGGTTTGATCGGGAGCCATACAACCCTTGACGTGTTAGAACGGCGGACCGGGCGCGTTTTTGCTGGCTCCGGATTCTTCCCGCTTGGCCTGGCGCGTTCTTGTGGCAGATTACCTTCATGGAAGACGACGATTCAGCGGCCTTCGGCAAGGAGCTTGTTTTCAGGCAATTTGGGAATCCCCGGGATGTTCTCGAATTCGAGGGTGAGTGCCTGATTTCCCAAACACTGGATCCCGGCGATGTCCTCGTCCGCATCCTCGCGGCACCGGTGAATCCGGCCGATCTGAACACCATCGAGGGCACTTACGGGGTGAAACCGCCGCTGCCTGCGACGCCTGGCATCGAAGGCTGCGGGGTGGTGGAGCTGAGCAATTCCGCGGATTTCGAGGAGGGCGACCGCGTGATTTTCCTGCGCCGGGCATCGACCTGGGCCTCGCACACGACGGTTCCCGGTGAGAGTCTTTTCAAATTGCCAGCGGGGATCGATCCGCTCCAGGCCGCGATGCTCAAGGTGAATCCGGCGACGGCCTGGCAACTACTTCACGGCTTCGGTGCGCTGGAGAAGGGCGCTTGGATCGTCCAGAACGCGGGCAACTCCGCGGTCTGCCGCTGCGTCATCCAACTGGCGCGCGATCTCGGCATCCGCACGATTTCCTTCGTCCGGCGGTCCGAGTTGTTCGCGGAGCTCCGCGCGCTCGGCGCGGACCATGTTTTCATCGATGACGATGCCGGTCACGCCTCCGCCCGGGAGGTTCTCGGCGGCGCGAACGCCGCGCTCGCCTTCAACGCCGTGGGCGGGGACAGCGCGCTGCGCCTGATGAAACTGCTGCGCGAAAGCGGAAGCCACATCACCTACGGCGCGATGGGCCGCAAGCCGGTGACGATTTCTAACGGACTGCTGATTTTCCGCGACATCCAAGTCCGCGGGCTGTGGGTGAGCCGCTGGATCGAGAACGCGCCGCGGGACGAGGTGCATGGGGTTTATGAAAATCTAGCCGCTCGCGTGGCCGCCGGAAAACTCGTCCAACACGTGGATTCCACTTATCCGCTAGAAGCTTATCGCGACGCGCTTGCCCGGCTGGAAGCGCCGGAGCGCTCGGGGAAGGTGCTGTTCATGCCGTGAGCGGATTCATTCCGCCTCGTTCACCGCGCGCTGGATGCGTGACGGCCGCACGCCGCTCTTGGCGGCCCGCGTGCAGAGCGAGAGGACCCGCAGCGCAGCGGCGGATAGGTCGGGTTGTGAACCGGATTCTATCGAAACTTGGCGATGGATGGCGTCCAGAGCTTCCTCCAGTCCGGCATCGATCGCGCCCAGATAGAGAATGGAGGCCGGTGGAAACGTCCCGGCCGTCAGCAGTCCGTCCACCACCGGGCCTTGGACCTCAATCCAGTTCTCCGTCCAACCCGTCCGCGGATCGGGACGGTATCGATGCCATGTTTCAGGTAGGAGCAGAAACACCATGCCCGCGCGGACACGACGGCGGCCGGTCGCGCGGGTTTCCAACCAGCCTCCGCCTTTTGAAACGAGCACGATTTGGAGCGCGTCGAGCACTCGTCCGTGAGACCAGTTCAGTTCATGATCTTCCGGGTGAAGATCGGGCGGATAAGAGGTTCCCGCCTTGATGCGGGTATGCCCGGCCGCCGTCACGCCGAGGCCCTAGGGCGCCATGTCCGGAGTCGCGGGGAAGTAGCGGAAATAGTCGGTTTCGGATGAGGTCATTTTCCGTATGCAAATGATCATTGCTTCCATTTCCAAAGCGCTGGCGATCCTATAGTTTCGCGAAATGAAAAACACTCCGGTTCGCGTTGGGCTTTTTGGTATCGGCTTGGACACCTATTGGCCGCAGTTCGCCGGTTTAAAAGAACGGCTGGAAGGCTACCTGGGAGAAGTCAGCGCGAAGCTCGACCGCCCGGGCGTGGAAATCGTCAACCTCGGGCTCATCGATTCGCCGGAAAAAGCGATGGACGCGGGTCACCAGTTCCGCCGCGAGGACGTGGACATCACTTTCCTCCACGGTGCTGCCGGTCGTCCGCCGGGCGAAAATTCCTGTCATCATCCTCAACCTGGCCCCCGAGGCGGCGATCGATTACGCGAAGTTCAACAAGATGGGCGACCGCACGGCGATGACCGGCGAGTGGCTCGCGCATTGCTCGGCGTGTCCGGTGCCGGAGATCGCGAATGTCTTCAAACGCGCGCATTCCCTTCGAGCAGATCACCGGCATGCTGCACGACGATCCGGAGTGCTGGGACGAGGTGGACGCGTGGATCGACGCCGCCCGCGTCACCCATGTGATGTCCGGGAGGAGCCACCTCCGGCCTTGCGCGGTTGCGCTTTGACCGTTAAACGTCCGCCCGCATGGCCACGATTAATTCCAATTTCCTCAAGCTCAAAGCCGGTTACCTGTTTCCTGAAATCGCCCGCCGGGTGCGGGTTTACACCGAGCAAAACCCCGACAAAGCCGCCCGCATCATCCGTTGCGGCATCGGCGACGTGACCGAGCCGCTGCCCGCCGCCGTAGTGAAAGCGATGCACGAAGGCGTGGATGAAATGGCCAGCCGCGAGACCTTCAAGGGCTACGGTCCGGAGCAGGGTTACGAGTTTCTCCGCCAGGCGATCGTGGACAACCAGTTCGCCAATCTCGGCATCTCCGCCGACGAGGTTTTCATCTCGGACGGCTCGAAGTGCGACACCGGCAACATCCTCGACATCTTCGGCAAGGGCAATGTCATCGCCATCACCGATCCCGTCTATCCGGTTTACGTCGATACCAACGTGATGGCCGGCAACACCGGCGACGCGGATGAAAAAGGTGCCTACTCCGGCCTGCTCTATTTGCCGTGCAACGCCGCGAACAAGTTCGTCGCCGACGTTCCCAAAGAGCACGCCGACCTAATTTATCTCTGCTTCCCGAACAACCCGACCGGAGCCGTGGCTACCCGTGCGCAGCTCGAAGCCTGGGTGAAATACGCGATCGCAAACGACGCGATCATCCTCTTCGACGCCGCCTACGAGGCCTTCATCCAGGACCCGGAAATCCCGCGCTCCATCTTCGAAATCGAAGGTGCGCGTGATTGCGCCATCGAGTTCCGCAGCTTCTCGAAAAACGGCGGCTTCACCGGCGTCCGCTGCGCCTACATCGTCATCCCGAAAACCGTCAGCGGCAAGTCCGACACCGGCGAGCGCGTCCCGCTCCACCAGCTCTGGAGCCGCCGCCACAGCACCAAGTTCAACGGTGCCAGCTACCCGGTCCAAAAAGCCGCCGCCGCCGTGTTTTCCCCCGAAGGCACACAACAGGTCAGCGCCCTCATCGAGCACTACATGGGCAACGCCAAGCTGCTCCGCGAAGCTGCCGCCGCCGCCGGGCTCCCGGTTTTCGGCGGTGAGAACGCGCCCTACGTCTGGGTCGGCTGCCCGGCCGGACTCAGCTCGTGGGACATGTTCGACAAAATGTTGGGTGAGGCGCAGGTCGTCATCACCCCCGGCTCCGGCTTCGGTTCCGCCGGTGAGGGTTACTTCCGGATCTCCGCCTTCAACTCGCGCGCCAACGTCGAGGAAGTCTGCCGCAGACTGAAAGCGCTGGTGGCGTGATGCGAAAGTAGTCCAAGACTGAAGTCCATTACTACCACCTTGCCCGTCGTAGGTCTGTTGGATGGACATGGTGCATGCATGAGTCTGGGCTGACCGCAAGCCCTCATGGCTCTTGAGGCTGTTTCGCGGGCGGCGATTCCGTTGGGGAGTCGAGTTCTGGATCCTGCTGTGGATCTTCTCAATATTGATCGAGATTGGAGCGCGGATTTAACTGAAAGAGCGTCCCGGCGTAGCCCTTCGGGCGGGTAAACTTGGGCGCTTCGCAGGAATTTTTAAAAACTTCCTGAACATTCAGCAATTATCTTGCAAATCCCCTGCCCTGACGCTTTCTTCCGCCCTCAACCATCAACTTAGGACGATCTGGCAATCGCTGGATCCATCCCCTACGACCATGAGCACTAAAGAAATCGACCTCAAAGCATATCAACTCCACGAAGGTGACACCGGCAGCGCCCCTTATCAAGTGGCCCTCCTCACCGCGCGGATTTTCCATCTGACGGATCACCTGAACATCCACAAGAAGGACTTCTCGTCCCGCCGTGGCCTTTTGACCCTCGTTTCCCAGCGCCGCAAGTTGCTGGATTACATCAAGAAGGGTTCCGAAGAGAAGTATCAGCAGATCATTGCCAGCCTCGGACTCCGCCGCTAACCACTCTCCGCAAGACAGCCACTGGACAAACCCAGTGGCTGTTTCGCGAAACGGCCCGGGCACCAAAATTCCGCTTGGGTCGCCGGCCAAAAAACCTCCGCCGCCCGCCAATATGCGAGGCGCGGATTTTTGTCCGAAAACGATGAATGCCCGTTCCGCATCCCGCTGAACGGGCCGTACGCACTGAAAAAAGAAAACAAATACTGACTATGAATATCCACACTATCACGACCGATGTCGGAACCAACCCGATGACGTTCGAAACCGGCAAAATCGCCAAACTCGCCGATGGCGCCGTCACCGTCCGCTGCGGCGACACCATCATCCTCGTCACCGCCGTTTCCTCCACGAAAGTGAAGCCCGGCCAGACTTGGTTCCCACTTTCCGTGGAATATAAGGAAAAAGCCACCGCTGCCGGCGTCTTCCCAGGCGGCTACTTCAAGCGCGAAGGCCGCCCGACCGAAAAGGAAATCCTCACCTGCCGCATGACGGACCGCCCACTGCGCCCGTTGTTCCCGAAAGGTTACCTCTACGAAACCCAGATCGTCGCCATCCTGCTCAGCGCCGATGGCGTGAACGACTCCGACATCCTCGCGATGAACGGTGCCTCCGCCGCCCTCTGCCTTTCCGACATCCCATTCGCCGGCCCGATCGGTGCGGTGCGCGTTGGCCGAGTGGACGGACAATTCGTCATCAACCCGACCCACGACGAGCGCGCTGACAGCGATCTCGACCTCATTTACGTCGGCGACAAGACCAACGTCATCATGATCGAAGGCCAAGCCGACGAGCTCCCGGAAGACGAATTCATCAAGGCTCTTCACTTCGCCCAGGCCGCCGTCGTCAAACTCGTCGCCGCCCAGGAAGAACTCGCGAAACTCGCCGGCAAGGAAAAGCGTTCCTACGAACTCACCCTCGCCAAGGAAAACCTGCTCGAGATCGCTTATGAAATCGCCGGCGCCCGCATCGAAGCCGCCATCTACGCGCCATCAAAAACCGAGCGTGCCAAGAAAGTCGGCGCCCTCCGCGACGAAGTTGAAAAGGCCATCAAGGAGCGCGCTCCGGAAGCGACCGACTTCGACGTCGAGCAAGCCTTCGAATACCTTCAGAAGAAGGCGTTCCGCATTTCCATCATGGAAAAAGGTGTCCGCGCCGACGGCCGCAGCATCGGCGACCTCCGCACTCTCTACGGAGAAGTCGGCACCCTGCCACGCGTTCACGGTTCCGCCATTTTCTCCCGCGGAGAAACCCAAGCGCTCGCCATCACCACGTTGGCACCCGCCGACGAGAAGCAACACTTCGACAACTACGCCGGTGGCGAAGACGAGAAGCGCTTTATCCTCCACTACAACTTCCCTCCATTCTCCGTCGGCGAATGCGGACGCATGGGTGGCATCAACCGCCGCGAAATCGGCCACGGTTCGCTCGCTGAGCGCTCCATCGAGCCAGTCATCCCTGACGAAACCGTCTTCCCCTACGCCATCCGCGTTTCCTCGGAAGTCATGGAATCGAACGGTTCCACCTCGATGGCCTCCGTTTGTGCGGGCGTCATGGCCCTGCTCGACGCCGGTGTCCCGCTCATCCGCCCGGTCGGCGGCATCTCCGTCGGACTCGTCACCGAGAACAACGAAGACGGTTCCATGAAGTCACACAAGATGCTGTTGGACATCATCGGCTCCGAAGACTTCTACGGCGACATGGACTTCAAGCTCTGCGGCACCAGCGAAGGTGTCACCGGCTATCAGCTCGACCTCAAGCTCGCCGGCCTCCCGCTCGCCATGCTTGAAGAAGCGATCCACATCGCCAAGGCCGGTCGCACCGCCATCCTTGAGAAAATGGCCGAGTCGATCATCGAGCCCAAGCCGCTCAGCCCGCACGCCCCGCGCATCGTTTCCGTCAAGATCCCGGCAGACCGCATCGGCGAGCTGATTGGACCAGGCGGCAAGAACATCAAGGGCATCCAGGCCGAGTCCGGTGCCGAGATCAACATCGAGGACGACGGCACCGTGCACATCTACGCTTCCAAACAAGAAGGCCTCGATCGCGCCAAGGCGATGATCGACCGCATGTTCCAGGAAATCGAAGTGGGCAAGGTTTACACCGGCAAGGTTGTTTCCATCACCCAGTTCGGCGCCTTCATGGAAGTGCTCCCTGGCAAAGACGGACTCGTCCACGTCTCCGAACTCGCCGAAGGCCGCACCGAGAACGTTGAAGACATCGTCAAAAAAGGCGACGTCATCACCGCCAAGTGCCTCGGAGTGGACGAAAAAGGCCGCGTGAAAATGTCCCGCCGCGCCTGGCTCCGCGACCAAAAAGCCGCTGAGCACGACGCCCAGCAGCCCGTCGCAGCGGAATAAGGAGTAGCGACATTCCTGTCGCCTCTTTCTTCATCCATCATCAAGCCGGCGTCCTCACAAGGGGGCGTCGGCTTTTTCGTGGCGGCGGTCTCCAACCGCCAAGCCGATCAACAAGGCAAGGCGACACTCCGCGTCGCTTTGCCAAACATTTCTCGACCATGATGACATTCCTTGGAATAACAACAATGCGCCGAGATCAACATCGAGGATGACGACACCGTCCACATCTACGCTTCCAAGAAAGAAGGTCTCGACCCCTTACGGTGATCCTTCCCACGGCCACGGCCTCCCAGGTAGCGCCGCTTTCTCAAGATGGAGCGAAGTCTCATGCGGATCCACCTGTGGATTTCTCCCAGTTGGTGCCGATCCGGCTTTGCCCCCTTGCGCGCGACTCATCTTGGCCTAGGATCAGGCACATATGGCACGTCGGGATGTGATTTTCAAAGCGGCACTGGTTCTTCTGGTCGTCTGGGCAGCCGTCTGGGGCGTTCGCGCGTATGCGGGATCCAAGAAAATCACTGCGGAAAGGCTCGACCGCGAGGTCGCCGCCGCTGGCTTCGCCGACTGGTCTGATCAGGCGTCCCCTCCGGACCGCGCCGAGGCCGCGCGCCGCGAGAAGGAACTCCGCAACATCGCCGGATTAGTCAACCGCCTCGATTTCCAAGAACGCGAAAAAAACCGCAAAAACCGCGCCGGCGAGAATTTTTTCCGCAAGCTCGCCCCGGACGAAAAGAGCCTCTTCGTCGAACTAACCATTGTGGAATCCATGAACCGCTTTATGGAATCGCTCGACGCGATGAAGCCCGAGCAGCGTAGGAAATTCGTCGAGCAAGGCATGAAGGAAATCCAAAGCGGACGAACGGAAGAGGAAATGGCGCGCACCGACGAGCTCGGCACCGACCTGCTCGACAAAATCAGCCAGCAAGGCATGCGCGCCTATTTCGACAAATCCAGCGCCGACACCAAGCTCGACCTCGCCCCGCTGATGGAAGCGATGAACGAGACGATGCAAGGTCTCCGCGGCAACGAATTCGGCCCACGCCAATGATCAAAACCCGCGGATTCACCCTGACCGAGATGCTCGTCGTGCTCGCCATCATCGGCACGCTCGTCGGCTTCGGCTATCCGGTGACCCTGTCGTTCATCGCGAAATCCCGCGAAGCGGCCTGCCTCACCCAGCTCCGCTCGCTCGGAGTGGCGCTGCAAACCTACCTGCAGGAGCACAACGACAAGATGCCGGAACTCGCGGCCAGCCGTGCGTCGAAGATGGAAGACCTGCCAGTTTTGGAAACCGTCCTGCTGCCGTATCTCGAAGCGCCCGACGCCTTCCGGTGCCCGGCCGACAAAGCGCAGTTCGAGAAATCCGGCTCCAGCTACCTGTGGAATTCCACCCAGAACGGACTGCATGTTTCGCAACTCTCCTTCTTCGGAATCAAGGACCAACCCGACAAGATTCCATTGATCGCCGACAAGGAATCCTGGCATCCCGGCGGCACCAATTTCCTCTACGCCGACTCTAGTAGCTCGAACAAACCCCGCTTCGCCGCCGGCAACTGATTCATTCCTAACCATGCTTTTCGCCAACGGACTTTTCAAGAAATTCAGCGGAAAGCCCGCGCTCGAGGACGTCTCCTTCCAAGTCAATCGCGGCGAAATCTACGGCCTCCTCGGCCACAACGGCGCGGGGAAAAGCACCTCGCTCGGCATCATTCTCGGCATGGTCATGCCCGATCGCGGCGACGTCACCATCGACGGTGTTTCCGTGCTCAAGGACCGCTCGCCAGCCTTGCGCAAAGTCGGCGCGATCTTCGAAGCGCCCGCGTTTTACGACTACCTCAGCGGCTGGGACAATTTGAAAATCCTGATGGGCTATTCCGCCGGATTCAACTCCGCCGCCGCGCTTGCCGTGATCGAGCGCGTCGGTCTCTCCCAGCGGATCCACTCGAAGGTTAGAACCTACAGCCACGGCATGCGCCAGCGCCTCGCCCTCGCCCAGGCGCTTCTCCCCGAACCTGAGGTCCTGCTGCTCGACGAGCCCACAGACGGACTCGACCCGGAAGGCATCAAGTGGTTCCGCGACTTCATCCTCAAGCTCCGCGACGAGCGAGGTATGACCGTCCTGTTCAACTCTCATCTGCTAGCCGAGGTGGAGCTCATGTGCGATCGCGTCGCCATCCTCCGCGAGGGCAAGCGCGTTTTCGAAGGCAGCGTCGGCGGCTTGCAGGACGACACGCCCGTCTTCAAGGTCGATCTCGAACCCTGGGGCATCGCCTGCGGCATCGTCCACAGCGCGGGCGGCGAAATCCTCTCTACCGGTCGGATCAGCCTGCCCCACGCAGCCGATCCGTCGGTGCTGGTGGAAACCCTCGTCCGCGCCGGCGTCCGCGTCCGCGCCTTCTCGCCGGTCCGTCGCTCGCTCGAGGACCTCTACATGGAAATCCTCAACGGCGCGGGAAGTCCAAATTAACAGGCCCCAAAAGCACCGAGACATGTAGAGAACTGGATTTCAAATTCCTGCCTGCGGGCGGACAATTTCATCTGCGAGGCAGCGACGAGGCGCTCACCCCGTATCGCGGATTGGTAGCGTGGGATCATATTCTGGACCACTGCGGGGTGATCACCGAGCTTGCCGCAAGCTGCCCCAGGCCACGCACCAGCCCTAACGCCACGCCGGTGGCCGACGCCCTCAAAGCCTTTTCCCTCAACTGCCTGATCGGCGGCACGCGTTTCGCGCATGGGCGTCGACTGCAGGATGACGAGGCCGTGGCCTCCCGGCATTCTCATGAACTCCTGAGAAAATGAAAAACGCATGAATTATTCAACTTTGGGGCACCAAATCTGAGGCTCGACGTGATTCTCGGATCCCGTAAAGATCGGCACCAGGCCAGCAACTTCCGTCTCCATCCCGTAAAACAAAAAAGGAGCTCCCGTGGGAGCTCCTCTTCTCGTATTCAAATCCATGCAACTCAAGTCCGCCGTCTTCAACATGAGCGCCCGCGACCTTCAATCGGCACCAGATTGGAACCGCCCTGAATTCGCCTTCATCGGCAGGTCAAACGTCGGCAAGTCATCGATGATCAACATGCTCTCCAATAAGGACGCGCTCGCGAAAGTGTCCGCCACTCCGGGGAAAACCCAGCTCCTCAATTTCTTCGTAATGAACGAATCCTGGTGTCTCGTGGACTTGCCCGGATACGGCTACGCCAAAGTCACCAAAAGCGAGAAAATCAATTTCAACGAATCGGTCGGCGACTATCTGGAACAGCGCGAAAATCTCCGGCTGGTGTTCGTCCTGATCGACTCCCGCCTGACTCCCCAGCCCATCGATATCTCATTCGTCAGTTGGCTGTTGGACTGCAGGGTGCCGTTCGCCCTGATCTTCACGAAAGCGGACAAGCAAACCCCCACCAAGACCCAGGCAACCGTGAAGGCGTTTCTCGAGACCCTGCCCGAGCACGTCTCCGGAATTCCGCAAGTAATCACCAGCTCTTCAAAAAACCGGACCGGCCGGGTCGCTATTCTCAAGCTGATCGAACAGGCTCTGGCGGAATGAGCGGATCTAATCACCAGTTGCTCTGCTTCACATAAATAACGTCGTAAGTCCTCACGTAGAACGGACTGCTATTGGTGCCGTATAGGGTTTCGTTCATGTTCAAAACATAACGCTGGCTCTTGCTGCCCTGGTTTCTGACAACGATTACCTGTTTAGAGTTCGCGAATTTTGTGAAGCCTCCGCATTCCATCACCGCTTCGAGAGCCGTCATCGGACGATCCAGCGGGATTTTTCCCGGACGGAGCACTTCCCCCGAAACATAGACACCCGCCGCCGCCGTCTCAACCGAAACGGTCACCCCAGGATCCTGTAAATGCGGCTGATAGCGTGATGTCAGTTCCGACTGGAAGCTCGTGATGCTTTTCCCGACTGCGCTGACATCCCCGATGGTCGGCAGACTGACGCTCCCGTTCGCCTGGATCTTCTGCTGCACGTTCAATTCAGGTGCTCCCGAGAATGCGACTTTGATTTCGTCACCCGCCGCGAGAGTCGCGTTAGGTTTCGATCTATATGCCTCGGCAGGCACCGGTGAAGCGAAATTCATGTCACCACAACCCGTGGTCACAATGACAATGAAAAGCGACATCGCGCCGGCCAGGCCGCATTGGATACCAGTTCGGCAGCGGTGCCATGCTTGGCCCGGAATTTTTAACAATCTCTGACCAGTGGAATCCCACCGAGAAATGTCACTTGATTTTTTTCCTATGCCGATTTCTGTTTTAAGGACAGTATTCATAATATATGTTCTGTTGTTTTGTTTATCGGTTGATTTCTAGCAATACTTTTTAACCGTATCATTTAAATCCCAAGGCGCGGTCAAGCTTTGCAAGCAACCATGGAATCTTGATCCAATTGATCTCATCTGTCACGAATTCTCTCACTCTCTCCGGTAATCCGCTCTGCTCCGCCAGAATGCAGGTCAGCTTGCAGTCAGCCGCTCCTTTACGCGGGCCGGGCCCGTGGTTTCCACAACCGACCAGCGGCATGGAGGCGCAAGGACCCCCTTGTGTGTGGAACCTCCCTCGACAGTCAATTGATAGACATGCCAATGATAATCGTAGGCGTGGCTCCAGCTGGATTCAAAAACTCCGACATCCACAAAATAGGAGCCCGTTGCGAGGTCCAGACGATCAATGACCAGCCGGATGGTGCCGCTCCCTTTGACTTGCACCACGGCGGCGCGCGCCGAGAGCGTGTTCGTGTCGAAGCAGACCGTGCCGTCCGGCCTGCTGATGGACACCGTGAAAACGGGAGCCGGGAGGGAACTTTCCGCGCGATACCCGATTTCAATTCCAAGTGTGCCGCCGGTGGTCAGCGCCGGTCCCGGACGCAGGACTACCCTGGTGATTTCCATCTCCAGAGAGCCAAACCGGTTTTCCCTAGGCCTTAGGTCCGTGCCCATATCCGTGGGGCGGGCCGGAGCGACGGGCGTGCGACGGAGGGACTCCTCCCTTACCTCCTGTTCGTATGCCGCAGCGACCGACCGCGCCGAATCGCAAGCAACCACTTCCCCTCGCCGCAACCACAGGGCCCGGTCACATAACTCCCTGACTTGGTCCATGCCGTGGGAAACGAACACGATCGCACAGCCGCGCCCGCGCAAATCCGCGATACGGGCGGCGCACTTCGCCTGAAATGCCAGATCGCCGACGGACAGGTATTCATCGACTAACATGATTTCCGGATCCGTATGCACCGCCACCGCGAAGGCCAGCCGCATGATCATCCCGGTGCTGTAGGTCCGCACCGGGACGTCGATGAAATCCTCCAGCTCGGCAAACCGGACGATTTCCGGCAGACGTTCGACGGCCTCGCGCTTTAAAAGTCCCGCCACCACCGCGGCGAGGGTCGCGTTCTCCCTTCCTGTCAGATCGCCCTGGAATCCACCGCCCAGTTCCAGCAGCGCGCCGATCCGGCCTTGAATCTCCACGCTGCCGGTGGTGGGCTTGCCGATGCCGCCCAGCAGACGCAGCAAGGTTGACTTTCCCGCGCCGTTGGCCCCGACAATTCCCAACATTTCTCCGGCTGCTACCTCGAACGAGACGCCGCGCAACGCCCATAAAGGCTTTTGCGCGGATCGTCTCCAGACTCCCGCTGCCAGATCCCGCCATCTTCCGGCGTCGGATCGACGGATGAAGGTTTTTCCGACGTTGTCGGCTTTGACTAATACTTTCATCACATTTCCTCGGCGAAGCGGAAGCTTTGACTCACGAAAATCCTGCGGCCCGCGATCAGTAGCACGATCCCGACCACCAGCAGGCTGGCCACCACCCGCAGATCCGGCCAGGCCCCATCCAACAGAACGGCCCGCCACGACTGAACCACTCCGACCATCGGATTAAGATAGAACCAGGGCCGAAGCGGCGGCGGGACCGTCTCCAGACTGTAGAAAACTGGCGTCAAGAACATCATCAACTGCAAAAGCACACCGACGATATGCTGGGTATCGCGGAAAATGACGTTGATCGACGCCAGTGGATAGGCGAGCCCTACGATCAGAAGATATTGCACGACCAACAGCACCGGCAACGAAATCCAGGGTAAACTCGGGCGGATGCCCTGCCACCACAGCAGCCCGAACAAGATCGGCAGCGCGATCACAAAGTGGAACAGCCGTACTCCCACCATCACGTGAGGCAGCAGCGTCAGCGGGAAGCCGGGCTGGGTGACGAGCGCCTTGCTGCCGGTAATCAGCCCGCCGCTCATGCCCAACGCGCCCTGGAACCAACCGAACACCAGGACGCCGATGAAAACAAATGAAGCATAGTTTTCTATCTGCGTTCCCAAGACCTGCCGAAAGACAAACAGAAAAATGAAGAGCTGGAGCAGCGGCGTCACCAAAGCCCAGCCGAAACCTAGGGAAGAGCGTTTGTAAAGAATCTTGAGATCGCGATCAACCATCACCGCGAACAGGTCTCTCGCGTGTTGCCAGCGGTGGTGTTCGTTCCTTTTAGAGTTAGTGCTGGTGGTCATTGGCTACCTTCAAGTTTTGGTTGGAAACAGTTAAAGTCCTCATGGCTTCCACGCGCCTTGTCAGCCGCTCATCTTCATCGGCACTACCTTCCGGGCTTCCTGCAGATGCTGGTTGATGTGTCAACTGTGGTTCCGCAGGCAAATGAGGCGGGCCCGCACCAAGCCGTTTTACGCGACGCCGTGATTTCCACAGCGAAATCGGACCGAATGCGTTACCTCGGATTTCCAACAGAATGGTTCGCAGGGAACGTTCCCGTGAGCCGCGCAGCCAACGCAAAAGCTGCTTGATCTGATAACTCGGGATCTCCACCCAGATGCGGACCAGGCCTCGGCCATCTTGATCCCGCAAGAATGTAGTGAGGTTATACGCTGCATGCCCCGTGCTGTAACTATAGATTTGCTTATGGAGCGCCTGCTCGTTCGCGCGGTGTTTGTGCCAGACGAAGGCAGTTGGCTCGTAAATGATAGTATGCCCGGCTTTGAGTGTTTTATAAAAAAGGTAGGTGTCTTCGCTGCAACCGGCGGGCGTCCCGGCACCCAGTACTTCGTCGAGCAGCCCCACCGCGGGATCTTGCAAGATGGTGGCTCTCACGGCTGCATTTGCGGTTGCACCAATGGTCCAAGTGGGAACCGCCTTGCGCCGAAAGGAATCGAACCATTTCCGATTGAACTCGCGCCGCTGAAACCCTTTCCCTAGTCCGCCGTAGTTTTCGAACTCCACCTGTGATGGAGATTCAAGTTCTGCAGGAAGAACATTTCCGGTTACCAGCATCACATCGTTCCGTGAGAACGGAGCAAGCAAATTCTCCAACCAATCCTGCGGAGCAATGACATCGTCATCGGTGCAGACGAAAATGTCTCCCGTGCTCGCGGCAAATCCAGTGTTACGGGCATAGGAAAGCCCTCCACGCGGCTCACTGACCAGACGAACGCCCGGAAATTCGGCGACCACCGGTGGCGTCTTCCCTGACTGCGGCCGATTGTCCACTACCACGATTTCAAATGACCGGGAGGTCTGCTGCCGGCAGAGGGAACCCAGACATTCGCGCAACGAGTCCGGACGATCGAAGGTAGCCACGACAATTGAAGCGGAGAACCTCACAGGCGATTGCTCCTTACCGCCGCTTTCGCGTCCGTCTATGCATTGTTTGATTTCTGTCATCGCTTCCACCCAGGTCGCCACGAAGCCTTCCGCGCCAACGGGCCTGAGCAACTCCAGTCCAAGCGCTTGAACTATTTCATCCGCGGCCCGGACCGCCGAAATGGCCCGGTAACGATTGATGATGTTTACCACGCCAACCGCCTTTCCGTGTCGCGTGACATAAACCCGGGTGGCAAAGTAATTCGTCACGTCGTCGATTGGTCCGGCTGGATCGGTGACCTCGACCCTGCGAACCGCGACACCGTGATCCGGCTCTTTAACAGGCAGCTTCCTATTAGGCATACATTCTATCAGCTTTACTCCGGCTTCATATTCGGCGGACCAAACCTTCGCGTTCGCCCTCGCGTTCCCGTAACGGAATAACCCCGTGAAGGAACCTCGCAGTTCCGCGAAAATTAACTCTCGGGGGATATCGCCCGGTTTAAACAGTGACTTCAGACCACGGCGGAAATTCCACTCCCAAAACCACCACAGCCCGAGCCATGCAAGACCCTTTCTCTCTTCAGGAAATTCTAACGAATTTCGGACGAGGTGGGAAAAAAATCCGATTCCATTGTTAGTGATTTGCGCCCGAAGGTGGGCGTAGTCCCGGCGGTGCCGATGCCTCACGATCGCCGCTGGCTCATACACCAGCGTGTGTCCGTATTTTAGAACACGGAAGAACATGTCGAGATCTCCTCCTCCGTTAGTCACGGTACCGACGTCCAGTGCTGGATCGAAGACGCCGATTTCCGGGAAGACCGCCCGACGATATGCCATATTCGCGCCGGTGCCGTACTTCCCGGATCCAGCGTGTTGACGGGCAAGATGACGGCGTCCCGCTTCGTCGGCCCGATACCATTTCCGGACAAAGCCACGGCCAAATCCGCCATATTGTTCAAATAATTGCTGCGGTTCTGTTTCCAATTCATACGGAACCACCAAACCCGTTACCGCCATGATATCACTATCCGATCCGAAAAGCGTAACGATCGACCCTGTCCATCGCGCGTCAACAATCACGTCGTCATCGGTATAAGCTAGGATTTCACCCCGAGCCTCCGTGATGGCGCGATTGCGCGCGTGGTCAAGCCCCGGCCGCGGTTCGAGGATGTAGCGCACTTCTGGAAACGAAGTCTCGACGAGATCCCGGGTGGCGTTGGTTCCGGGCGCGTTATCGATGACCAGAATCTCCAAAGGCGCATGGTCCAGTTCCCCCAAAGCTGTCAGGCAAAGCGCCAGATCTTCCGTGCGGTCACGGGTGCACACAGCAACCGACACGGTAGGCGGCGGAACCAGAGGCACCGATGGAAGAAGCGTGAGTAAATGTTTGACGTTCCAATGATCTCCTGGAACCAAATTCTCCACTGCCAGATGAAGGATTTTATATATCAAACCGTCGGATTGGTCTTCCATTACTTTCGCAACAATATCTGCGATGACACAGCGATCTCCACGGACTGGAACCCTAATGGAACCAAATGGCTGACTGTGCCAGCGGAGAAGCAGTTGCAGGAAGGCATACTCGCTCAGCCCGTTGAATTCCGGAATCGGTTCGGATAATTCCAGGTCAGCGATCTTAATGGGTCTATACATGGCCAGCGTAATTTGGCACCCCGGGATGTCGAGATCTCGACCCTTCGATGCGATTGTGAATTCTGACAGATCGGCTTTCAGGAACACACCGAATGGAGGAATTCCATTTGAATGCCGACGCAACTTTTCAGTTCTTTTCTTCGACGACCCGCATCCATCGCCGTTCCTGGACCCGTCCAAGCAATGATTTGTCAGGTGGCAGTGGGTTACCTGCGGCGTTGGGTTCCGCCCGCCGCCGCTCCCGGCGCGGATGTGACCGCCGCTTGCCGGAGACCAGCCACATGAGACTCTTGATCGTCATCCTGTGGAGACTCCAGTTGAGTATCATAACCGGATCACACCCGATCGCCCGGGCAACCGCGGCAAGGCATGAGCGGTAGTCACGACTTCCATAGCTTTTTGATACAAGATAACTCTGGAAATGACCCTCCGCCCATCGGAAAAGCACCAGCGGAAGATCGGAGTTGCGTCGGCGGGCACGGTCCATGACGAGTCGGAACGACTCCGTCATGCTCGCAGCGCCCATACTCATGCACGAATCGCTCTGGCGATAGCTCACGAGAACTTCCGGCACCACGCCGATTTCCCAAGCCTCGGATATTCTGATAGACAAGTCCCAGTCCTCGCAGCCCTGTACTCCGCCCTGCTCTTTTCTTGTTAGATAAAGGCCCGTTTGCTGGAGAGCTTTGGCGCGGAACAAGGGCACACTCGCATTTCCGAGGAAGTTCCGCAGGATGATCGCCCGGCGGGCCTCACCTTCGACGGTGAAGGGGAAATGGGAGGCAAGTTCATCGCCGTCCTCATCGACAGTCTTATACCAGCAGTAAACCATGGCCGTCCTCTCGCCGCACTGGCCGATGCGCTGGACTTGCCGCTCCAACTTTGTCGGATTCCAGAGATCATCGGCATCAAGAGTGGCGATGAACTCTCCGCGCGCGGCCAAGATTCCGGTGTTTCGGGCGGCACCCACTCCCGCATTTTCCTGACGGATGATCCTGACGCGCGGGTCACGCTTCGCTAACTCTGCCACCACCTCGGGGGTATCATCTACCGACCCGTCATCCACAACGATGATCTCGATGTCGCGCAGTGTCTGGGCCCGCGCGGAATCGAGCGACACGCCGATCCAACGGCTAGCATTGAACGCCGGAACGATCACGGAAACGACTGGTGCTGTATTCATCGGGCGAGATAAAGTTTTTCCTCGTCTGCAAGTGTTCCAAATGGAAAATGATTGTTTATGATTTGGGCTAGTAGAAATTTTTGTCGCGGGCTTCCACCCGGTTGCAATTTGACCGTTTTGTTAGATTAGAGGAGCCGCGCAATGCCCCTGATCCATAATTTCTGGATTTCCCCGATGTCTCGATGAACCGTTTTAATTCCTCGATCCGTGATAGATAGCTCATTTCCCAGGCGGGGCACCCCTCCGCGTCCAGGTGCGCGGACCGGCGCGGGAGGCGCCGCAGCAAGAGCTTCATCCGTAGCACAAAGACGCGTAGCGCGGGACAGGCCACCTGGGAATGCTGCCAGTGGTACATCAAATACGCGTTGGTCCGGCCATATCGTGCTGCCGCTGATAGCCAGGCGCACCGCAAGAGCCGCGATGGATCGGGACGATGGATCAAGAATGTGTCATTCACGGGGTGGATCCGTAAGCCGGCTTTCATCATTTGCATCCAGACCAGCGTTTCCTCACCGAACCCGGTGGCACCGGGACCAAGTTCCTCGTCAAAATTTTTTATCATTTCGAACACCGACCGATGAATACCCATGCTTGCTCCAACCAGTTCTGGTGATTCGGCCGCCGGCTCCCGCACTTCGGCCAGCCACATCTCGTGCAGATGGGTGAACCAGGGACGGCGGAGATCCTCAGCCAGCAGGATGCGTCCGGCCACCGCCTCGCAGCGCTTCTCCAGTAGCGGCCGAGCCATGTTCTCCACCCAGTTGTCCGCGGGTTCCACATCATCGTCGGTAAATAACAGAACCTCGCCTCTGGCGTGAGCCATGGCCGTGTTCTGGGCACGGCTCTTTCCCGGGCGAGGCTCGTGAACACTACGGATCTCGATGGACGCATGGTTCGCGGAATTCACCACTTCCGCGGTGCAGTCCTCAGAGCCGTTGTCCGCCACGATCAGTTCCACCTGCCACCCCCCGGGAACTTTCACGCTCTGAAACGCCCTTAGGGTTTTTTCAAGCATTGGAGCTCGGTTGCGCGTGCAGATGATAATGGAACAGTCCATCTTCACAGTGATAGAAAAGCCTCCAAGACAAAATCGTCAAGAAACGGGAGCAAGCAGTTCCCTGAGACTGGTCTTGAGCCGGTCAAATGAATGTTCGCGACCATAATCATCCCACAGCGGGTTATGGCCTTCAATCCATGCAACGGGGTCGTTGGTTATTTTCAAAATGGCTTCCAGCAATGCCGAGGCATTTCCCTGGGGAACAACCTCTCCCAACCTGAAGCGTCTCGTCCGCTCTGCCATCAGATAGCCGTCACTCACGATCAGCGGCTTTCCAAACGCAGCGGCCTTCGCCTGGATTCCGCTGCTATGTGGGAAATCAATATAGGCCGCTGACAGCACATCACACGCCTGCATAAGATGACCCAGACATGGCTCGGTGGGAATGCGCTCCAAATGCGTCCACAGGTTAGGACACTGCGCCAAAGCAAGTTGGATTTGGTTGTCCTCGCCTTCGTCGGACGGCCAGAGCATTTCTCCACCCAATGCGAAACAAATCCCGGAGGCACCGGGCGATCGTGCCGCCTCGATAAACGTCAGCAAGCCTTTTGATTTCTGCAAATGGCCAAACAGACCGACAACCGGCCTCCCGGCGGCAAATTGCTTCAACCGTTCTCCTAACATTTGATCCTCCGCATTCATCGCCGACCGGTCGTCCGCCAAATCCGGCAGCGCCACCACCGGCTTGCCTACCGCATTGGAGAATCTTCCCACGATTCCCTCATCCAAAGTGCCGATACTTTTGCATAAACTGCCGCTGAACATCTTTTCAGGACAAGGCAGTCTTTTGGTGTGCGGAATAAAGCTTCCGGGCATGCGATAAGTCATGGCATGGAGATAGAGGCCCATCCATGGCGTCCGCAGAAACGGCCTGGCCAAATGAACCCACTCAAAATCCCGATCGTAAATACAGGCATACACGATTGCATCCACCTCGTATCCGGACTCCCGTGTCCATTTCCGGACCTGATCCTCGATCCCCCCGAAGTGACGAATAGTCCAATCGATGGCACCGATCCGGCGCGGACGGAAGTGGCGGAATCTTCGTGCCGGAATCTCTAGCCTTTTGAATCGGGTCCGGCCGCGATGCAGCATGTTTTCATCCGCCTCATGCCGGGTTTTGTTGGCGAGTTCCTCCGCCTCACAAGGATTCGGACAAAGTGCGAGAACCTCCACACCGATCTCTTCCATAGCCAATATGAAATGATTGAAATAGGTCGGATGGTGTCCCGTCCAATTCCACTCTACTAATGCGATACATTTCATTATTCCAAGCGCGGTGAGTTTACCTGAAGAAGCGACCACCCGCGATCCTTCTCGTGAATCACGCTCACGGGTAGCGGCCACTCGATTCCGATCGCGGGATCGTCATGGCGGAGCCCGAGCGCGTGATCGGGCGAGTAGGGCCCGCCCATCAGATACAATAATTCCGCCCCGTCAGCGAGAGCCTGGTTGCCGTGCGCGAACATGTCCGGGACATAGATCGCCCGGCCGTTATCGGCGCTAAGCTCCACCCCGATGTGCTGCAAGTAGGTCGCCGATCCGGGGCGCAGGTCGACGATCACGTCCCAAACCGCGCCGCGGATGCAACGGATGAATTTCGGTTCTCTGGCGGGTGGTGCCTGATAGTGCATCCCGCGGAGAGTGCCCTTCCGGTGATTGTGGGAGATGTTCGCCTGCACGACTTGGAAATCCACACCGTGCCGCCGCAGTTCCACGGCGCAGAACGTCCGCGCGAAAAAGCCGCGGGCGTCTTCCTGTTTCTCAATCTCGACGATGTAAGCGCCGGCAAGTTTGGTTTCGCGAAAAATCATGGGTTTATCCGGTCTTTTCTAGCAGGTCAGATTCTCTTTATGCAGCAGTCCAGCCTGCTCGAGCGCCACGGCGGCGGCGAGGATTTTGTGGAAGCGCATCCCGGACCGCTCGGCGATTGCCAGAAGGTCATTGCCGCCGTCTGATAGATTGAGCACCCAGAGCAGCGCGAGCTCGTCGAACCCCCCGGTCCGCTGGCCACCGCCACCGCCGTAGAGGCCGTATTTGCCGAGCCTCGGTTCGCACATCGGCTTGAGATTCACGAACCGCGCGTTGTGCTCGAGCACTTCGAATGCTTCAAGAGCCTTGACCAGAGTGTCCGCCAGGGATTCGGGCTGGATGAAGTCAAGGTTGTCGGCGCTCGTATGATATTCCGGGAAGGTCCCGTGGGGAGAGCGCATCAGGCAGCCGATCGGCAGATTGATGCCGGGCGAACAATACTGCCTCTCATCATAACCGTAAGGATGGAAATCGACCACCCGGTGTTCCGCGCCGCTGGTCCTGAGAACATGCTGCATCGCGCGGTCGATGATGGCATTCCCCCGCCGGGATTTCTTGTAGGTAATCGGTCCGGCGTCGCCCGCACAGGTGAGGACAAGGCCGTGTTGGATGCGGTGAATTCCCGCTTCGTTGAGCGCGAGCCAGGCGATGGAGCCGATCGTGCCCGGTATGAACAAAAAGCGATAGGACAAGCGCTGCGGACAGCTCGCAAGTTGGCGGGCGAGGGCCACCGCTACGGCAATGCCGGCGAGATTGTCGTTCGCCAGCGAGGGATGGCAGGTATGGCAGGAAACCAGAACCTCCTCGTCCGTGGCACCGGAGATAAAACATTCGCCGTAGGTGAGACTTCCATTCGTTAGACGGGAGTCGATGCAGACTTCGTATTCCCCGTCTTCCAGGCGCTCCAAGTCGCGATGCGGCAGACAAAAGCCCCAGGTCTTCTTGTAATAACTCGTGCGGTAGGGAATGAGGTCCGGCTGGTCCGGGAGACTAAAGAGTCTCAGTTTGAGCTCGGACAGCGTCATTTTTCCCCGCACCGGTGTGCTGTAGCCGACGACGTGCAGGTTTTGGTTCGCGAAACTAACGACTACCCGGCCATGCGGGTCCTTGATCCATCCTTCCCTGATGTTCCATTCCTCGGGAACGGTCCAATCAAACACTTGGGTGCCGCTGGGAACTTCCCGCACTGCGAGGGGGATGTCTTGCGCCAAGCGCTGCAAGGTCGAACGCACGCCATTGCCGGTGATGCTCCTGCAAAGCGGATACAACTCCGCGGCCAAGGCGTGCATTTCCCGGCCGGTAGCCTGCAAATCAAGGTTGTTCATTTCCAATATAACGCTAGCAGCTGAAATCGATTCCCGCGCGCCGAGACTAATCAAAAACGATCACCTCAGGAATCGGCACCACGAAGCGACCGCCCCATTCCTTGATTGCCGCCATCTCGGCGCTGATTTCCTTCCGTAAATTCCACGGGAGAATCAGCACGTAATCCGGCTTGGTATCGAAGATCCGTTCCGGGCCGTGGATCGGGATGCGCACGCCGGGCATGAAGTGGTTCTGCTTGTGGGGGCTCTTGTCCACGACGTAGTCCACCAGGTCGTCCCGGACTCCACAGTAGTTCACCAGTGTGACTCCCTTCGCCGCCGCGCCGTAACACACGACAGACTTGTGGGCTTCCTTGGCCTCGATGAGGAACTTCAAGAGCTTGCGTTTGGTGGCTCTGACCTTTTCCCCGAACGCCGTGTAGGTTTCCATCTCCGTCAGGCCGAAACCGGTTTCCTGCCTTCTCATCACGTCCACCCGGTTCGTCACCGCCAAGGCGGGCCTAACATTTCCGGTGTGGCCGGCGAAAATACGAAGCGATCCACCGTGCGTCGGGAGCTCCTCCACATCGAAAAGCGTGAGCCCGTGGCACGCGAACACCTTCTCCACCGCGAGGAAAGACAGGTAGGAGAAATGCTCGTGATAGATAGTGTCGAACTGGTTGTTTTCTATCAAGCGCTGCAGGTGTGGAAACTCGAATGTGATGACGCCTCCGGGTTTGAGCGCGATCTTCAAACCGCCGACAAAGTCGTTGATGTCCGGTACGTGGGCGAGGACGTTGTTGCCCATGAGCAGGTCGGCATATTTTCCGGCTGCGACCAACTCCCTCGCGGTGTCCACGCCGAAAAATTTCGCAACGCTGGGAATCCTTTTCTCCTCCCACGCGACCTTGGCCACGTTCGCCGCCGGCTCGACTCCGAGCACCGGGATTCCCCTCGCCTTGAAGTGCTGGAGCAGGTAGCCGTCGTTGCTAGCGATCTCAATAACCTGGCTCCCCGAATCGAGGCCGAAGCGCTCCGTCATCATCTCACAATAGCGGCGGGCGTGCTCGACCCAACTGGTGGAAAAGCTGCTGAAATACAGGTAGTCGCTGAAAATGGCGTCGGGGGATTCGAACGATTCAAGCTGCGCGAGCAGGCATTCTCCGCACACCCAGACCTTGAGCGGATAGGACTTCTCGGCGTTGCGGGAGTTTTTGAATTTCACATAGGAATTGGCAAGCGGGGACATACCGAGGTCGCACATCACATGGATGAGCGCTGCGGAGCAAAAGCGGCATTTCGGGGAGTGTGTCACAAGATTCATAATTGGGGTGCAAAGTGGGACGCTCCGCTCAAGACGCCGTCCTCCAGAAGAAATCCTGGTCGAGCTGGCCGGTGCGGATCAGGTATTGGAGCTGCTTCAAGCGGGTATATGGCCGGAATTCGAAATCCTCGCGGGTGAAGTCGATCTGTTGGAAAAGCTGATGGAACTGCCGGGCACCCTTGGCCACGTCCCAATCGCAGGAGAAGCCCGGCAGGTGCTTCGAGAGCTTGTCGAAACTCACCCGGTAGCTGCGGTTGTCAGCGCCTTGAGTGCCGAATGTCGTCGTGCAACCCGGGAAGCATTCCGCGACAATGTCCGCCACCTCCCTGACCCGGTAGTTCTGTTCGTTGGAACCGAGGTTGAAAATCTGGCCGTGGATCGCATCGACGGGCGCTTCAAGCGCGCGGCAGATTGCCTTCCCGATGTCCAAGCCATGGATCAGCGGCCGCCAGGGGCTGCCATCGCTGGTCATCTTGATTTCCCTAGTGCTCCAGGCAAGGCCGCTGAGATTGTTCACAACTAGGTCGAATCGCTGGCGGGGGGACGCCCCGAACGCGGTCGAATTCCGGAAGAACACCGGCGAGAAGTTAGGGCCAGCCATCGGCATGATGTCCCGCTCGCAAAGCGTCTTGCAGACCGCGTAGGCGGTTTGCGGATTCACCGGAGTTTCCTCCGTCACCGGCACATCACCGCCCGCAATCCCATAGACCGAGCAGGAGGACATGTAGATGAATCTGCGGACCCCCGCCTCTTTGGCGATTCGGGCCAGGCGGACGGAGCCCTTGTGGTTGATCTCGTAAGTGATGTGAGGGGCGAGTTCGCCGGTTGGATCGTTCGACAGCTCCGCCATGTGGACGACCGCGTCGTGGCTCCGCAGATCCTCGGGCGTCAGACGGCGTATGTCCTTGACGAGAGTCTTGGATTGATCGCCCTCGGTGTGGTATAGGTATCCGGACTTGTAAAAGCCAACATCGACGCCGGTGACTTCGTGGCCGCGCCCGAGCAAGATGGGAGCGAGCAGCGAGCCGAGATATCCTTCTGTTCCTGTAACCAGTATTTTCATGTTTGTGGGGCGTTGTGAGTTAGAGGCATTTTTTCAGACGACCTGGGCGACGATGGATTTTCCGATCTCGAGCGCGGCCGTGGCGGCGGGGGATGGAGCATTGCAGACGTGCAAGGTACCGTTTCCTTCCACCATCAGGAAATCATCCACCAGCCTGCCGTCATCCAACAGGGCCTGGGCCCTCACGCCGGCCTTGCACGGCACGAGATCCTCGGCCCGGACCTCGGGAATCAATTGCTGCAAACTGCGCACGAAGGCGGATTTGAAAAACGAGCGGTGCATTTCCTTGAGCCCCTCGCCCAGATTCTTGCTGATGAGTTTCCAAAATCCTCCAAACGCCATTGTCTCGCTGAAATCGCGCAGGTTGAAATCGGTCTTGAAGTAGCCCTCGCGCTTTAAGGCCAGCACGGCGTTCGGACCGGCGTGGACGGACCCGTCTATCATCTTGGTGAAATGCACGCCGAGAAACGGGAAGTCCGGATTGGGCACCGGATAGATCAGGGTGTTCACCAGATGCCGCTTTTCCGGCACCAGTTCGAAATACTCACCGCGGAAGGGAACGATCCGCGCGCCGGGATCCGCTCCGGTCATGCGGGCCACGCGATCGCTGTGGAGGCCGGCGCAATTGATGACAAACCTCGCCTCGAACTCGCCGGTTTCCGTGCCGATGATCTTCAAGCTGCCGCAGTCCTGGATACTCCGGACGGACTGCCCGAACCTCACCTCGCCGCCCGCCGCCTCGATCAATTCGAGGAGCTTCCGGCAAACCTCCGTGTAGCTGGTGATCCCGGTGGACTTCACCAGAAGCCCCGCGACGCACCTGACATGCGGCTCGATTTCACGCACGCGCTCCGCAGACACTTTTTCAACAGGAACGTCATTCAGCAGGCCTCGCTGATAGAGCTGCTCTAACGAATAGATCTCGCTTTCCTTGCTCGCGACGATGACCTTCCCGCAAATGTCGTGGGGGATGTCGTGTTTCTGGCAGAACCCGGCCATGCTCAGGGCTCCCGACCTGGCAAACCTAGCCTTGGAACTGCCCGGCTTGTAATAGATGCCCGAATGGATAACCCCCGAGTTCCGGCCGGTCTGGTGGCGGGCGGGACCGGACTCCTTTTCGAGCAGCAGCACCCGCGCGCCGGGAAACGCTTCGCAGAGATGGAACGCTGTGGAAATCCCCACGATCCCTCCACCAATCACCAGGTAGTCGTATGGCTTCATGTTCATGGAATCAGATTTGATAGAGACACACCATCAAGGCGTTTCGATGGCAACCCCAAGCCGGGCGAACAGCTTTTCAGATGAAGAGTAGGGGTGGCAGACCTTGACCAAGTCATCACGAAGCCCCAGGCCGTGGAATATGAATTTATCGATGCAGATCCAACGCCGCTGCGTAGAGCTGGGAGTAGCGGCTCGCCTGTAGATCCAATGAGTATTCCTCAGTCGCAACGCGCCGACAGTTCAAACCCATTTCCCCCAAGTGCTCCGGGTCACGCAGAAGTTGCATGATCGCGCTGCCGAGTGCCTCGACATCCGCCGGCGGAACCAGCATTCCCGTTACCCCGGGGCGGACCATGTCCGGAACCCCCCCGGCGGCAAACCCTAACACCGGCGTGCCGCACGCCATCGCTTCCAATACAGTGTTAGGAAGATTGTCTTCCAACGAAGGAATGATAAAAATGTCCGCGGCACTATAAACGACGGATAGATGGTAATCGTTTTTCACCTCGCCGACGTGAGTCCACGGCATATCAATTGCCACGTCCGGTTTGTTGCGGCCCACGGATAGTATCGCGATAGGCACATCGCGAGGCAGGGCGGCCAAGGCGGCGGTCAGCAGTGCAAACCCTTTGCGTGAGTTGTCCAAGCCATCGGCCACGAACAGGAGCACCTTCACGTCGGGCGGCAGGCCGAGAATATCACGACATGCCGCGCGGTCCCGTGGCGCAAAATCGTGGAGATCGAGACCATACGGAATCACCGATACAGGGAAACGACCGGCCAGCGGGCTGCGCCTGATTTCCTCCGCCAGCCAGCGGCTGGGGGTGACGAACTGCAAGCGCGCCGAATCGAGTCGTGAAAACGCCTTCGCCTTGCGTTCCCAAATCCGGTGGGAGAGATCCTTGGGATCGTTGGAGCCGAGTTGGGGACAGCGGCCGCAACAGTCGGCGAAACGGCGGCATCCAGCGTCATAATGACAACCGCCGGTGAAGGCGTTCATGTCGTGCAGCGTCCAAACGACCCGGGTGGCCGTCGGCATTTTCGCAAAGAAGCTCTCATAATCGAGAAACGAGTTCGCAACCCAGTGAAGATTCAGAATGTCGCACTTGGGCAAGTCACGCAGGAAATCGAACCAGACGACTGACCGGCTATCATGAAAAGGCTCAAGACCGGGCGGGCGGGTGGACCGGTAACCTCGAAAATCCCGCGCGATCCACTCCTTGCGAATCCGCCGGCGCACCCGGTCGAGGATGCGCCGCGAGGAACGCATTTCGGTCACGTTGGGATCGTCGCTGTCTGCCTGGCGGACGAACATCGTGGAATCCTCGCCCATCGCCCGGAGTCCCTGGTGCAGCCGATACGCGGAACGCGCCGCGCCTCCGAGGGTGTCAAAAGTGTTAACGTGGACGATTTTCACCGCTTGTTCGCCTTCATGTTGAGTGATTCCGGCTTTCTTTGGGCCCAACGCGCTTCACCTCCTCAAATCCGAGGAAATTCATTGGCACAGGGCGGAGTCCTTTCATACAGCGTCCGCTTCTTGAACAGGCTTTTCGCATCGGCATAAAAATGGCGGGCGATCATCTTGTAATAGTCCGCGATAAACGGTATCGCGAACGCGGATTTCACCCATGGCAGCCACGACAATCTCCCTCGGTAGATCTCATCCCACCGTCCCAAATAAGTCTGCCAAGTCATCTTTACCAGGCTGGCCTTGATCCTCAGCCATTGCTCCGGACGCGCCACTGCATATTCCCGGATCGCTGGATCGGTATCTAGGAAGTTCAAAAACTCCCGGCTCGCCAGGGCCAGTTCCGCAGCGCTGACAGACCAGCCGAAGCTGGCGTCATCCAGCCGCCAGCGGAACGCGCACCGGGAATTCAACCCGACGCTTCCGCCCAGGACGAGCTTGAGAAGCAATGCGTTGTCGATGCCCGTGCCACGGCAGAAATCAGGGTATCCGCCACAGCCTCTGAGCTTCTCCGTTCGCGCGAGGAATGTCCCGACCATCTCCATGCCATAGGCATAGTCACGCCATGTGGCCGAAATGAAATCCTCACCGGAAATCACGGGTGGCATGGTTGCACTCGATTTCCGGACAACGGCCCCGTTGGTCGCCAGCATTTCCTGCCTTGCGATCGCCACGGATGCGTCGGGATACACTTCCAGTGAGGCGACCAATTCCGATACGTAGTTGGAACTGATTTCATCGTCGTCACAGAGAATCACGAAGTATTCACCCGTCGCCTCACCTATCAACTGATTGAAATGATAGGAGATGTTCACGGTCTCGGGGTTCTGGCGGAACCGGCATGGCTGCGGATAGCAGGTCTCGACAATTTCGCGGACGCGGGTTCCGTTGGTTCCGTTATCGGAAACAATCAACTCGATATTCGGGTAGTCCTGTGACGCCACGATTCCGAGGACATGCGGTAGGTATTCAAGCCGCTTGTAGATAGGAAGCGCGATGGTGACGAGCTTTGGAACATTTGTTTGCATGAGCATGTTGCTACGGTGGGTCACGAAATTCAGCGGGGGCATCGTATTTCAAGCACTGGCTAGACCTGCGACGATCCTGTTCTCAGCGCTCCCGGATTAGGAGACGGTAGAATTGGTTAGAATAGGTGCCGGGGCCGCTGAAGGTGGTGTTGCCGCCGGGCAGCGCTATGCCGTTGTTCGCGGGAATATCCCACAACGACCAGTCGGCAAGGTTTCCCGATGACTCGACTTGCACGGAACGGTTCGCGGGAATGGTGAAATTGAGGAACACGTTCGAGTCCGACAAGCTCACACCCGGAATCAGGAAACTGCTGCCGTTCCATGCGAGCGTGCCAGCGAGGAATTCAGCGTGGTTGGAAAAGCCGTCACTGTCCGGATCCTCGCCCGGCTCTCCTTCCGGGGAGCTTGCGGAAGCGAACGTCTCCAATCTCCACTGGTCGTAGGTGACGCGACCGGGCAGCGATTGGTTGATCCAATCCGTGACCAACTGGATGTTCACAGGATCGATTTCATGGCTCCCCAGCGGCGGCATCCGGGTGAAGCCGCCTGTGCCTGCCATCCGTTGCAGCGCCACCGAGTGTGTGGTGTCACCGGGGACGATGAGTCGGAACGGGTCGCCGGCTTGGTTGGTGGCGCCGTTGATGAGGCCGGTTTGATCCAGCGTCAGTTCGTGACGGCCATCCCAGGCCGGGGGAGCGGTGCCCGCAGCGCCGGCGTGGCAGTAGGAGCAGTTCACTGCCAGATAAGAACGCACCCGGGCTTCGAGTGGGTATTGGGGTTCATCCGGACGCAGATGCCGCGGCAGGAGGTTGGAGGATTCCGGAATGTTTGAGAAATAGCCGTGGTTGTGCAACAGATCGATCTGGTTGCCGGTGAAGCCGTTGATCGTGTTTGTTAAATTGAGCTGACGGGTGTTGAACGACAACGCGTGCCCGGCCTGCGGCGAGTGGCAGCCAATGCATTGCGAGCGGCTGGGGATGTTCCACTGTTGGGTGTATGGCGTACCGCCGACGGTGATATTGACGGCGACATCCTCGCCGCCGTCTTCCACAAGCGTGGCCTCGGTGCCTGCTTCGTTCCAGCGATAGCTCACGCCGTAACCGCCGCTGGCATTTTTCACGAGCACGCGGGTTTCTATCCGTTTCTTGGGCGATGCCGGATTACCGCGCTCGCTTTCCAGATCGAAATGTTTCACCCAGATCTGGCCGGTCGGGAACGTCCACGAAGCGTCGCGGGACCACGTCATTTTGCTGATCGCGTCTGGGATGGAAAACCAGCGGCGTTTGACCGCGTAGTCGCTCCAGAACGCAAGATTCGGCGTGTAGGGCAATAGCCCCGGCGCGGGAGAAAGGTCGGTGAGGTCAGCGAAAAGCCCGGTCGCGCTGAGCGTGGTCGGAAAATCGGTGGTCGGTGTCGTCGTCACAATCCGCATGATGCGTCCGCCAAAGTAGTCGGAAAGCAGGACATCGCCATTGGACGGATCCACACCAAAATTGGCCACCCCGGCTTGCCCGGCGATCCGCTGCACGGTGGTCACTCCACCAGGACGCGTCAGCGCCCAGATGTGCCCGGAGATATGGTCGCCGAAAATGTAAGCGCCCGTGAGGCTGGCAAACCGGCTGCCGCGATAGACCACTCCGCCGATGATCGAGTTGCCCTTGAAGGTCGAATCACCGGGCTGGTCGTTGTGGGCGTATTCGTAAAGCGGATCGGTCGAGGTGAAGCCCGATGGTGGAGTAAACGGTCTGGCATGGGCTCCCTCCCGGAACCCCCATCCGTAGTTCCCAGCTTTGGTGATGATGTCCAGCTCCTCATAAGTGTGCAGCCCAACATCGCCGAGCCAGATGTCCCCCGTCGGTGCATCGATGGAAAAGCGCCACGGGCTGCGCAGCCCGACCGCCCAGAATTCCGAGCGGACATACGGCCGGTCCGCAGAGGTGACCGCACTGCCATTGAAGGTGCCGTTCCAAGTGCCGCCCTGGCTGGTAGAGACGAACGGGTTGTCGATCGGAATGCTGTAGCGGGCGAAGAATTGTCCCGAGCCGACCGGGATTTCATCGCGCGGAATGGCGTTTACCGAGCTGAGTCCCAGCCCCGCTGCGGCGGGATTCGGGTGGGCGTTTGGCTCCAGGTTTCCGGGCTTCTTATCCACATCGATCCGCAGCATCGCACCGAAGAAATTCAGGTCAATGCGCTGCGAATCGTTGGTCAATCCATCAGTATAACCTTCGTCCCCGATCGGCCAGTATAGATAGCCGTCCGCGCCGAAATGCAGGTCCCCGCCGTTGAGGCCGAAATCGCGGTCTCGTTGCTCGATAAGGATCCTTTCCGAAGAAGAATCCGCCACCGGAGTTGGCTGACCGATCTGCGCGGCGGGCACGGTGAAGCGCGAGAGCCTGTGATACCAAACGGAGGAGTCCGTGGCTTTCACGACCATATAGGCCACGTAGAAGTAACCGTTCGTCGCATAGTCCGGATGGAACGCGAGGCCTAGCAGACCCGCCTCGCCATCGGAACCCGGAACCCAGGTCTCGGCCGGAATCCGGGGTGGTGTCGTGATGACTTGGGCCAGGTCGAGCAGCAGCGAGGATGTCGGGTTAGCCGCCGTCACATCGGGGATGACCTTGATCTTGCCGCCGAGTTCGCAGACGAAGAGGCGTTTCGTGTCGCCCGGCGGGCTGACGAAGCAGATCGGGTTCGTGAAAGTCACGCCCGGGTAGGCCTGCACCACCTGCACCGCCGTCGGTGGCGGCTCGGCAGGCATGTTGAAAGTGTTGTTAGAAATGCGCAGCGCGTCGGAAATCGTGATACTGACCGTGGCGACCGCCGATGGCCCGCCGGTGCCCGAAACCCGGTAGGTGAAGCTCACCGGCTCCATGCTTGTCCCTGGATGGGTGTAGAGGATTTCACCGGAAGATTCTACCGTGGCGGTGCCGGTCGTTGGCGGGGAAACGATCTCCACCGTGTTCGGATCGATCGCGCCGGAATCGTTAGCGAGCACCGCGAGCCGAACTTTCTGGCTGGAATGAATGGTGGCGGAATCATTCGCCACTACCGGCTGGCCACTAGATGGTCCGGTCACCCGCACGTTGTCGAGTAAGGCATCGATGCCGTCGGTGACCGTGGAGATGTCGCGGAAGGTCAGGGTTGACGTCGTGCTGTTGGCCACGAAGGTGGAGCTATTCGCAGTCCATTGGGAGGTGAAAGTTCCGTTGCTGGTCTTCGCGACATCTTGTGTCAGGAGATTACCTGTTCCATCAACCGTGACCCGGAGTTTTTGCTGCATAACGGCCGCGCCAATCACGCCCATGTCAAACGCCAGCGTGTAGGTCGTTCCGGGTGCCGTCGTGATGGTTTGTGAGAGCACTCCGGTGGGTGGCACGTCACTGGTGCTGGTCCCATTGAATGTGGCCAGTTTCACCCCGTCGGTCGGCGTATAGTTGGGCGTCGTTTCGATGAACGCGTTCCCGGTCACGGTCCATCCGGTGAAGTTGGATTCAAAGCTGCCATTGGTCAACAGCGCGGGCGCGGCGGCAGTTGTGGCGCTGGCCTCGGGCGAATAGGCGGAATCCGCGATGGCGTTGGTCGCACGCACCCGGTAGAAATAGGTCGCGCCCGCAGTCAGGCCGGTGTTGGCATAACTGGCCTCATTGGCACCAACCGTGGCGATTTGCGCGTAGGTGCCACCAGCACCGGATTTCCGTTCGATCTTGAATTCCGTTTCGTTGTTAGAATTGTCCGTCCAAACGAGATCGATTCGGTTCGCCGAGGCCGCCGTCGCCGTCAGGTTGCCGGGGGCCTCGGGGAGAGCCGATTGAATCGTGTAAGTGGCGCTGGCCACCGCACTGTTGAGTAACCCTGGCATGACGGCGATTGCCTTGATCGTGGTCGTGGCCGCGACGGTGACCGGCGTGGTGTAGAACGTCGATAACGTGGTCGGCGTGCTGCCGTTAGTAGTGTAATAGATAGCGGCTCCGGGGCTCGTGCTCGAAAGCGTCACCGACTGCGCGGCGCTGTAATTTCCACCTGCTGGATTGAAGGTCGGTGTGGCGGCTTGAGTCAGTGTGGCCGCGATCACCCGCACCTTGTCGAGGAGCATGTCGAGACTGCGGGTCGTCGCGGATTGGTCGCGCAAGGTCAGGGTGGACGAGTCGTTGTTAGCCACGAAGGTGAAACTCCGTGGCACCCAACTGATAGCTCCGCCACCCAGGCCGTTGATCGTCACGGATTGCGAAAGCAGGCTGCCGCTGCCGCTGCCGGTGACCGTCACCTGCAGGGTTTGCGAGTTCCTGTTGTAGGCTAAAACCCCCTGATCAAAAGTAAGCGTGTAGGTCTGTCCGGCTGTTGTGGCAAAAGTCTGGGAAATCACCCCGTCGGGGACCAGATCGCTACCGTTGAATGCGACGATTTTACTCCCATCGGACGCCACGCCATTCGCGGGCCCGGTGACAACATTTCCGGTTGCCGTCCAACCCGTGAAATCGGATTCGAAACTGCCGTTGATCAAGCCCCCAACGACCGTGGCGTTGATACCGGGGCCTGGATTCTCAATCATGCCACTGTCGTCCACCGCGCGGCTTTTTAAGGTGACTACGCCTGGTTCGTATGGCGTCCACGTGCCGCTCCAGTTCGACGAACCGGTTGCCAAATGCCAGGTCACGCCTCCGTCGTACGAAAACTCCACGCCTGCCGGCACTCCTCCGCCACTATCGGTGGCAGTCCCAAAGATCGTCGCCGGATAGCCCGCAGGGAGCGTCGCGGCAGGCGACATCTGAATCACCGACGTGGGGGCGATGGTGTCGGTGGACGCGGTCGCGGCAAGCAAGCCCACTTGCAAAGTCGCCGGCTGAACTCCCATGTCCGCGAACAGGTTCACCGTCGCCTGTTGCATCCGGACATCCGTAGGCGTCCCCGCAAAATCGTGGGTCGCGTCCAGCCCCCACGGCCACTGGATGGTGCCCGCGCCGAAGACCAACGCCCCGCTGCCATGCCGATAGAGCGTCAGACTGTGAGTGGCAATGCCTGGGGCAACTGTCGATCCATAGTCCTGCATGTAGCCGTCCACCGCAAAGGTCGTCGTGGACATGCGACCCAACCCGGGCGGCAGGAATCCATTGTCTCTAACCTCATTCCACTCGAAGCCCAGCACGCCGACCGGCAACTGGGCGCTCTGGCCGGCAGCAAGCGCGGCAATCGACGTGTTACGCCAAAACCGCATCTTGCCCTCGCTGGAGGAGATATCGATCGGATCATTGCGAAATGCGTCCACCACCCAGAATTGGCCCGTCACCGCGTTTTCAGGCCGGCCACCGTCAGACGGCGGACTGAAGCGCGGATCCCGCCAGGTGCCTGTCCACTCGGTGGATGGATCGATTTTGGCATTCGCCCGGGTCTCCTTATAGCAAACCAAGGTCCGGTAGGCCGTGCTAGTGCCGGCGATGCTGTTTTCCCAGCGCGTTTTCCAAAACATCTCGTTAGCGCTGAAAAAGCCCAGATGTACCCCACTGGCGCGGGCAACCTCCACGTTCGCACGCTGCTGACCGGACCAATATTCGTCATGACCGACGGAAAGAAAGACCTTGTGGGAGAGCAACGCCGCCGATCCGAGGCGATCCGTGTCTATTCCGGAGGCATAACTGACGTTGTAGCCGTTAGCCTCCATCCAGCGAATCATCGGATACTCGGAGTTGAACAAAAAGCTCTCCCGTTCGGCGAATTGAGTCGCGCCACGATTGTTGAACGGACGGTTATAGCTGACCTTGTAAGCCCGGTACGGTGGAGTCGTGCGGTAGCGATACAGGTTAATGCCGCCGTAGTTGTTGTAAGCCTGCCAGGTCGTGTCGGCAGTTTGGAACAGGAAATCGGATTGTCCCGCATCGTCGCGCACGATGAACACAATGTGGCTCGCGCCGCCGGTGTCGGTGCGGACCGGCCGTGCGATGTAAACTCCCGAAGTGGCGGTGGACGGCACCGCCCAACTGGCGGAAACCGCCCAGTTGCCGCAATCGACCAGGCCCGTCGCCGCGTCACTGACGAATGCCGGCTGGTTCTGAGGCAGGCTGGCCGACGGATTGATCGTAGCCACCTTGCGCGCCCCGCGGCCGCCGTAATACCCGAGCCGATAGATGTCAATCCAGTAAGCAGTAGCAGTGGTATTGATCTTGAACTGCACCGTCTGGCCGCAGTTCACGCTGAAGTCAGTGGCAAAGCCCTGGATGCTCGGATCTCCGATTCCATTGACGTCCCATTCGCTCGGCAAGTTTCCGGTCAGGGCATTCTCGGAGGCGATGGAGCCAATGACTCTACCCGAAATTCCCCAGCACACGAGCGCCGTGACGAGACCCGTGACAACGAGTAAAACTTTAAACATATTCGTTAGTCGTGACTGAACCATGATATTAGATTCCTAGGTTTGATTTTAAAGTAGACGCGGCACGCAAGCGTATGAAATCTCCGTGGAGAGCAGGCCGCTGCCGCCGCCAATCACTGCGAGATTATTATAATGTCATGCGAAAACGGCTCCGCTCAGTTTGGATAGGCCGGTCCTGTCAACGGGACTCTCACCTGATTTTCGAATCGTCCCAGATTTTCCACGGGGCGTTGCCCTTGGCCCACATCTCCTCAAGCACCATTTTGTCACGCAGACTGTCCATCGCGTGCCAGAATCCGGAATGTGGAAAAGCGAAAAGATTGCCGTCGCGGGCGAGGTTTTGCATCGGCTCCTGCTCCCAGGTGACCAGGTCGCCGTCGATGTAGTCAATCACCTTGGGTTCGAGTACGAAAAACCCGCCGTTGACCCAAGCACCGTCGCCCAGCGGTTTTTCGGCGAAGTTATCAATCCGCTTCTGGCCCTTTTGAAGCGTGAACGCGCCGTAGCGACCGGGAGGCTGCATGGCCGCGAGCGTCGCGAGTCCTTTGTGTTCCCGGTGAAACTCAATCACCTTCGGGATGTCGAGGTCTGTGACGCCGTCGCCGTAGGTCATGCAAAAGGATTCGTCGCCGAGGTAGTCCTTGATCCGGCGTAACCGGCCGCCGGTCATGCTCTTCTCGCCCGTGTCAACCAGCGTGATCGTCCAAGGCTCGCTCCCGTTGTTGAGAAATTCAACCTTGTTCGTCTTGAGGTCGAAGCGCACATCGGAATTGTTAAGGAAGTAGTTGGCGAAAAACTCCTTGATGATGTAGCCCTTGTATCCGAGGCAAATCACAAAGTCGGTTAGTCCGTAGTGGCTGTAAATCTTCATGATATGCCACAGGATCGGGCGTCCCCCGATTTCAACCATCGGCTTCGGCTTCGTCGCGCTTTCCTCTGTGATGCGGGTGCCGAAACCACCGGCGAGTATGACGACTTTCATAGGACGTATGTTATGTGTTTACATTTGCCGGGAGTTTGACCCCTAGAGGCAAGATGGATTCCATGCCCCGTGGGAATGGACCCGGTCGTGTCAGCGAGCGTTCCGCGAAAGGGCCGTTTAAGCCAATACCCAGACCTTCCCGTGGAACGGAGGAAACAGGCAGTCCAGCAACACCGCCGCCTCGTGGGTTCCCCAGCAATCCGCGAAACTCTCGCTCATCTCCTCGAACCGTCGCCAACCGCAGACCAACTCCAAGAATGAGGCGTCGGGAAAACGCGCGTCCCCTTGCCACGCCTCGCCGGGCTGCCATTTCTCGATCGCCGAAATCCGGCCACTATCGAAGACCAACTGTATCCCGGACCGGAAAAAATTCAGCTTCAATTCGCCGTTGTATCCCTCCGCTACCGTGCCGACAAGATGCCCTTCAAGTGCGGGCCGGATCTTGCTCAAGAAGGCGATCATGTCCGGAATGCGAATATACCAAGGACTCGGCTTGAGGTCGCGGACCAGGTTCTTCGGGATGGCGCGGTACAACGGATGATCCCGCTCCAAAGCCAACTCCAATCCGTGGATTTCCCTGCATGGAAGCTCACCGCTCGCATACATGGCCTGGGCCTTCTCCCACAGTCCACGCAACAAGCTTGGCATCACATTGAGATATCCCACGCCCACTTTGAGCTCGACTTGAGAGATGCGAAACAGCGGCAGGTGCGGTAACGGAAGGCAGGCCAGGTATTGTACATAACCCAAGCGCTCCCCTTCGCTGTCCGCTAGAACCAGCCACTCACGACGCCGGGTATTTGCCTTGGAGCGTCCGGTGAACTCGTAATCCCATTCCTCGGGCGAACGCAATGCCGCAAACAACTGGCCGCGAGCCGCCTGATCGTAAACATCCCGAATGAATTCGTGGTCCCCGGAGGTCGCTGGTCGCAAGTGATACACTTCGGTTTCGCCTTCCTTCAATTTTGGAACATCCATTCCGTTCACGCATCGGCTGCCCCATAGTTTGACTCCCATTTCATAGCCAAACTGGCGGTAAAACCAGTCAACGCCCGTGATCACCTGCAACAGTTCGCCCTTGGCCGCACTGCGGGCATGGATGGCTTCAAACTGCTTTCGCACCAATCCCCGTCGCCGGTAATCCGGGTCGGTGGCCACGAGTTCAGGACGCCCAACCTGAAACGGAATGCCGTCATACTGCCAGGTTTGCGAAATGAGGCACACCGAGGAGACGATTTTCTTGTCCCGGAGATCCTCCACCACGGTGAAATCACACGTTTGGACCGTCGGATGCCGGCCGCCTGCCAAATCAGCGGCCCAATCGGTGATCCGCTCGTCGAAAATCCGGGTGTTGAAGTCGATCAACGCCGCCAAGTCATCTGGACCTGCAAGCCGAAGAGCGAGGTTATCGCCGCAACTAACCAGCATCTGGCTAGGAATAGAATGAGTTGGCATGGCCGGTTCCGCTGTGGGTTCGTTCCATCGGGCTTTTCAGACAACATCGCACCGTCACGCTCCCGGGCCGGCCGCTTTCCTGGAGTTTAGGACTGATAGCTCGACGAACGGATGGGGCTCGATGTTGCGGACAGCGCGGAAGTATCGTGCTTGAAGAGCGCGCAATAACGGTGCCTCGCCGTTGAGCGGCAGCCCTTCGATCGACGTGACAAGGATCAACTCGGCGAGAGTGCCACAGAGGGCGATCTCGTCGGCCACCAAAAGCTCGGTTCGGTCAATGGGGCGCCGGGCGAAGGGAATATCCATCGACTTGGCCAGAGCCTCGACAATATCCAACGTAATACTTTCAAGGGCTCCCTCTGTCGCGGGTGGAGTGTAAATGACTCCCTCGCGAACCATCACAATACATGATCCGGTAGCCTCGGCGACGCGACCGGAATGGTTGAGGAGAACCATATCCTGACACCCGAGAACCCGGCCTTCCATGCGAGCCAGCCGCGCAACCTGATAGTTGCTCCCTGCCTTGATGCGTGCCGGAAGAGATGTGTCGGGGCTCCGCCGCCAGGTGCTCACGCCAAGGGCGATGGGATCGGGAGCCCGCATCTCCTGATGGTACCCGGTAATTACCAGATCGGCGACTGTGTCTTCTCCCCAGTGTCCCTCAACGGCGTAGAGAGTCGTGCGAAACCACATATCTCGATCCGGCTCGAGCAGCGCTTCGACGAGTAGGGCGAGCGCTCCCTGATACTCATAAAAAGTGGTATCAAAAGGGATATGAAGCAACCGGGCGGAGCGCCGGAGTCGCTCATAATGGTAGCGAAGCTGCACAATTCCGAACGGTCCGGCTGCTTGCCAATAGCCCTTGAGGCCCTCGAAGACATTCAAGCTTCGCGTGACTGCTTCGCAGCCAATGTGGAGGGTCGCCTCATCCCATGAGCGAAGACCACCGCCCATATACACATATTTTGGTTCTTGCAGCTTTGTCATGAGTGATTGAGTTCAGGGGCTGGTAAGGCGGGGTGGTGTCGCAATTGCGATACCAACCGCCGGCAGGAATCACGTGCCGGCGTTGCCTCCGGCCGCCGCGTCACTCCTATACTTGGTCACACGGGCGGGGACGCCTGCCGCTATCGCATTATCCGGAATGTCACATACGACCACGGAACCCGCGCCTATGACAGCTCCTCGTCCGATAGTGACCCCGGATAACACCGTCACCCGCGTTCCCAGCCACGCATCTTCACCAATGATTACAGGCCCTTTGGACGTGAGCGGCTGACCGAAGATTTCCATACCTGTCGCAGTACGGTGATCATACGAAAAAATGGCACAGTAAGGCGCGATTTCCGCGTGTCGTCCGATAATGATCGGCTGCTCGGCGGCGATGAGCATGCAGCCTCGTTGCAGCCCGACGTGCTGCCCAATCGTGATCGATCCACCCTCGAAGATTTCCAGCGTGCAGTCCCGGTTGATTTGCACACCATCGTGCAACTCGATGATTCCGTCTCCACCCGACCGCAGAATCACCGCCCCGTCAGCGACATACACATTCGAGCCGCGTATCAGATCGACATCGATTTCCGCGTCAGGCGAAATAAAGCCTTTCCGGGTCATCCATGCCAAGGTGGCCTGGGTCCGGTAGCCACCCATCCTGAAACCCGCCAGACGGGAGCCGATCCTTCCCCAAAAACCATATCCTGCCCGTGAGAGCCAAAAAACCCTCCAACGCCTGACAAGCTTTCTTACAATGCGGCGCATGAGCTGGTGGTTCTGTCTGGCGGGCACGCGAAACACTCTACCTATACAGCGATACTAACGGGCCGCGCTGCGTTTTCCGTGTCGCCTTGTCGCGGCACGAAGGAAGTCGTCCACTCCAGCAACGGCCGCAAGACCCCAGGTATCGGGTTAGGATAGTCGCCTCTCGCCGTGGTGGTGGCCGTCATGTCGTCCAGTACCCGGAACGCGACCGCCTCCTCCACGATGGCGTGAACCGTTTCCGGATCCAGTGAAATGAGCACCGCTTGAACGTAGATCAAGCCTTCCGCCAGCATGTTGCCGGGAATCCACCCTGTGCTAACATACCGACCCGGCGGCCGGCGGTGGCCCCTCCATTCAGGGTCCACATCGACCGCCACAAACAGCACAGTGCCATCCTGATTCCACAGCGCGAAGTGCGGCAGGAATCTTCGGCCGGGTGTCAGAATCTCAAATTCCAGTTCGATCCCCACCGGCTCCCGGGCATCGATCGACTCAATCACCCCGCCCCCGCCCGAGCGCACCCGGACCGCGCGGAATCGCGCGACCTCGTCGCCAGGAGCCGTGGAGATGTCGGGCCACTCTCGGGCGGCTGCGGTCGAGACACCCGAATTCAAATAGGCATTCGCCACCTGGGCCGACGGTCCGTCGAGTTTGATCCGTCCTTCGTTGAGCAGGATACAACGCGGGCACAGGCGGGTCACCGCTTGCATATTGTGCGACACGAACAACACCGTTCGCCCACCGTGCGCAACATCACCCATTTTACGTAGGCATTTCTTCTGGAACTCAGCATCCCCCACAGCAAGCACTTCATCGACTATTAGAATTTCCGGTTCCAGGTGGGCCGCGACGGCGAATCCCAGGCGGACATACATTCCGCTGCTGTAGCGCTTCACCGGCGTGTCAAGGAACGTTTCGAGCCCCGCAAAGGCGACGATCTCGTCAAACTTGCGTTTGATCTCCACCCTTCCCATTCCAAGGATCGCGCCATTCAAATAAATGTTTTCGCGACCCGTGAGCTCCGGATGAAAACCGGTCCCGACCTCAAGAAGGCTGGCCACACGGCCTCGCAGGCGGATCCGGCCCTGGGTGGGCTCGGTGATCCGGCTCAGGATCTTGAGCAGAGTAGATTTGCCCGCGCCGTTGCGCCCGATGATGCCCACGACCTCGCCTTGATTTACCTCGAAGTGGAGGTCGCGAAGCGCCCAAAACTCCTTAGTCTTCGCCTGCTTTCCGTCCTTCCCGGAACCCATCCAGCCAAATGGCGAGCGCATCGCCCGCTCCAAGACATGCCGCAAGCCATCCCCTTTCTCAGCTTGGCGGCCAATCAGGTAAAGTTTCGATAGATTTTCGACGGAAATAATTGAATTACTCATTATCACTAAATTTAACATCTACTTTCTAGTCAATCGAGCCGATCAGATCACGTCAGCGAACGTTCGTTCGGTTCGCCGGAAGTACCAAATGCCGGAGATGATGACCCATATCACAGCTACAACCGAAATCCCCAAGCCCGGCCAGTAGAGGTTCCGCTCGCCTAAAATCGTCCACCGGAAGCCATCAATCACGCCCACCATCGGATTCAAGGAATACAGCCAGCGCCACTCTTTTGGAACCACGCTGCTGCTGAACCCGACCGGAGATACATACAATCCGAACTGGACGATGAAGGGAACGATGAAGCGGAAGTCACGGTAGCGCACCATGAGCGCAGAAATCCACAGCCCCGTGCCGAACGCCGTGCCGAAGGCCAGCATCACGAAGAACGGCAGCATGAGGATCGACGCGCCAGGGAGGTAACCATAGTAAACCATCATCAATGCCATCAGGACCGCTGAAATCAGGAAGTCCACGAAGCTGGTGATCACGCTGCTGGCCGGAACCACCATCCGCGGAAAATAGACCTTGGAGATCATCCCCGAGTTGGAAACGAGGCTGTTGCCACTCTCTGCGAAGGCGGTGGCGAAGAACTGCCACGGCAGCATGCCGCAAAACACTAGAATCGGATAAGGCACCCCGCCGGAACCCATCTTCGCCAGCTTGCCGAAGATAAATGTCAGGACCAGCATCGTGAGCAAAGGCCGAATCACCGCCCAGGCCACCCCGACGACGGTCTGTTTGTAACGGACCAGGATGTCCCGCCACGCCAGGAAGTAGAAAAGCTCGCGATAGCGCCACAAATCCAGCCAATACTGGCGCTCGGAGCGCCCCGCTTCAATGGTCATTTCCTTCACGATATTACGTTGGTTGTCAATCCTAAGCGTTCCCGCCACCTATGCGGTTGGCAGTGCCTGTCAAAAAGCCCGGGTCGCCCACCGCGCCGATATCCTGACTTTCTATGTCGGCCTGTGGCCAAGCGGGAGACCTTCTTCGAATCGCGTTCCGCAGGCGAAGGCTCAATAGAAGCAACCTGCCATACTGAGCGGAAACGAACGAATCCGATCCTGCCAGGCGATGGCCGCGAATCGACCGCAGCAAGCGTTCGCGTTCGTTTTCCACCTCGTGGTAGAGCGCCGGGGCGATCTCGTCCCGGCTTGCTAGAAACAAAGTCAGCACCCTCTCGATCGCCCCGAGATGGCTCGCCGGATCCTTGCGTGCTGCACCGCCCAGGCTGTCGTCCTCCTCGAATTTCTCCACCATGGGATTCCCGACGATTCCCCATGGACCCAGCACCGCGAGGCGGATCGCGAGATCGTGATCCTCCAACAGCCAGAGATCCTCGTCAAAACCGCCTACATATTCAAAAGCGCTTTTCCGGACCGCCACCACTTGGTTGAAAAGCATGAATCTCGAAGCGAAAATCCGCGCCGGATTCCGCAAGATCCCCGCTGCCGGCGGACTCTTGATGCCAGCTGCCTTAAACGAAGTGGTCTCTTTGCCGGTGGAGGACCGGAGTCTTGCGTTGCAAATACAACAGCTCATACCAACTCCACCTCTCCGTAACACCTCCATCTGGCGTTCGATCTTTGCCGGAAGCCACCTGTCGTCCGAGTCCAAGAACGCCAGCACCTCGCCCGCGGCCTCGGTGGCCCCGCGATTCCTAGCTGCCGATGGTCCCGCGTTCGTTTGACGAATCACCCGAATCCGCTCGCCGTAATTCCCAAGAACTTCGCTTGTCCCATCCGTCGATCCGTCATCGACAACGATCACCTCGAGGTTCCGGTAAGTCTGTTCCAAAGCACTGTCGATGGCACGTTGCACCACACTCTCCCGGTTGTAAGTCGGTATGATTACCGAAACCCCGTCTGATTTTTCAATGATCATATCGATTGGCAAAGCCCATCTCAACCTTCGACACGACCTCCTAGATCATGGCGAAGCTGGCTGGAAAATCAGAGGAGTTCGCCGGGCTTGACGACCGAATTCCCGGCCATTCGATCCCTGATTTTACGACGCCACTCGGCGTTGGCCAGAGCGACCGCGGCGGCATCGTCGTGGTCTTCTTCGTGGGCTTCAAGCGCCTCCGGCGGGGATCCCCCGGAACCCTCGTCCAGCCGTACAACAGAGAAAACCGAGCTGATCACCGCGATGCTCAGCCAGAAATAGAGCATCGACTGATCGAAGTAGGCCACGGAAACGCTGGTCACGGCGTGGGCAAACAAACAAGCCCCGACGCACCAGATCATGAAGCTCTGGGGCGGCCACTTCTCTAGGCGGTAGTCATGAATCCGCCCGACCCAACGGAAGGCCACCAGCAACATACAAATTACCAGCAGCATTGCTAACAGCCCTCCTGATACGCCGAAACCAATGTAATAGTTGGTGATGTCCGTGTGTTGGGGATCGCGCGCAATTCCCTGGTTAGGCATCCAGTGTCGCGTCACGTCCGTTCCAAAAAGCCACCATTCGGAAAGATGTTTAAAGGTCTGATCAATTAGGAACGAACGGTGCCAGCCGGTGCTGCCGCCGGAAATATCGATGCGGGAGATCAGGTAGTACGGCGGTCTTGTCATCACCACCATCAGCGCCAGATAGAGCAGGACGCCACACACGCGCAGGGCCTTCATATGAACCTTGGCGCGCCACAGCATCAGCGCGGCAACCCCGGCGAGCAGGCTCATCACCGGTCCGCTGGATGCCGAAGTTAACACCATGACCAGCCCTGCGGAGATTCCGGCCATCGCCGCAAGGCGGTGGCGCTTCAGAATGCCCACAAACAGCGGGATGCAGGTGGCCCCCACGGTTCCTGCCAGAATGGGATGGCGGAAGGGGCCCTGCGCGCGGAGTTTTCCTTCCCGGACGAGGACCCACTCGGGAACACCGCCGAAGATCGCAAACATGTTCCTGCCAGTGAATTTCTCGGCCAGCATTTCCATCGAGATCGGCACCAATAGCAGTGCGACGATCCGGATCACGTCCCCGACCTCCTCGAGGTCGGCACACCATATGCGAATCAGGAAGTAAATGAGTGTTTGGTTGAAAACCACGCCGCCCGCAGTAACGGGCCCCGCTCTCGCAGGATCGTGGAAAAAACTCGCGAAAAGCATCCATGCTCCCCATACGATCATCAGCTTGTCGATCAGGTTCAGGCCTCCCGGCAGCAACTCGCCCTTGAAGACCACGCGGATGGTCCCGACGAGCAGTAACATCCGATAGACCGGCAGCGAGATCCCTCCGAGGTTGATGCCTTGGCCAAGCGTCATGTAGGTGCAACCGAGCAGAAGCGGCACGGGTGCCCACTTCCGCGGGACCGTCAGAAGGGCCGCAGCGCAGGCAAGAAAGAGAGCGAGCGCGATTGGATTCATGATGCACGTGTGCACGCCTTCGGTGTGAACCGGGAGGACGCGCACGATATTACCGTGCGCGCCAGGGAGCGAGGACCCGCCCGAAACCTTACTGGCCGACTCTCACATTGCGCGGCGGAGGAGGCCGGCTGCCAACCAAGGGTGCCGAGAACGTGGAGGAGCCGCTTGTAGCGAACATCGCAAGGTTTGTGATGGAGGTAACGGCGGCCTGTTCGGTACGGAATGCATAGTTGTTCGCAATGATCACTGGCGTCCCTCCGGGAACCGTGACCGTCGCCGAATAACGACGTTTCGGCACATCGACGACGAAGGCGACGTGGTATTTCGTTCCCGGCATATAGGTCAGGACGTTCGCGGCTGCGTAGGCTCCATCGTCACGGGCGTCGATGACGCCATTTGGCGAGAAGCGGACGATCGCGGCCAGGTCGCTGAAATTCGCGGCGGTGCTCGTAGAGAGGCCCATGACGGCGTCAATTCCCGCTGCGGATGGCACCGCATCGATTGAAAAACTGAAGACCCCGGTCTGCGGCGAGATTGGCAGGTTGCTCCACTGATTACCGACGGTGACCGAGCCGATCGTGAAAACCGCGTCCATGATCGGACTGTTTGTCATGCCCGACTTGATGGCCATCGCCCGAACTGTGGTGTTCGAAGCCACCGTGAAGGGCCCGGCGTAAACCGGACTGGTCCCGTCTGGAATCGCGCCGTTGACCGTATAACGGATCGTCGCGCCAAGAGTCGGTGTGGCGAGGGACACCGACTGGGAGACCAGGAATGCCCCACCCGATGGCGAGGCGGTCGGAGTGGCGACCTGATTGACTCCGGAAATAGCATAGTTTGCGGACCTCACCGCGCTTTGCACACCGGTTGCGTCATAGGCGATGGCGCTGAGTGTAGTGGTTCCCACGCCAAGCGCGACCGGCCCGCCGTAAACTGTTCCACTGGTTGCGGTAGGAGCGCTTCCGTTCGTGGTATACCGGATGGATGTCCCCGGAGTGGCGCAGGTGATCGTGACATTCTGAACATCGGCATAGGAGCCGCCATCCGGAGTGAACGCCGGGGTCGAGATCGTGACGGCAGGTGGTGCCACCCCCCTGTAGGCTTTCCACATTTCTGAAACAAATGGTTGGATGCTGTTTGTCCCCGTAGAAACGTTTCCCGACTCGATTCCATAAAACCGGTCGTAATAATCAAAGCATGCCGGATTGTTCCATTTGGATTTGGCCCCCATCAAAATTGCAGTGAGCACGTGTCCCATCGTGCATGGACCTGTTACATTTCGATAAAGACACCCCCAAAGCTTGTTGTCGTATTGCGGTTGGTCCTGATGATTAAAACCCCATTCCGGCATCCCGATATCGCTAAGAGAATACTGCTCAACGGCAGAGTTATTAACGCCGATATGCTTCAGCGCGACGTCTGAAGAAGTCACATAGAACGTTTGTAAGTCCTCCTGAAAGATCTTTTTCTGCGCGGTATCCGCATACCTAAGCATGTCTGAATCCCCCAATACCATGCCGGCCAGGAGCAACGGCATCTTGCGCCCCTGATTATGTCCACCTCCATCCGCCCACCTTGCCCCCAGGCGCGCCGCTCCGTAAATATCAATGCCAACCTGGACCATACGGATCAACAACTTTCTTTTCTGTTCATCACTATAGTTGATCTGCAATGAGAGCAAACCGTCTGCGGCGGTGTGAGCCATTTCACGACCATATGACCCCACCAGTCCACGGTCCTGAAATGGATGATTGAGCCTCGGGTGGAAATACCTTCCGCTCCATCCATCCTCCTTTTCAATCCATGGTCGCTCGAAATAGCTTTCGACCTTACTCAAGAGCGGCGTGCTGGCCGTCGGAGCCAAACGACGCAAGACGCCGAAATTCATCTGGGATACATTCCATTTCAGAGACTTGTCACTTCCCTGATAGGGAGGCCGAAACGATCCGGCAGGGGCGGCGGAACCCAGAACTGTCAAAACCGTGATCGATTCGAGTTGCGGGTTATCCAATGTGGCGTTGTCCACAAAACTCACGCTGGACATGACCGACGTCCCGGGCGCTACCGACGCGGGAAGACTCTTGGCAATGTTGAGACTTGAAGAGTAGATCCCCGATTTGATCCTGGAATCCCATCCGTTTTCGTTGCCTATTGACGGGTTAACCATCGTGCCGCTTTGATCATTGGTGGTTCCGGGGGTGATCCCGGTGATCGTGACCGGACCGACAACCCACCAATCGCCATTGGCAAACTGACCCACGGGACGGTCCTGGGAAAAGCTCCACGTGACGCCAAACTGCGATACCGAAGTCGCGGAAAAGGCACGAAGCTCAGCGAACTGCCAAAAAGCAGCGGCAATAATGTAAATGTATTTAATCATGACTACAGGATTCCGGCATCGAATTCATGTCAAGTCGGAATCAAGCGAATTGGTCCGCCTCCACTTTCCATATTCCGATTTATTCCGAGTTGTGAATAATCAATCTTTTGGAATATTCCTGATCAGCCCATGACGAACCTTGATGGCTCGCCTTTCCTTTAATGTTATCCGCCCTTGTTTTGAAGGTGGCAGCGGTTCAAGAATGTAATATTTCTCTAACTTGCTGTATGTCACTGTTCCACCGCTCACGGTCCCTGATCAGGAATTTTTCGAACTTTGCCGACATGGTTTCCTTGTTGTTCATGGCGGCAATTGTTTGCTTCCTTATTTCATCCGCATCCGACTTCGCGAACAAGGCTACATCACTGAAATAGTAGCGCATCACTTCGCTGTCAACGGTCACAAACGGTTTGCGAAGCGCCAATATCTCCCTTATCGACCACAACACCGTGTCAACCCTTCGGGTGAACGCCAGGACCACCTGGGAGCAATACATCAATTTCATGAATTCCGCATGTGCCACGTAACCGGTCAGGTAAATGTTGCTTGGAAGATCTTTCGGCATGTCGGTGACTTCATCACTGTTTCCAACAATAAAAAAATTTATCTCCGGAGCAATTCTCGCAGTCTCGATGACTGTCAAATAGTCGTCGTCTGAAGCAAATCGATTCACCATCAAAACCATCGGGGTTTCTTGTTTGACGACAGCCTCAAGCCTTGGGTTCGACAAGGGTTTTCTGAGTTCTGATTCATCAAAGTAAGGATTGAAGAACTGCAATGTCATGATCGGATTTAAATTCCAACCCCGCAAAATTTCGAGATTCTTGTAGTTATGGCAAGTATTTAAATCCCCTCGTTTGGCGACAAAGCGAAAGAGCCGGTCGAAGCGGGTCCACTTGTCTTCCAGGAATGCGGCGGTATGTGAGTCTATCGCCAATTTCGCGCGGAAGAGTTTGCAATACGCCAAACAAGCCAATGGTGCGATCACAGGAGGATTTTGCACATACACGATCTTTGGCCTGGACTTGCATAACTCATACCATGTGCCAAGAGTTTGCATCGCGTAGCGCATGGCCCAAGGAATCCTCAGGCCAAGCCACCGATCGTAATAGACTTGGACGGGCCGTGCATCCAGAGCTTCGGCCAGATATTGGCTCAATTTGACCTCGCGTCCCCAGATGATGAAAATGTCTTCTCTAGATTTCATGTTGCGTATCCTTTAAGCCAGGTCCGCCGCTCACGCCAAAGAGTTTGCCAACGCCCCGCACGGCCGTCGCGGCGGAACCATCCTGAAATTCCGGAAAACATCGCCCGCAGTCCGGTCCCGGCGGCGAGAAAAAACAGTCCTAGCCACTTGGCGGGCCCCTTCCAATGAGTTCGTATTAAACTGGCTTTTCCCCGATAAAGGAGCAAGGTCTTGTGCGCCGGTGTTTCAGAGGATTTCCCGACCTCATGGATCAACTCCGCAGCGGGACAAAGAACCGGGCGCCATCTGGCACGGCGGGCCCGGATCGCGAGGTCCACGTCCTCACCATACATGAAAAAACGCTCGTCGAGGCCGCCGAGTTCGTGCCACACGGCCTTTGAGGCAAGGAGAAAGCAACCGGTGATGACCCCGACTTCCCGCACGGTGTCGCGCTGCCAATGACCTAACGATTCTGGATCGAGCCAGCGGTTTCCCGGCATGAAAGTCGTCATCCCAAGGGCAAACATCGCCATGCTCCAAAGTGTGGGTTCGCCCCAGCATGAAGAGGGCTCCAAACTGCCGTCCGGTTTAAGGGTCCTTCCGCCATAGAGGCCGTGGCCGGGATTCTCCGTCGCGAAATCAACAATCACATCCACCGCGTGATCGAGGATTTCGGTATCCGGATTGAGCAACAAGACGAACTCCGCGTCCGCATGCCGCACTCCGAGGTTCACGCCCTTCGCAAAGCCGAGGTTCGCGCCGGGAAGGATGAGTTCCACTTCGGGAAAATGCTCGCGCAGGAGGGCCACGGTGCCGTCGCACGAGTGGTTGTCCACCACGATGACCTGCTGGGTGATCTGCTTCCGCTGCGCGAACACACTCTCAAGGCAGGTCCGAATCTGCCCTTCGGAATTATAGGTGACGATGACAATGGTGACCTCAGCTTTCATGGGGTTGTAGATTCTGACATTTCAGGCCGTTGCCCGATCACGCGAGCGGGCACCCCGGCAGCGATGCAGCCGGAAGGCAGGTCCCCGGTGACGACCGCGCCAGCACCGACGATGCAGCCGTCACCGACCGTCACGCCGGCGGTGACCACGACCCCGGCACCAAGCCAGACGTCGTTGCCGAGCCGCACATGGAGCTCGCGTTTGGGCTGCTCACGAAACGGCCTGCCGGCCATGAATCGATAATCGGAAGCGGTGATGAAAACGCCGGGAGCGAGCGAGACATGATCGCCGATCTCGATGCGGCCCGTGGTATCGCCCGCCCACAGAAAACAACGCTCCCCAATACGACACCCGCGGCCGATCCGGATACGCTCGCCGTTGCGGAACGAAACATTCGGCGCGATCCCGGTGCCCTCACCCGCATGCAACCGCCGCCGCGGCCGCACATGGCTGTATCCGTAATAATGGATCAAACGGAAGAAGTGAAGATAAGACCGTGGATCGCACACCGATGCGATCGCATTGATCCACGCGTAACCTTTCATGATAAAAGCAGGAATTCAAGGGCTCAGCTCTTGCTGGAGAAAATGAAATCACGGATGCCTGACAACAGGCTGTCGCTGGCGAAGTCGCCGATCTTCCGGCCGATTGACAATTCATCCAGATGATCGAGCTTTGCGCGAAGCTCCTGCTCGTCAAACGCCACATTCACGCCGCCAACCTCCACCAATCGGAGGGCGGTGGCAGTCTGGTGCTCGTTCCGGTGCTCCCCGAGACTTGCCTTCTTCGGCATCACCAAAATCGGCTTCCTTTGATACAACGCGCTGAGAATTGTCCCCATCCCCGCGTGCGACACAATCACGCCGGCCGAAGTGAAATATTCAGCGAACTGTTTTGGGGGCAGGAACTGGGCGAAGCGCATGTACCGCGGTTCCCAGCCGCCCTTGCCAATCTGGGCGAACAGGTCCTGCCGGCCGGTCTCGCCGGCCCAATCATCCACCACCCTAATCATCCGATCGAATGGCAGGTCTGTTCCAACGGTGACGAGTATCATAAAACACTTCCGAAAAATCGCGGGCCTTTCTCACGCGCCAAATGCGCCCACTGCGTCAACCACAAGTCGGAGAATGCACCGGCCTTTTCGCCGGACATCGAGAGCTCCCCGGCATTTGCCACGCTATCCACCCAAATCACGCGGGCTCCCATCCACTTCCCGAATCTCGCTCCGAAATACCCGGGAGCAGCTCCGGTCGTGATCACGATGTCGGGCCTGACGCTCAACAGGAGACAAAGGATTCCTAGCGCCGAGCGAACCAGGTTGAGTTTGCTCCAGCGGTTCGCGTCGCGGATCACGTGAAAATCGGCCTCACCGACATCCCCACGGACCCCATCTCTAACGGTCGCGTAAATCACGTCACAGCCCGCGAAGGCAGGCTGTAAGCGGAGCAGTTGGACCCAGTGTCCTCCACCTGAGGAGATCGCCAACAATCTGGGCTTTTCTTGTGGCATACCAGTATTACGCTTTTTGTCTTCTTCACTTCACGCTGAATTGACAACCAATCCCTAGGGCCGAACGCCATTTGCTCTCTCCCTGAATGCAACCATCGACTTGGTGAGCAGGAAAAAACGCTCCCTGATGATGCGACAGTCGGGAAACAAGAACCGATACATTCTCATATCCAGTAAATAAGGTTCTTCGTCCAACCGGGACATCGCCTCGTCGATGTTGCTCGCCATCCCCCGCTGTCCCATCTTGAACCACATCCACATCGACATCCGGAGCGGCTTGGGCAACCAATGGTGCCCAAGCTTGATGAAGTGGGGTTCTATCGGAAACCAGAAATAAGGGGTTTGCACGAAAAGATTCGGGGCAACTCTTCGGACTTCCTCCGCGAACTCCTTAATCTTATCCCAATTTCCCACGTGCTCTATCACCGAGTTAGAATGGACAATATCAAACTGGTTATTAGTAAATTCGGGCATTTTGCACGCGTCGCCCAAAACGTGCTTGAAGATGGAATCGTCTTCCCCCTGAAGGTCGGAGGCCAGGTTCAGGATGGTTACCGTCACTTTCTTGTCGCGAAGGAATCCCTCGGGCAGCGCCAACCAGTAAGCACGGCGGCCGCCAACATCCAAAACGTTGATCGAGCCGTTCTCCTCATAGACCCGGTCCATCAGATCAATCAGGGGAGCCATTCGCTTCACCCTGAAGCGGGAACCGAGGGAGCCCGGGTCCTTGTAATCCGCAAGTGCTATTGTTTTCATACGTTGGAATTAGTGGTTAATCTTTATCAAGACGCACCCCGGCTGAACAGAACCGCGGGGATGGTCACTAGGAGTATCTTAAGATCCAACCACAGCGACCAGTTCTCGACATATTCATGGTCCATCTCCATCCAGCGGTCGAAGGACACCTTGTTTCGGCCACTGACCTGCCAAATGCAGGTCACGCCGGGTTTGACGGACAGCCGCTTGCGGAACAGCCACTCGTAGCACCTCACTTCCTCGGGCAGCGGCGGGCGAGGGCCCACAAGGCTCATTTCCCCACACAACACGTTGAACAACTGGGGCAGTTCGTCAATGCTCGTCTTGCGAATAAACCTGCCGATCCGGGTAGTGCGGGGGTCGTTCTGGATCTTGAACACGGGGCCATCTTGTTCGTTCAAATGCTGAAGCGCCGATTTACGCTCCTCGGCGTCAACCACCATCGAGCGAAACTTGTAAAGCTTGAACAGACGCTGGTTCATGCCTACCCGGTTCTGCGTGAACAACACGGGCCCGCAGCTGGTTAGTTTGATTAGTATCGCCACAACTACCAGAAGAGGAAACAAGACCACCAGCACGGCGAGCGAGACGGTCGCGTCGATGAATCGCTTTACCAGCAACTGCACCAGCATTTGCTCCCTGAACAAGGTCACCACATACTCATCCCCGAATTCCTCCACGTGCATGTTACTTAACAAGTTTCCGTCTGTGATATCTGGCATCAGGCGAACCACAATTCCCAGATCACGGGCGTGTCGCACGATCATCGTAATATCACTGAATCGGGCGTCCACGGGGAGGCAGACGATGATTTCGTCAACCTGCTCCGCCATCAAGATGTCGCGCAGGTCCTCAAGGAGGCCGAGCCCCTCCCATTTCCCATGCTCTTTCGACTCCCAATCCGCCATCACCTCCGACGTTTCAGCCACAAATCCGACGATTTTGTACCCGAGCTCCGGCATTTTATTGATCTTGATAGCCGCCTGGATGGCGCGCTCGCTCGCACCGATGAAAAGCAAATAGCGGGAATTATAACCTGATCGCCTGGCACTTAACAGAAGCAGGCGAAGAAAGAGCCGGCTTACGATACCAACTGCGGTGATCACTGCAAAAAAGATCAGTGCATTGAAGATATTGAGGCTCTTGACCGAAAACGCCGTGCAGATAATCATCAACCAAAACGTGGCCACAGCCGTTGCTTTTATCAGGTTTTTCAACTGGGTGTTTAGCGCCACCAGGCGATCCGCCTTGTAGCGGATGAAGTAGTCGAAAATCCCGATCCATCCGACGGTAAGAATGAGCACGCCGATCGCATCTTTGATCTGGAAGGTCGCGTCGAGAATATGGCTCACTTCCTGCATCATAATTTTCGGAAGGAAGAAGATGATGATCACAGCGGTAGCCATCAGGACCAGCTGATCGAACAGCCGGAACATGTAAATCAACAACTTATGACGAAGCCTGATCATGAATTAATGAAATCAAGAGGATGAGAGTTCCTGAGTATCTCTCCGTAGGACGGATGTTCCGGGGAAGGTGCAACCTCACACCTTCGATTCCATCGCGGAGGAATTGAGAATGGGGGGCTAAAACATACCTCGTTCTCTTCGTTTGCTTCTGTAAACACTTAATTAAATGAGCTATGTCCACACCTCGATTTAGCGGAATTTATGTTCTACCGATCACCCAGCTAGGAGCGTGTGAACGTGTCTTATTAAAGACACAAGAGACATCCGCTCTTCCCTTGACGAGCTCGGAGTATCCCCACTTCAGCGCATCGCGACTGGTGTTCTCTGCGTCCAGAACCAGAATCACCTTATCCATCAGACCCGCCATGGTGAGCGTGCGGCTCGTCTGGTCAACCGGCGGCATGTCAAATATGATATAGTCAAATTTGCTGGCTTGCAACTCGGGCATTAGTTCATAAAGATGGTGTGGCGTAAATGCCACCAATTCGCCTTCATCTTTCCGGGCCATGGCACTCGCGTAATAGAGTCTTTGCCCGCCCTCCTTGAAGCTGGTATGGTTTGCAAGCCGCAAGGCCCCGTTGAGCGAGTGCCGGGGAAAATTTCTTAGCAGCGGACTGTCTTCAGAATGATATGAGTTTAGATCGACGAGTAGGACTTTTGCGCCCGCGATTTCCGAGAACGATTTTGCTAGGCCTGTGGCGATCGTTGATGCACCGGCACCTTCCGAAAGGCCGGTGACGGCCACGAGCTTGGGTTTGTGGATTACATTGTTGATTTCAAAATTGAAGATGATTCGGTCGCGGATTGCTTCCGAATAAGGCAACATGAAGTGATTCGCCTTTCTCACATGGGCTTCGGAAGCATGCTCGTCGATCACAGCGGAAAGGTCTGAATTCCCGCCCTGTCCGATTCGGGGTGCCCCGGATTCATGGCAGAGCATCAGTCCTCCACGGTTTTTCGCCCGGATGTATGGGATCGACAATAGAAGTGGCAACTGAAGGCGGGTCTGGATTTCGATGGGTCGTTTGATCCTGCGATCGAAGAGCAGTTCGATTATGAACGCGAGACCCACTCCAATCATTATTCCCCCGCCAGCCAGCCCGAGAATGATTTTGTGGACCATCCTGTCATAGGTCTTGACAGGTTCGGTTGGCTGTTGAACCACCGTGATGTTCGGCATCCTTGACGGGTCGAGGGCCTGGTCAACCGTGGCGTTTTTCAGATTCGCCTCAAGCGAGCGGTATTCCGCGTCTTCCATCTGTTTGCGACGGTCGATCTCCTCGATTTCCGCGCCGATTGCATATTGCCGACCGAACTGCTCGGCAATTTCCTGCAGGTGGGATTCGAGCATTCCGATTTTAGCACGGGCCGACGCGAGCCGGGCCTTCTCCATGATCAGATTCCATTTGGGATTATCAACAGTGTTCTTCTCCATGGCGTCCGCCTCTGCGGCGAGGTCCGGGTATTTCGAAACCAGGTCCCGACGCTGCCGATCATAGGTGCTGATATGCTGTTGGTTGTTCGACAGCAGAAGGTTTCCTGATTTGAATTTGAGGCGCAGGTCCATTTCCCGCTTTTGTAATAGCATGAGCATTTCCATGACCGTGCGGTATTCCGTGATCACCTGGGCCGGCAGTGGATCGCGCTCTTCCTTGGAGGACGGCGCACGATCGGAGGATTCTCCCCTCATGGAGGAATCGTCCTCCGCAGCGAAGGTTTTGCCGAGCGATTCAATGCTCGCGTTGCGCTCGGCGAACTCGGCCTTGGCGTCCATCAGGTCTGCCTGGGTCTTCGCTCGCTGGGATGAGAGCGCGCTGGTGGAATCTGCCAGTGACAAGATCCCCGAGTCGGTTCTTAGCTTGTTCAACTGCCGCTCGGTTTCTTTCAAGCGCTCACGCACTTCTTCAGCCTGTTGCGCGACCAAGTCAAACGCCGCTGCCGAGCGGTGGATCTCCAGGTGCTTTTCGAAATAGCGCGCGACGATCTCCCTTAACACTCTCTTTGATAGTTTCGGGTCCGGATTTCTGTACATCACGTGAAGAACGTTGCGGCTCTGCCCGATTCCAACTTCCATGTCTTCGATAATGCCGTATGCAGCATCGGACAGCAAGACCTCTCCCACAATTTCGGGGTACAGGACATTGGTGCCGATTTTGTCGGCGACTGCCAATGCCAGATCTGTGCTTGTTATAATTTCGATTTCTGTATTGATGACACTGTCTCCAGTCAGGATATTCGGGCGTGCCGGATACTGGACCGGATCAACCGAAGCCCTTTCGAGGACGTAGCGGACGAGCAGCCTTGCTTCGGATTGATAGATCGGGGTCCTGTTGAAATACACGGCGGCGGCGGCACCGAGGCCCAGTGCCGAAAGCAGGGCGATGAGCCATTTGTGTTTGAACAACACATACAACGCATCCTGCACGCCGAACGTCTCCGCAGAGACTTTTGATGGTGGTTTTTGCATGATCTTGGGAAGACGGGGGTTTCAGGCGATTCCCGCGGTGAGGCGGCTGGCGACGGACTCCGAGACAGCGGTTGTGACGAAGGCGACTTGGTCCGGGGTCATCTCCGGAAACATGGGCAACGAAACCAGATTGTTCGCGCTCTGTTCGGAAACCGGGAAGTCGCCCCGCTTGTATCCGAGGTATCGATAGGCCGGCTGGAGATGGACTGGAACTGGATAGTGAATGCCACAACCGATTTGCTTTGCCTCAAGCGCGGCAATCAAGCCCCGCCTGTCAGGAGCCCTCAACGCGTATATATGGAAAACGTGGGTTCTGTCATCCGCCGCTATCGGCAGGACGAGTCCGGGAATGCCCGCGAGGGCGCGGTTGTAGCGCAACGCGTGATCCCGGCGCATACTGTTATCTTTGTCGAGATGTCGCAACTTGATGAGTAACACCGCAGCCTGGATGGCATCCAACCGGCTGTTCCATCCCACTAGGGAATGCACGTTCTTGCGGGACTGCCCGTGGTTTCCAAGCATCCGGATTTTTTCCGCGAATTGATCGTTGTCCGTGACGATGGCTCCACCCTCGCCGAGCGCGCCGAGGTTTTTTCCGGGGTAAAAACTAAAGCAGCCGACATCTCCGATGGATCCTGCTTTGCGTCCCTTGTATTCCGCGCCGTGTGCCTGGGCGGCGTCCTCGATCACGCGCAAGCCATGCTTGCATGCGAATTCGAGAACCGGATCCATGTCGGCGGTCTGGCCGAACAAATGGACGGGGATAATTGCCTTCGTTTTCCGGGTCCGCACGCTCTCGAGAGCTTCCGGATTCATCGTGTAAGTCCGCTCCTCAACATCGACGAAAACTGGTTTGGCACCTGTGAGGCAGATGGCCTCGCACGTAGCGGCGAAGGTCATCGGCACGGTGATCACCTCGTCGCCGGTTCCGATTCCCATCGCCAGTAAGGTCAGCCACAAAGCCTCCGTTCCACTGCCCACGCCAAGCGCATGTTGCGTACCGCAGTATGCGGCGAAATAGTCTTCAAACCGCTCTACGAAAGGCCCTCCGGAGAAGGCCCCGGAATCGATGACTTCCCCAATGGCCTGCATAAACTCTTCTCGCAAAGGAGCGGTGCGCGTTTTGATTTCGAAAAAGGGAAGCGTCACGGGTAGTTTCTATTGGATTGCTCGATAGACCTCGCCGGGTTTCCGACGACGGTCGTGCCCGCCGGGACATCACGAGTGACCACGCTGCCCGCACCGACCATCGCGTTTTCGCCGATCACGAGTCCGCTCAAGATGGTGGAGCCTGAGCCGATCGACGCGCCTGCTTTCACCCGTGTCGGCTGGCATTGCCAATCATCGTTAGTAATAATCCCGCCATTCTCGGCGACGGCCTTGGGTCGGCGGTCATTAGTGAACATCACACCGTGACCGACAAAAACCTCATCTTCGATGATCACGCCTTCACAAATGAAAGTATGGCTCGAAATTTTGCACCGGGCACCCACTCTGGCTCCACATTGAATTTCTACGAAGCAACCGATTCTTGTTTGATCGCCGATCTTGCAACCATACAAATTTACGAAGCCGAAAAGCCTGACTCCTGCGCCGAGGCTGACGTCCGACGCCAACCGGAGACCCTCGGGATTGCCTTCGCTCATGTGTTTTTTTAAACGAGTTACCTCTGTGAGTGGTTCGTCGGCGGCATGAAATCTCAGCAGCCCGCCGCGGATTTCATTTCATATGCCGTGGCCGTTAAGGAGTGCTGCGGGCTGGGGTCACCCGTAGGCGTCTGAAAATGAGCATCTTGTTTGCGAGCCGCCTTATGTTGGAATACCTGCCACATTTGAAGTAGCAATGCGGACGGAGTCCTCATCATGATGCTGAGATCCAAGGCCAGCGACGCGTTTTTCACGTAGTCCACATCCATGAAGTTCATCTCGGTGAAGGTGGTCCGGTGCTTGCCATGGGCCTGCCAACTGCCCGTAATGCCGGGGAGCGCCTTGAACCGTTCCCTTTGGTCCGAGGAAAAGAACCGATATTCACCGGGCAGGCAAGGCCGCGGCCCTACTAGGCTCATTTCTCCCCGGAGCACATTCATGAGCTGCGGCAATTCATCAAGACCCGCCGCCCTCAGCAGGCAGCCACCCGGGATCACCCTTGTGTCGCAAAGAACATCCAGTTTGATCAACGGGCTGTTGGAGGCGACGAGATGCTTGAGATACGCTTCATGCCCGCCCGTGCCGCAACCCGTCTTCATGCTGCGGAACTTATAGAGCACGAAGCGCTTGCCATCCTGCCCGATGCGCTCCTGGCGAAACAGTGCGGGGCCGCGGGAAACGAGCCGGATCCAGAACACGATCATGGCCATCAACGGCAGCACCAATGGGAGGCTGATCGTGACGCACAAGACGTCCAAACCGCGCTTCCAACCAAGTATCGTCGGAACGGCTGCCGCCCGGCCTTCGTCCCTGCTTGCGAATGTCCCGCCACTCGCGAGCAAGCCGCCCAAAGTCGCGGCGGAAACCTTCTTTTGAGGCGGAGTGCCGCCAACGCGGAGGAATCCCGGGCTTAAAGAACCAAGCGCCTTTTTTCTAGCAGTACTAAATTCGAATGCCGTGGTCATGGGGGGGGGGAAATGAAGGAGATAAACGCAGCTACCGGTAGTTATACCATTTATACCATAGTTTTCAAATTTAGGTAATGGTTTTGTAATGATAAGTCAGCGTCAGGGGTGAATACGCTGCCGCCCCTGGTCGACGAACGCTTATATCACTAAAAACAATTCCGAGACACTCGGTCAAGATGAAAACGGTAGTTTCATCATTTTTAAATAGATTCGCTCCCGACGTTGGCTCTCAGGAAAAAGAGGGCCCCGAAAGAACCTATGTTTTCAGGAGGTCCGCCGGCAGTTTCAAGGTGAATTACCAATGTTCGGAGATACGTTAATCGGCCTCCAATAAAATACGGGGAACCTAATTAAATTTCATCACGGGCCTCAAATATGCGTGCAAACGAGCTGAAGAACTGGATCGCGCTCAGAATTGAATCCCAAGTCCGATGGAGACTTGAACCTGAGACCAATCCTCCTGGCCGTTGTTGATCACATAATAAATCCTGGACTGGAAATCGAGTCGGTCTAGCAGAAAAGTGCGTTGATAGGATAAAAAAACGCCCATACTGTTGTCATCTTCCAGCGTGGTGGATGCCGCCCCGACCCGCTCGTAATTCGCTGTATTCAAATCAAGCCCGAGACCGATGGAACCCTTCAGTAGCTGACGGCTCAAAGCTGTTGATATCATAAGGTGATTGATTACGTAATCCACCTCTGAAGGCGATGGCACGGTGACGTAGCGGATGGAGGTAACCCATCCTAGTTTTTCACTGATAGAATAGCTGGCGGCGAGGCTGCCCGTGAGCCCTGCCGAGCCATTTCCTTCGTCGCGAGAGTTTGTTGCGTATTCCACGCCGAGCGAGGCTGAGAGTCGGATTTTTTCACGCAGCCGGTACTGGCACTGCATCAGGAACTGCCATGAATCCCGGATACCCGTATTATCGGAATTCGACGTGACATAGCGGATCGCCGGTCCCACGCTGATTCGCTCCGTGGCGGACCAGTGGCCGCCGATGTAAGCCGTATAAATGTCCGAGCCTACGATCGAGTTGTTATCATAATCCGAAATCGCGGCCGTCACGCTGGCGGAGAGAGACGTTCTCGGGGCGATCTGGTAAGAGCCCTCAATGCCGGCGCTGAACATCGATTCATTGACGAATTCCCCGATGATTCGATCGGCTCCCGAACTCTGGCCATAATTGACATGGGCTGAAATCAACGTTTTCGAGCCTTTGATTCTCATCGAAACACCGCCCGAATGGTCAACTTCGTTGAAATCCGGGTTTTCCATATAAGTCCGAATGACCGGTCGATAGTTGGCAGTGAAAGAAACGTCAGCCCCCCCTTCGGGATCGGTGCCATAACCCATCCACGGTGTGAAATTGACGCCGAGCTCACTCTCGGGGTCGTTCTCCGTGAGGAAGAAGTTCGAATCGTAAACGGAATCCACCCCCAGCCCGTATTCGAAGCCGCCCTTGAACCCCCGGCCGGTGGTTGACTCGAATACTTCCGCGATAGGTGAAATCGCATTGATCCCCACAGTCTCCGAGTCCGCGATCCGGCTGGCGAAGCTCGCCGCCCGCAGTGAGCAGTCCACTGGGACGCACATGCCGATGGTGGCAATCGCCCAAGCGCTCGCTAACTTGTTGCTGAAAATTCGGGGGGAATTGGACATAGGCGCTTTTTGAGAAAGCAAATCCATCATTAAGACATCGGGCGTTTTGTGTCAATCTCATTAGTTCTCATTAGTCCGACACGCTCATCCGGGTTTGTTCCCCGGAGCCGTAATCACCCACGAAGACGGAACTTTCCATTGATTTGAGGCTCACTATGGGGTGCCTGATTGTAAATTTCTAGTAACAATTTTGGCGTTCTGCGGGCTGCCAGCGGGGAAATCCGCCCTCGATCGCGTGATTGACAGCCGCCGGTGGTGGCCCGGCAAGCCGCCCCGGAGCGGCTGAAAATCCACTGACACGCTTGCTTGACGCACGGCCCCGGGAGTGCGGAAACTACCGACCATGGCATGGAGGATTGAAGACGCGGTCGCTTACGGCGAAATTGACAACACCATCGAGGGTCACACGACGGGCCGCATCTGGCTCGCGGGGCGCGACGAGCCGTTGATCCTCTCGCTCGACGGCGATTGCTGGCGCGACCTGGCGGGCACGCGGCTGCGGTTCGAGAATCCCGCGCCGAAGGTGATGGCGGACTCGGACGCGCTGGATGTGGACCAGGCGGGAATCGTAGGCGACATGACGGCCTCGCGTAAAAACAAGGTGCCGACGGTCAGCGAGGAGGAATGCCACCAGCTCTATCAGAATCATCTGGAGATTCCTCATGAGTGGCGGAACACGCTCTATCTGGAGTGGTTCAGCGAGATCAACGGCCGGGTGGTCATCGAGACCGCGGACTACGCGCTGACGATCTCGCCGCACGAGTGGGCGATGGACGAGGATGCCGAGGAGGCGCAAAAGCTGGCCAACCTGAACTCGATGCGGGATTTCATGGCCCAGGTGATCCGCCGCCGCGACTCGGAAGGGCCGGAGCCGGAGATTTGCGAGGAGCTCGATGAATTCGCCTGGGAGGAGCGCCTGAAGGAATCCGACCGGCTGACGGACGCTTATCAGGAAGTGCTGGAGAAATACATGGAGGACTCCGACAGCGAGCAGAAGGAAGCGTTCGTCATGGGCTGGGACGGCTTGCTCGATGCTCTCGCCGAGCGCGACGAAGCGGGCGAGGATGATTTTCCGGGGGATGACAGAAGCTACGGGGCGATGGAGGACGAGTCTCTGGAATTCGATGACGACGGCGATGACGACGGCGATGATTACAGGGATCCGGACGACGAGTCTTTCGATGACGACGAGGAGGACCACCCGCTACAAGCGAAGGCCCAGGAACTCGCGACGCGGGCGATGGACGTGATCGAGCGCGACGCGGGGCCCGGCACGCCTTCCTATCAGCTAATCACCAACCTCCTGCAAGTGAGCGGCAAGCTCGCGGGCGCGCTCCACGGCAGCGGGAGCGGCTATCAGCCGGAGACCGGCTTCGTGCTGGCCGTGCTGAAGCGCTGCCTGAGCTGGCTCAACGAGGCGGTCGGTGCCTGCCAGAAGCTGATGGAAATGGAGCGCGACCCCGACCGAAGAGCCGCTCTCGAGCACATCCGTAGCACCGCGTTTGAAATCCGAGACAGCATCGTGGAAATGCGCCGGGAGCTGAAATAGGATTTACCCCCACAGCTTGCGGGTGATCATCCCGAGCGCTTCGCGGGCTTCCGCGACCCGCATCAGCTTAGCCGCCACGAAGTAAACCGTGGACGCCACGCCGATGGTGAGACCGAGGTGAATTACTTTGATTAGAAACCGCGTCGCTGCCAGATCGGCGAACAGGAAACGATTTGCCAGCAGGCAGACGCCGCCCATCACCGCCCCGGCGAGCAGGAGTTTCCCGAGTAAAATCAGCAGCTCTCCGGTCCCGAGATCGCCCGCGAATTTACGCATCGCGAGAAACAGGATGATGAAGTTCACCGAGGCCACGATGCTTGTAGTTAAAGCCAGCGACTCGTGGCCCCACTTCATGATGAACACGAAAAAATAGTTGAAGCCGAGGTTCAGCGCCAAGGCGAAGAAGCTCACGATCATCGGCAGCCAGCGCTTGTCGATGGCGTAGAACGCCGGCTGCAAGACCTTGAGCCATGCGTAAAATAACAGGCCGTAGCTATACGCCCGCAGCGCACCCGCCGTCTGCAAGCGGTCCGTCACGTCGAAGGCCCCGCGCTCGTAAAGCACGCTCACGATCGGCTCCGCCAGCAGCACCAGCCCGAGCGTGGACGGCAGCACGAGGAACGCCACCAGCCGCAGCCCCTTCATCAGCGTTGGCCGGAAATCCTCGCCGACTCCACTCACCGCCGCCCTTGATAGAGCCGGCAGCGTCACCGTCGCCACCGCCACGCCGAACACGCCGATGGGCAACTGCATCAGGCGGAACGCGTAGCTCAGCCAGCTCACCGCGCCCTCGCCGACGCCGTAAGCGAACATCGCGTTCACCACCACGTTGATCTGCACCACCGAGGCGGCGATCACCGCCGGACCCATGAGTTTTAAAATCTGCCGGACGCCGGAATCCTTCCAGTTAAAATCCGCCGCGAACCGGTAACCCACCGCTTTCAACGCCGGAAACTGGCAGGCCAACTGCGCCAACCCGCCGATCACCACTCCGATGGAGAACCCGATCAAGCTCTGCGGTCCCCACGCCGGATCCATCCAGTAACCGAGCGCCGCGCCGCCGATCATCGAGCCGAGGTTGAAAAAACACGACGAGAGCGCCGGCATGCCGAAGACGTTTTTCGCATTCAGCATCCCCATCACCAGCGCGGCCAGCGAGACTAATAGGATGAACGGATACATCACCCGCACCATCGTCACCGTCAGCGCGATTTCCGCCGGATTGTAAACCCGCGGCGACGAACCACCGCGCGAGAGGGACGTCAGCAGATCGACGATCCACGGTGCTACCAGAATTCCTAACAAAGTCACGCCGCTCATGAAAACCGCGGCGAGCGTCATCATCTTGTGTGCCAGGGCCCAGGCGGATTCCTCGCCCTCGGTTTTCAGCTTTTTGGAAAACGTCGTGACGAACGCCTGCGACAGCGCCCCCTCCGCGAACAAGTCACGAAGCAGGTTGGGCACCTTGAAGGCCAGATAGAAACAGTCCATCCATTTGCTGCCGCCGAAGAGCCCGGCGAACATCATTTCCCGCGCCAGCCCGAGCACCCGGCTCGCCATCACGGCGGCGCTGACTTTCCAAGTGGCTTTGGCGGACATCAGGAGGGCAGCGGCCCGCTGGTGATTTCCACCTGCATCACGGCGCGGCTGCCGTGCGGGAGGGTGGTTTGGTTTTTACCGACGTTGCCGGATTCCACGCAGACCACTTGCGGATATTCGTCGTCGGCGAAGTCAGGCATGCGCTCGGATTTTTCGGTCCACGGGTTCCAGACGACGGCGGAGTTAGAGCAGGATTTTGCGACGCGGATCTTGCGGTTGTATCCGGAGCCTTCGATTTCGGTGGTGGCGGTGTCGAAATAGGCGCGGTCCACCTCGCCTGCGATCCGGACGGCGGCGGTTTCCGTCTCGGTCGGGCCTGCGACTTTGTCCTGATAGCGGATTCCCTCCAGGCCGGTGATCGACATGGCGTCGATGCCGCTGATTTGGAAATAGGTGTGGAGGCAGGTTTTGAGGCTGGAATCCCTGTCGCGATTAATTTCGACAGCGAACTCCATGGTCAGGCTCTCCGCGACGGTAACAAGGAATTCAACGTGGCCGGGGATTTCCCAATCGGTTGGATTGCGCATAAGATGTTATTTCTTCTTTCGCAGGAAGGGCGGGAGATCGAGGTCCTCGCCTTCGAAGACGTTGGGTGTCTCGCCTTCGAAACGGCCGCGGGGCGCGGAGTCGAGCGAGAGCTCGCTTTGCGGGCCGGAGGACTTGATGCCGAGCTTGAGCTTAGGCGGCTCGGTATCTGACGACGGGGCGATCGCGGCGGACTCGATTGGGATGTTAGGTGCCGCGACGGGTTCGGGCGCGTCCACCTCCACCTCGGCCTCAGGCTCTGGGGGGGCGATTTCCGGCTCGGGTTCCGTGAAGGTGAAGGCGGCCATGTGCCGCTCGGCGGCGGCGACTTCGGGCTCGGAGAAGGGGCGCTCGTTGTCGAAGAGCGAGGGCGCGGCGGTGGCGGCGATTTCGGGCCCGGCCTTGCCGAACAGGGAGACGGGCGGGTCTTCCAGAACGGGTTCCGGCGCGACTAACGATTCCGGTGCGGCGACGATTTCCGCGGCCTTCACAGGTGGCGGGGTGAATCCCTGACTCGGATCGAGAATGGGATTTTCCGGCGAGTGTTGGCTGAGGGATTCCCGTGGCACCATGGAGAGCGAATCCTCGGGAAGCGCGCTGATGAGGGTGATGGAAAGCGAGTCGCCCATCGCCGGATCGATGGCCGCGCCGAAGAGGACGTGGGCGTTTTCCGGGATGAATTTCTGCAAGCGCTGCATTAGAAGTTCGATCTCGAACAATGTGAGATCCTCGCCTCCGGAAAGGTGGACGAGCACGGTCTGGGCGTCCTTGAGGAGCGCGCCTTGATCTAACAGCGGACTGTTGAGGGCGTTCTTCAAGGCCTTGGCGGCACGGTCCTTGCCGTCGGCTAGGCCGGAACCGAAGAGGCAGCGGGAACGGTTGGTGCGCAGCGCGCTCATGAGTTCGTCGAGCCCGACATTGATCAGGCCGGGGCGGACAACGAGGCGGATGACGGCTTTGATCGACTCACAAATCATGTGGTCGGCGGCGGAGAAGGCCTCGTGGATGCCTTGCTTGGCGAGGACGAGCTCGCCCATGCGGTTGTTGTCGAAGGCGACCAGCGCGTTGGATAGAACGGCGAGCTCGTTGAGCGCGGTTTCCGCCTGGTCGCGCCGGCGCTTGCCCTCGAAGGCGAAGGGCATGGTGGCGAAAACCACCACGAAGGCTCCTTCCTCCCGGGCGATGCGGGTGACGATGGGTGCCGCGCCCGAACCGGTGCCGCCGCCCAGACCGGTGCAAAGGAATACGATCCGGCTGTCCTTGATCGAGGCGCGGATCTGGTCTTCCGCCTCCAGCACCGCCTGGTGGCCGATCTCGGGATCTCCACCCGAGCCGAGACCCCTTGTCAGGCTCACGCCGAGCTGGATTTTCTCCACGGCTAGGCAGGCGGAAAGCGTCCGGAGGTCGGTGTTGAGGGCGAGTAATTCGGAGCCTTCCATGCCGTCGAGCGCAACACGCTCCAACATGTTAGCTCCGGCACCGCCGAGGCCGATGATTTTCACGGAAGGGGCGGGAATCGTTTGCCGGGGATCGCGAGTGTAGGAAATCATGATGAATGTGAGAGTAGGGATTCTTATTTTCCAAAGGGCCAGAACATGCGGCCGACTTTCCCAAAAATACCGGGCGGTCTCGCCCGCTCGGTTTCGAGAATCTGGGCATAGCGGATCAGGCCGATCGCCGTGGCATAGTGAGGGTCCTTGAAATTCGCCTGAACCCCGCTGGCTTCTGGCGGATCGGGGCGGTAAATGTCACGGCCGAAGACTTCGAAGGCGAGCTCGCTGAAGCCGCGCATCAGGCTGGTGCCGCCGGTGAGGAAGACGCCGGCTCCGATGAACTGGACCGAGCCGGGAGGCAGCCGGTCGCGCACGAGCTTGAGGGTTTCCTCAAGGCGCTGGCGGATGATTTCATTAAGGATGCCGCGTCCGACTTCGACTTCGGCGAAGCCGCGGTCGTCGGTTAGTTTGGCGGTGCCGACCGAGCGGACGGGATCGGCCGAGGCGTCGCCTTCCATGATTTTGAGCCGGTCCGCCTTGGAAAACGGCAAGCCGGTGACGAGGTGGATGTCGTTGGTGACGTGGTCGCCACCGACGGGAATGCAGCCGGACGCGGCGATCGCTCCGTTGAGATAGAGCGCGTAGTCGGTGGTGCCGCCGCCGATGTCGATGACCAGCGCGCCGCGTTCGCGTTGCTCGCGGTCGAGCGCCATCTGGGCGGTGGCGATGGGAGAGAAAACGATGTCATCGATCTCCAGCGGCATTTCCCGGACGAGCTTGATACTATTCTGGAAGCGGTTGCCGATGCCGTGGACGATGTGGAAATCCGCCTCGACCGTCTTGCCGAAAAGGCCGACCGGAGTGGTGGAATGCTCGAGGCCGTCAAGCCAGTAGTTCCGGATGATCGGGTGCAGATAGACGTGGTCCTGGGGGATGTGGACCTCGCGGGCGATGGTGCGCGCCTCCTCGACGTGCTCGGGTGCCACGGTCGGCTCGCCATCGGGCAAACGAAAGGTGCCGCGGTTGTTGACGCCCTGGATATGGCAGCCGGTAACGGCTAGAAAGACGCTGCCGATTTCCACGTCGCTGGCGTCTTCCGCCTTGGCGATGGCGTCCTTGAGACAGGCGCGGGCCTGGGCGAAATCATAAATCTCGCCCTTGCGGACGCCGGCGGTCTTCGTGACGCCGATGCCGAGAATCTTGACGGCGCTGTCCGCCTTCACCTCGCCGACGACGATGCAGGTCTTGCTGGTGCCGATCTCGAGTCCGACGTGAATTTTAGTGCGACGTGCCATGAGCTTGGATAATCTATCAGTTGCGATTGAGGAGGATGCTGAGGTCGCGGGCGCGCCGGTCTTCGCGAATCTCTCCGGGACTTGGCTCGGAGACTGGGATCGCGCGTGGAGCGGCCGCTCCGTCGCGCAGGGTAATGGGAATATTGCGTCTGGGAATGAGATTGATCGTGTGGATCGAATCGCCTTTCTGACTCGAGTGGTCCATCGCCGCGCGGAGGCTACGGATTTGCCGCTCGTGGTCACCGAGTCCGAAGGTGGCCGCCGTGCCCTCGCGGGTGACGAGCAGCAACGACCACTCGTTCACTTGTTTCACCGACTCGATCCAATGGATGGCTTCCGGATCGGCCTTGCGGGCCGAGTCCAGCAAGCGGAAGCAATGGGCAAGCTCCGGATGGTCGAGATGCTGACCTGCGGTGATGGGACTCTTTTCAGACAGTGGAAGCTGGATGGCGGGGAGCTTCATCGCGGACTCCAATTGCATCTCGGGGCAGGGATAAGCCACGGAGTCTTGGTCCACCAGCATCGCTCCCGCGCGGCGCACTTCGGATAGACCCGCCTCCGGACAAGAGATCCATGCCCGCGGGTTCCGGGGAACGACGCGCACCATCAGCGTGCCGGGCAGATGGCGCGCCGCACGGACATTTGCGATGGCGGGCAACGCTTTCAATCTGGCGGTCACCATTTCGACATCAATGTCGAACAGGCTGGCGGTTAGGTCGATGCCGGCGGCTTCCGCGAGGCCGGCTTCGTCGATGACCGGGTTGGGATTCAGGTCGATGACTTGCAGGCGGAAATCGGGATTTTTATAGAATGCGCGCTGGATTCCCTGCCAAACACCCCAGCCGATGCCGGTGACCACGGCGAGGATGCAGGCCAGCTTGGCGAGCTTGCCGGCGAAGCTGAGAAAGCCGAGCCAGGCGATGCGCGGCGACATGACGCGGACTTCGAGCACTTGCGGGCGCGAGCGGTGGTTAGGCTTTGTGGCGCGGCGTCTGGACATGTCAGGAACGGAGTTTGAGTGACAGCTCGGCGATGGTTTTACACAACTCTGGGAAGGAAATTCCGGTGGCGGCGGCGGCCTTGGGGAGCAGGCTGGTCTCTGTCATGCCGGGGATCGTGTTGGCTTCGAGGACGAAGGGACGGTTTTGCGAATCCAACAGGACATCGACGCGGGAGTAGATTTCCACGCCGAGCGAGTGGTGCGCGGCGACGGCGGCGGCTTGCACGGCCATGGTGGTTTCCAGGTCGAGATCCGCCGGGCAGAAATACTCGCTGCCCTGCGCGCCGCTGAGCCACGGGTATTTGCTCGCCATGTCATAGACGCCGTCGGGCGGGGCGATGTGGACGATCGGCAGCGCACCGCCGTCAAGGATGCCGACGGTGAGCTCCTTGCCTTCGATGAAGCTTTCAACCAGGACTTCATCGTAAGAAGCTGCGGCTTTTTGCATCGCGGCATCCAATTGTTCTGATGATCGGACAATCTGAATTCCGACGCTAGAACCTTCACGAGGCGGTTTGATGACCAAGGGAGGTTCAACATAGATGGGAATCATCGAGCCGGCCGAAAGATCTACAATTTCCGAGAGTGGGGTCGGCACGCCTGCCGCGATAAATCTTTCTTTTGCCAAATTCTTGTCGAACGCGAGTTTGCTGCTGGCGGAGCCGGCACCGGTGTAGGGGACGCCGAGTTTTTCGAGCGCGTCCTGCAACTGCCCGTCCTCGCCGAAGGTGCCGTGGATCACGTTGAAGGCGAGGTCCGTGCCTTCGGGTAGATCGATTTGAGTGGTGGTGACATCGACTGCCACCGCATCAAGTCCGAGTCCTAGCAGCGCCTTGAGCACGGCTTTTCCCGAGGCGAGCGAGACCTCGCGCTCTGATCCCGGACCGCCCATCAGGACTGCGATTTTTTTTCCGCTCAGCATGTTGTTTTGAAGTGGGAGTTTCAGAATGAAGCTTCGTCGTCGCCGAGGATTTTGATTTCGGTTTCAAGTTCGACGTTGCGCTCGGTGCGGGCTTTTTCCTGGATGAACTCGATGAGTGTTAGAATTTCCAGCGCGGTCGCGCCGCCTTGGTTGACGACGAAATTCCCGTGGACTTCCGAAACCGCCGCGTGGCCGCAGGTGGTGCCTTTGAGGCCGAGCGAATCGATGACGCGGCCGGCAGGGACGTCTTCGGGATTTCTGAAAGTGCAGCCGGCGGAGGCGGCGATCGGCTGGGAGGTCTTACGCTTTTCACGCGAGGCGTCCCAGCGCTCTTTGATGTTAGCGGCGCTGTCGTTCTTGCCCTTGAAGACGGCTTGCAGCGCGAAATTCCGGCGGAGCTCGGCGACGTTGCGATAGCTGGCGACGATTTCATCCCGCTCGCGGGTGCGGATCACGCCGTCTTCGTCGAGGAAGGTGACGCGGACGACTTGGTCAAAGGTTTCAATGCCCATCGCGCCGGCGTTCATGCGCAGCGCGCCGCCGACGTTGCCGGGGATGCCTTCCATCCACTCGAAGCCGCCGATGCCGCTGCCTCCTGCCACGCTGGCGAGTTTCTTCAAGCGCACGCCCGCTCCGGCGGTGACGTTGCCGCGGCCATCGACGGTGACTTCGGAAAAAACGCCGCCGGTCGGATGGATGACCGCGCCGCGGATGCCGCCGTCGCGGACTAGCAGGTTAGACCCGCGGCCGACGACGCGCACCGGGATGCCGCGCTCGCGGCAGTAATCGACGAGGAAGGCGAAGCCGTAGAAGCTGTGCGGCTCGATCCAGTATTGGGCGGGGCCGCCGACTAACAAAGTCGTGTGGCGGCTCATCGGCTCGTAGAGTTTTCCGTCGATCTCGCCGGGCGGCATGAGGGCGCGCATTTCCTCGAGGATCTTGAGGTCGGCGGCGATGCGGGTGCCGGCTTCGTGGACGTTTCCGGCACCGAGCGTGATGAGCAGATCGCCGGGCTGGAGCGCGTGGCCGATCTCATGGTGCGCGGTGGCGAGGTCCGGCAGATAGGTGGCGGGGATGTCGCCGTGGACTTTCATCGCATCGACGAGTGTCTGGCCGGAGATGCCTTTGATCGGCTTTTCCGAGGCGGCGTAAACGTCGGTGATGAAGACGACATCAGCCTCTTGCAGGACTCTCCCGAAATCATCGGCGAGCGCCTGGGTGCGGGTGTAGCGGTGCGGTTGGAAAAAGACGACGAGCCGCTTGGATTTGAGCGAGCGCGCGGTCTGTAGCGTGGCGGCGAGCTCGGACGGATGGTGGCCGTAGTCATCGATGATCCGATAGTTCGCGGAGAGGTATTTGGTTTCGAAGCGGCGCTTGGCCCCGGCGAAGGTGGCGAGCGCGCGGGCCACGAGTGCGAACTCCGCGCCGCAACTATCCGCCAGTGCGATGGCGGCGAGGGCATTGAGGACGTTGTGATTTCCCGGGATGCCGAGCTCGACGTCGCCGAGGACCGCGCCGTTTTTCTTCACGGTAAACGCGGAAGAACCCTTGAGATCGCGGAGGTCGGTGGCGGTGTAATCGGCGTCTTCCCAGCCGTAGGAAACGCCGTTTTCGCGGCCGGAGCAGACTTCGAGCGCGACTGGGTCTTCGGCGCAGTAAACGAGTTTCCCGGTCGTCTGGTCGGCGAGCTGGGTGAAGACTTCCTTGATGTGGTCGATGTCCCGATAGAAATCGAGGTGCTCGGCCTCGATGTTGAGGATCACGGCGTGTTCGGGCCGATAGAGGGCGAGCGTGCCGTCGCTTTCATCGCCTTCCGCGACCATGTGGTCGCCGTCTTCGGACCACTTCGCGTTCGCGCCGAGGATCGGGATTTCCGCGCCGACGTAGTGACTGGGCTTCTGGCCGGCCTCGCGCAGGACGTGGGCGGTCATCGACGAGGTGGTGGTTTTCCCGTGGGTTCCGGAAATGATGATGCCTTTTTTCGTGTGGAGAATCGCGGCGAGGCACTCGGCGCGGCGGTAAAGCGGTGTCTTCGCTTTCTTGGCGGCGGCGTAGGCGGGGTTGGTCGGTTTGATGGCGGAGGAATAGACGACCATGTCCACCTTCTTCACGGCGGCGGCGCTGGGCGGGGACGAGAAAACCAGGCCGACGCCCTGCATCCGCTCGGTTTCTGCGGTGGTGACCTTGTCCGAGCCGCTGACCTTGTGGCCCATGCCTAGCAGAAGCAAAGCAAGTCCGCTCATGCCGGATCCGGCCACGCCGATGAGGTGGATCTGGAGCGGGGCGCTCCGGTCGGTGAGGCGTTTGCTGAGTTCGATCATGATGGCGTGAGAGAGGCTTCGATGGCGGCGCAAACCCGGTCCGCGGCGTCCGGGACGGCGAGTGCGTGGGCTGCTTTTGCCATGCGCTTGTAAGTTGGCAAGTCTTGCAGGATGGAAGTCGCCAGTGAAGCGAGTTTTTCCGCGTCGAGGTCGCGTTCATGGACGAGCACGGCGGCACCGGCCTCGGCGAAGACCTCGGCATTCCGCGTCTGGTGGTCGTCCGCGGCGTAGGGATACGGGACTAAAATCGACGGGTGGCCGGCGATGGCGATTTCCGTCAGACTCGACGCGCCGGACCGCGCGATGACGAGATCGGCGATGGCATACGCGGACGGCATTTGGTCGCAGAACCCGAGCACTTCGTAACCGGCGCGGCCGGTCGTGATTTCGCAAACCCGCTGGAAATCCATGGCTCCGGCGATGTGTAGCACCTGCGTGTCCGGCGGCAAACTCGCCGCCGCCTGCGCGCTCAATTCATTCAATCGCCGCGCGCCCTGGCTGCCGCCGGTCACCACGACGGTTGGCCGCGCAGGATCCAGCCCGAAGAGCGCCGCCGCGTCTTCGCGGGATGGCAAATTCGTGATTTCCGGGCGCACCGGAGTGCCAGTGGTGACGGTTTCGCGGTTAGGGAAAAATTTCTTCGCGGCATCCAGCCCGAGGAAAACGCGGGTGCAGAACCGGCTGGTCATCACGTTCGCGCGGCCGGGGCGGGCGTTGGAATCGTGGATGAAAGTCTTCAGCCCGAGCCTGTGCCCGGCATACACTGGCGGCAGCGAGGTGAAGCCGCCCATGCCGAGCACGGCGTCCGCCTCGAACTCGCGGATGATCGCCTTGCACTGGTGGATCGAGCCCCAGAGTTTCCACAAAAACGGCAACATCCGCAGCGAGAGCGTCGGTGGTTTCGCGACAGCGGGCACGGTCTTGAAACGCAGGTGCGTGTATTTCGCGGAGGCCTCGAAATCCACCTTCTTTTCCGAAATGAGCAGCATCACCTCGTGGCCGCGGGCGCGCAGCGCCTCTCCCACGGCGATTCCGGGAAAAAGGTGGCCGCCGGTACCGCCACAGGCGATGAGGATTTTCAGGGATTTGGACACGGATGAGAGGGTGGAAAAGCGTGAAAAATGGCCGATGGAAACTCATTTCCCACACGCTTTCGGGAAAAACTAAATAAATCCTAATTATCCGGCAATCCTCAAAATGCCCGGATTTAGGGAAAAATACAACAAGCCCCCCGACCTTGACAGCACGCTCCTGCGGAAGGCAGACTAACGTGGTATGCGCGTGAATACAGTGCGCATGGATTTCCGTTCCATCTTCATTTCATGAAAATCCTGATCACAGGCGGCGCTGGCTTCATTGGTTCCAACCTTGTGAGGCAAATCCTTGATGAAACCACCCACGAGGTCGTCAACCTCGACAAGCTCACCTACGCGGGAAACCTCTCGTCTCTGGATGGGTATCTGGAAAACCCACGCCACACCTTCATCCAGGCCGACCTCTGCGATCCCGCCGCGCTCACCGCGCTCTTTGCCAAGCACCGCCCGGACGCCGTGATGCACCTCGCCGCGGAAAGCCATGTGGATCGCTCGATCGATGGTCCCGGCGACTTCATCCACACTAACATCCTCGGCACCTATCACCTGTTACAGGCCGCCCTCGCCCACTACCGCGGACTCACTCCCGCCCAACAGGAAACCTTCCGTTTCCTCCATGTCTCCACTGACGAGGTTTACGGCTCGCTCGGTGCGAACGATCCTGGATTTTCGGAAACCACGCCCTATTCGCCGCATTCCCCCTACTCCGCCAGCAAGGCCTCGTCGGACCACCTCGCCCGCGCCTGGTGCGACACCTACGGCCTCCCCGTGCTCGTCACGAACTGCTCGAACAACTACGGCCCCTATCAATTTCCCGAGAAGCTCATCCCCGTCGTCATCCTCAAGTGCCTCCGCAGCGAGCCCATCCCGGTTTACGGAAAAGGCGAAAACATCCGTGACTGGCTCTACGTCGGCGACCACTGCGCCGCCCTCCGAACCGTCCTTGAAAAGGGCGCGCCCGGAGAAACCTATAACATCGGCGGCAACAACGAGCAGACCAACCTCGATCTGGTCCGCCACATCTGCGCTCTGCTAGACGAGCTTCGTCCCGGTCGGCAGCCTTACTCCTCCCTCATCACTTTTGTCACCGACCGCCCCGGCCACGACCTCCGCTACGCCATCGATCCCACCAAGATCCGCACCGAACTCGGCTGGGAACCCCGCGAAACCTTCCACACCGGATTCCGTAAGACCATCCAGTGGTATCTCGAAAACCAGGACTGGTGGCAGCAGATTCTGGACGGCACCTACCAGTTGCAGCGACTGGGGAAATCCTGACTTCCGACTCACCATGAAAGGCATCATTCTCGCAGGCGGCGCCGGCTCGCGGCTCTATCCGCTCACCCTCGTGGCGAGCAAGCAGCTGCAGCCGGTTTATGACAAGCCGATGATCTATCACCCGTTGACCACCTTGATCGAAGGCGGCATCCGGGAAATCTGCCTCGTCTCCACGCCCCACGACCTGCCGCGCTTCCGACAACTTCTCGGCGACGGCTCGCGCATGGGAATCTCCATCGAATACCGCGAGCAGGCGAAACCCGAAGGCATTGCGCAGGCGTTTCTCATCGCGGAATCCTTCATCGGAAATGACGCCGTGGCCCTGATCCTCGGAGACAACATCTTCCACGGCGCAGACTTTGCCTCCGCCTTCGGCCACTTCGAGCGCGGCGCGACCATCTTCGGTTACCAAGTGCTCGACCCGGAACGCTACGGCGTGGTCGAGTTCGACGGCTCCGGCAAAGCCGTCTCCATCGAGGAAAAACCCGCGACCCCCAAAAGCAACCACGCGGTCCCGGGACTCTATATCCATGACAACGACGTGGTCGCCATCGCCAAGAACCTCAAGCCCTCCGCCCGCGGCGAGCTGGAAATCACTGCGGTGAACATGGAGTATCTCACTCGCGGCACCCTCCGCGTGGAAAAACTCCACCGCGGCATGGCATGGCTGGACGCCGGGACCAGCACCTCGCTCCACGAAGCCAGCGCCTACGTCCAGACCATTGAAAAGCGCACCGGAATCAAGGTCGGCTGCCCGGAGGAAGCCGCCTACCGCCGCGGCTTTTTGAGCATTTCCCAATTCGAGGAAATCGCAAACGCCATGCCCCGCTGCGAATACCGGTCCTACCTGCAATGCGTCATCGAGCAAGTCGGCCGCGCCAGCTAACTCATTCCCCCCCACTACCATGATCCTACTTCTCGGAGCCAGCGGCTACATCGGCCAGGCCTTTGCACGCGAGTTGCAACGGCGTGGCGAAACCTTCCGCAGCCTTTCCCGCGCCCAGGTGGACTACACCCGCTTCGGGCCTCTCTATCAATTTCTCAAGGAAACCCGACCCGGCTTCGTCATCAACGCCGCCGGCTACACCGGGAAGCCTAATGTGGACGCCTGCGAGGCCGCGAAGGCCGACACCCTGCAAGGCAACACGCTCTTTCCCCAGACGCTCGCGCACGCCTGCGCCGCCCTCGACATTCCTTTTGGCCACGTTTCCTCCGGCTGTGTTTTTGTCGGTTGCCTCGTGGACTACGGCGACGGCTGGGTGGTCGAAAAAGACATGACCCGGCCGGAGTTCCACGCCGTCGCCGCGAGCTCGCCGGAAAAGATCCGCGGCTTCGACGAGACGATGACGCCCAATTTCACCTTCCGGGATCTTCCGTGCAGCTTCTACAGCGGCACCAAGGCGCTCGGCGAAGAAGCCATCCATGACGTCGGCCAGAACTACATCTGGCGCCTCCGCATCCCCTTCGACAGCATCGACAACCCGCGCAACTACCTCTCCAAAATCCTGCGCTACCCCAAGGTTTATAACAACTTCAACTCCCTCTCCCACCGCGCCGACTTTGTGAATGCCTGCCTGGAAAGCTGGCTTCACCGAATCCCCTTCGGCACCTACAACATCACCAATCCCGGTTATATCTCGACCCCCCAGGTTCTCGATATGATCAAGTCCATCCTCAAGCCCGCCCGCGAATTCACTTTCTGGGAGAGCGACGCGGACTTCTACGCCACCGGTGCCCTCACTCCGCGCTCCAACTGCATCATGGATACAAGCAAGCTCAACGAGGCCGGCATCCATATCCCCACGGTGGACGAGGCGCTCAGAAGCTCCTTGGAAAACTGGACGGCCGCGAAATAACCGTTCAAGCCGCCCGGAAACCGGCTTCCTGGCGGTTCGCCTCGGTGCGGAAAGCCTGCGGTTTTTTCCAAGCCGAGCTTGCTGGTGGGCGGCACAGCGATGGTTTGCCAGAGGTTGAATTTGGTTTATCACGCACTTGGGAATCTACCCGAACCTAAATTCACCCACAGATTTTGCTGAAGATCCGTATTTGAGTTGAGTGGAAGAACCCTTTGACGGACAATTTTGTCGTCATGATCAGCGGAAGACCTAACGAAATTCTGAAAGCGCAATGCGACGAGAGTTGTCAAAACCAGGAACTTACCCCTTCCCTACCCTATCGCCGCTTCGGCTCGATGAATTGCCGCAGATGGAGCACCTCAATGGCTTGTTTGCTCATCGTCAGCTTGGCGGCGGAACCAACGGCTCATTGGACGTGCGAGAACCTTAACAATATCTCCGGCGAATTGCGCGGCTTCCACGATTTCGTGCCCGGCGTGAAAGGGCAATGCCTTCACCTCGACGGCTTCACCACCGGCATCAGCGGCGGTCCTGCCCTGCTGGATTCCTTGACTCACAGCAAAGGTTTCACCCTGCGAGCCTGGGTGTCGCTCGGGGCCTATCCGTGGAACTGGGCACCCATTCTTGAACAGGGCACTTTCGGCAAGACGGGGTTCTCATTCGGAATTGATTCCAACGGCCGGTTTGGACTTGGGATGCAGTTGGGTAAACAATGGGTTCAGTGCCGCTCGGAAATCCGGGATGAACTGCTATCCGTGACCGGCCCCAAGGTGGACTTGGAACTCCGTCAGTGGTATGACCTCGTAGCGGTGTTCGAGCCAGGCAAGGCAATCGCCATCTACCGGGACGGACAGCTCGTGAAATCCCTGCCGCTCGAACCGCACGGCAACCGAGTCATGGCCCCCACCAACCCCATCGTGAGCGGCATGCCGAAGGATCCGTTGCCAGCCTCACATCCCGTGCGCACCTGGGCCACCTTCGCCACTCCCTATTCGTTGGATGGCGCCCTCGATGAGTTGGAGGTTTACGATCACCCATTGAGCGCGGAGGAGATCGCCGCCGCACATGCTGCGGTTAAGGTCGAAAACATTCCCCCCTTCGGCACTAGGGATTGGCCCTCTGTGACGACCAAGGGACCGCCAAAATTCGGTGCCTTTACCACCACGTTGAAGTATTATCCGCAGTGGGATCGGTTGTGGGACACCAAGGTCACGGAGCACGCCGACGTGGTGGTAACGTTTGATGCTTTGCCGGTGAAAGTGGTGTTCTGGCGCGGCACTCGCTATTCGCCCTGTTGGGTCAGCGAAAACAACAAATGGTTAGCCGACCAAAGCCGGGAGACGGGTGGCAACTGGGACGCCAAACGCCCGTGGCAGAATGAGCCTACCGGGTGCATTGAACACATGCAGGATAACCAGTGCCGTTCCTCACGCGTTCAAATCATCGAAAACACCCCCGCCCGCGTCGTCGTCGAGTGGGTTTACGCGCAGATGGACGCGCTGCTGCGTTACCAACCGGACCGCGAGGGCTGGCCGCTTTGGGGACGCGAGAGATATACCATTTATCCGGACGGCGTGGCAGTCCGCCATGTGTTGCCCGGCGAAGGCGGCTGGCAGGAAACCATTTTCCTCAACGCTGCCGGCACCCGCCCCGAAGACAACGTGGAAGCGGGAGCAATGACCTTGGTCACTCTGGAGGGGGAGACTGAAACCTATTCCTGGGCCTCAGACTATCCCGCATTTAAACGGACCGACGCGCCCATCCAGGTCATCAATTTCAAGTCGCGGTTCAAGCCGTTTATCGCCATGCTGCCTGGTTCGCGCATCGATACTTTCCGCGCCGAGCGGCGGCCGGAATACTCCATCTTTCCATGGTGGAACCACTGGCCCGTGGCCATGATCGCTTCCGATGGCCGCCACTGCCAGGCGGCCGATCGCGCCTCGCACTCCTCGCTCGCCTGGGGCGACCCGCTCGGCGACTGCGCCCTTTACGGCATGACCGACCAGCGTCCCGAGTTATTGGTCCCGGTGGCCAGATCATGGTTCAATCCGGCGAAGATGACGCTGGTCTCTCCCTCCGCAAACGGCGCGATCCATGGCGCTTACGTGCCCCAGCGCCGCGCCTACGAATTGGAACTCGCCGATGGCACCGTAGGCCCCGTCGAAATCCAACTCGAAGCCTCACCGGAAGCGCCCCTACATAACCCGGCCTTCGTGTTCAAGAACTGGGGCGAGGGCTGCGTGGTGGTCTCCGTCAACGGAAGAACGATGTCGCCGGGCAAGGATCTACGCGTGGGTCACCTCACACGATTGGAAGGGACCGACCTGGTTTTGTTTTTGTTTCTCAACGAAACCGCGCCAGTAAAAATAACCATTGCGAAGTGAGGCCGATGCTCAAAGAGAAACGCTGAAATGCTTTAGTCCCGACTAACAAGCATTGGCGGCTGGATCGGTGACACACTGGCGCTGAACGTGAACCACGCCTTGAAGAGCAGCTATCCGCTCAATTTCCTCGAAGCCGTCCCCGAAGCCAGCGCGGGAATGCCCGATGCGAAGACCCACGAGCAGAAGGTCGAGGCGGTGGTGGACGACGTGAAGAAGGCGACGGTGCTGATCATCGGCTACTGATGATTTGGCAGGGCCGGCGCTTCTAGAAATCCGCTGAAGAACTTGGCCGCTCGGCCCTGGTGTATTTGGTAGTGCCATTTCCCAATCATTTTGCCAGATTCCCGCCGTCCCGTTGACCCGGCTCCCCGCCCAACCGCTCACCGCCTTGAAATGGCTCGCCATCCTCGCCCCGTTGGCGGTGGCAATCCACGCTTGCCGCAAGCTGCCGACTGATGCAGATTGAGCGCATGAAAACACCCGCCACGTTCACTGCCCGCGTGTTGCGCGATGGGGAATGGTTCGTTGCATTCTCCCCGGAGTTTCCCGAGGGCAACGGCCAGGGACTCACCGAGGAGGAGGCGCCGGAATCGCTCCGCGAGTCCATCCTGCTGCTGTTGGAGGACCGCCGCGAGGACGCCCGCGCCAGCTTGGGCAGTGGTGAGAAACTGGTTCCCCTCGCCCTTGCATGAAGCGCAAGGAGTTGATCCGCCACCTCGAAGCCAATGGTTGCCTCACTCAAACGTGAGGGCGGTTCCCATTCGATTTACTGGAATCCAAAAACCGGACGCCGGGAACCCGTTCCCCGACATGCCGAAGTCCCGGACCTGCTGGCCCGAAAAATCTGCCGCGCACTGGAAATCCCTGAGCCATGAAAGAGTCTGAGAAAGGCTGAGGAATGGGCGGCCCTGTGCATTAGCCGCAAATCCGGCCAAGCGGATTGAGTCAAGATCCCCTCCGCGGTCGCCCAAGAAAGTGTCCCGGCTGCCTCAGCCGGGAGCGGAGCCTTGGAATCCGACTGAGACAGTCGGAACACATTCACCCGATGAGCCCCATCTTCGGATAGTTCGCGCCGAGGATGGGCTTGAGGTTCGGGGCCTTGAGCCAGTCGCCGAGCAAGGTGCCGTAAACGCTGCGGAAATCCACGGTGTGCTTGATGTCGCCTTCCGATAGGTCGGTGAGGCTGGGGTGGGTGCCGTGGAGGCCGCCCTTGATGCCGGGGCCGGCGAGGAACAGGCAGGATGCCTTGCCGTGGTCGGTGCCGGCGCTGGCGTTTTCCGAAACGCGGCGGCCGAATTCGGAGAAGGTCATGAGCACGACGCGCTTGTCATTTCCCTGCTGCTTGAGGTCGGCGAAGAAGGATTTCAGTCCGCTGTCGAGCTGGCCTAGCAGGCGGTCGTGGGAATTGACCTGCTGGTTGTGGGTGTCGAAGCCGCCGTGGCTGACGTAGTAAACGCGGGTCGGCATGCCGCCGGCGATCATGCGGGCGACGAGGTTGAGATTCCGGGCGAGTGGGGAGCCGTCGTAGCTGACGCGGGTTTTATGCTTGGCGGCGATTTCGAGGATGGTCTTCGAGCTGACGCGGGCGTCGAGGGCGACGCGTTCGAGGAAGGCGAGATTTCCCTCGCCGGTGATGCCGCCCACCCTGCCGCCCGCGGCCATGGCGATGGAGCCGCCGCTGGTGGGCTCGTCCTCGTCGTGATCCACTCCTATGTTAGGCTTGTTGAGGTCGGCGAAGAATTGTTCCGCCTGGTCCTTGTCTCCGCCGCTGTGAATCCAGCGGTAGAGCTCGGGCGAGTTAAGGCAGACGCCGGGGTTTTTCAAGGCTCCGAAGCTTTCGGGCTGGGTCTTATTGAAGCTGATGCCCACGGTGGGGTCGGTGCCAGGGCAGGCGTTGTCGAAATAGCGGCCGAGCCAGCCGGTGTTGGAATGGTTGGTGGTGTCGGCGGTTTCCCAGATGGAGGTGGAGACGAAGTGGGAGCGGTTCGGATTCGGATAGCCCACGCCCTGGACGATGCCGAGGTTGCCTTCCTTGAACAGGGAGCCGAGGAATGGCATCGAGGCGTTCAGACCGACGTGGTCGCTGAGCTTGATGATTTCCCCCTCCTTCTTCGCGAGGCGCGGCCGGGCCTTGTGATAGGCGTCATCGGCGAAGGGCACGAGCGTGTTGAGCCCGTCGTTGCCGCCGGCGAGCTGGAGGACGACGAGGATGGTGTCGTCCTTGCCGGTGACCGGCTGGACGGCGAGGTCGCGGGCACCTTCATGGAGCTGGCCGAAGGTGCGCTCGACGAACATGGGGACCGTCCAGGTGGCGGATGCACCGAGGACGGTAGAGCGGAGGAAATCGCGGCGGGTTTTCATGGGATCAAGGTGGTTAGAATAGCTGATAGTATGGAGTGCTGAGCATCAGGTGGCAGAGCTCAGCGGTTTCCTTGTCGGTGAAAACGGCACCTTTTTTGGTGACCGCGTATTCGATGAACGACTTGCGGGCCTTGTCGGGAAGCGGGCATTGGAAGAAGCGGAAGACGAGTGAATCGACGAGATCGGTGGGATTCTCCCGCAGCAGGCGCGGGGCGATTTTCTCGTAGTCCGGGCCGTCCCAGCCGCGGCCCATGCGCTTGGAGCCGGGCGCCATGCCGGGAGTTTTCATCCGTTCCGGCATCATGGATTTGTCCGTGTCGCCGGCACCCTTGGTGAGAAATCCGGCGAGGTTGTAGCGGGTGAGCAGGGTGTTGGTGTTGATCCATGCTTGTCCCCAATCCCAGCCAGCGACGTTGGGCGGCATGAACAACACCTGCCCTAACTGCTGCTGCGCGATGACCGGAAATCCGACGGGCGGCTCGGTGATTTCAAGCTGTTTGAGAAGCTCGATGAGGTATTGGACCGGCGATTTGATCTGCGAACGGATGGCGGCCTCGGAGTAGAATTCCTTGGATAGAAAAATTTCCCGCAGCAAGGAACCGGTCTGGAAATCCGCTTTCTGGTAACTCTCGGCGAGAGCGTCGAGCGCGGGCTCCGACGGATCTTCGTAAACGAAGAACTCCCAGAGTTTTTTCGCCATGAAGCGCGCGGCCTGCTTTTTCCCGAAGATGAGGTCGATGACGTCCTTGCCGGCGAAGGGGCCGGTTTTGCCGAAGATGGTTTTATCGGCCGGGTCCCATTTGCGCTTGTCGTGGCTGACTTTCCCCTCGCCTTGATTCAGATAGTAGCCGGTGAACGCGCGGGCGGCTTCGCGGACGTCCTGCTCGGTGTAGTTGCCCTCGCCGAGGGTGAAGAGTTCCATCACCTCGCGGGCGAAATTTTCGTTTGGCATGTTCTTCTTCGAACTCTGGGTGTCGAGATAAAGCACCATCGCCGGGTCCATTAGAATCGCGTGGGTCAGGTTCTTGAAGCTGCCGAAAGCACTCCGTCGGAACAGCTCGTTCTGGCGCATCATGAAGACCGGTTGATTCACCTTCTGGATGGAGGTGGCGAAGTGGTCGTGCCAGAAGAGCGTCATTTTCTCCCGCAGCGGAGCCTGCGTTTTAAGTATCCGGCGGAACCACCAGCCCTGGCCTTCAAGCGCTTGCTGACGGCGTTCCTGCTGGATTTTTTTGATGGCCTCGCGCTTGACGTTTTCCGCCTCCTCGGGAGAAAGACCTTCCATCGCCTTTCGGTTGCTGCGGAAAGGCTGGCGGCGTTCGCGCATGGCGGCGAGCGCCTGATCGCCGACACTCCAAGCCGGAAGCGGGAATGCATCCAGCGGCTCGGCGGGTGCCACCAGTGAATTCACCGCCTTCTGCCGGCCGAGTGCATGGAAGGATTTGATTTCCGCGGGGCTGCCGCCGAAACCTGCGCGATTCAGGAGGTGGGCGGCCTCGAAGATGGTCCAGGTTTCGTCAGCTTGGGCTAGCATGGATGGGAAACCCTGCCGCAAACCGAAAGTTGCTTGAAAAAATCCCGCCTGTTTTCCAAACGCCGCCCGTGATTCATTCCCGCCATGCAAACGCGCAACCTTGATTCCACTCCCGAACTTCTCGCACCCCCAGGAAACTGGGATTGCGCCCGCGCCGCCGCCGGGGCCATCTATTTCGGCCTGCCGCTTTTCAACGCCCGCCTGTGCGCGGATATTTCATCGACGCGGATCTCGGTCGAGAGGGTCAGTAATATCATATCGAAACAAGGTGTTTTTTGATTTTTTCTGAAGGCCGAATTTGGGCGTGAGGATGCTTGCCAGATCGTAACTTTCGATTTGGCCGGGCTGATTCTGAACCTTGCGGGATGTTAGCATCCGTGACGGAAGGTGGAGACGGGTGCGGGCGGTGGCGGTGACTTCCTTGATGAGGTGGGCGATACCCGCCGCGTTGTTTTCCACGGGGAAGGAGGCTTTGAGAACATCGCCGTGATCGGCACGATGCGCTCCAGCGCGGAGGCCTGTTCCTCACGGGCGGCTGCGACGTCGTGCATCTGCTGGAGGTTGAGCCAGTATTCCGGGTCGGTGCCGAGCAGCAGACCGAGAAGCCCGTTCAATAACCCATTACAACCGAGCGAGCGCGATGAGCAGCGGGAGTTTCACTCCCACGTAGCCGCCCATTAGCGGATCACGTGAGAATTTCATGAATCTGCGCCGGTGAGACAGCCTCCAACAAATCCCTTGGCAGGATGGACTGGAAGGCTATGCTGATCGCCTTCTTCAATGATCCGCTTACTTTTCGCCCTCGGTGTGATCGCGCTCGTCCCGACCGCTTTGGCCAAACCCATCGACTCGCTGCTATCAGCCGATGATCTCTGGGCGCAGAAGCCCGACGGGTTTTTCGCGGCTGCCGCTCCGCTCGACTACCGATGGACTTCCAACTCCCAGGACTCGCTGCGCGTGGCCGGGACGGAGCTCACCGCTTACGGCCTCCCCGCAGTTGAAAGCATCGTCCGCTTCAAGGACGGAAAACCCAGTGAAATCATCGTCATGCTTTATGCCCGGGGCGATGCCGGGGAGTTGCCCAAGGACAAGTTCGACGCCCTCGTCCGGACTTCCGCCGAGACGCTAAACAAGGTCACTAACACCAAGTTCACCCCGAGGGGAAAGGACTCGACGAACGCGGTGAAAGCCGACGGGTTGATCTGGGAGACGGACAAGGCGCACTATCTCCTCGAGTTCAGTTTTACCAAGGAAGTGAAGAGCCGCGACATTCCGTTTCGCGCGGAATTCGTGAGGCTGGAAATTATGCCCCCGAAAGCGCCCGGGGACCGAGTCCCCTCGTTGAGGAATACACCGGCCGCAAAATTTTCCGGCGCGGCACAAGTCAAGCGCGACGCCGCCAGTGGCGACGTTTGGCTCGGCAATGTCCCGATGGTGGACCAGGGGCAGAAGGGTTATTGCGTTGTCGCCACCACGGAGCGCGTCATGCGCTACTACGGGATTTCCGTGGACCAGCAGGAACTCGCGCAGGCCGCGAACAGCTCCGCGCAAAGCGGCACGAGCAGCGATGCGATGTTAGGCGTTCTTAAAAAACTCAGCACCCGCTTCAAGGTGCGCGTGCGTGAGGTCGAAAAATCCGACATCAAACAAATCCTCGGACTCATCACCGATTACAATCGGGCCGCCAAACGCGCCGACGCCCCGCCCCTGCCCGAGCAGGGCAGCATGATCGACCTTGGCGAGATCTATCGCGCGATGAATCTGGACGTCCTTCGCGAAGTGCGGACCAAGAACAAATCCGACCTGAACCGCTTCCAGCGCGCCGTCCAAACCCACATCGACGAGGGAACTCCTCTGTTATGGACGGTGATGCTCGGCAAAGTGCCCGAACCCGGTATCCCCCAGAACGCGGGCGGCCACATGCGCTTGATCATCGGCTACAACGCTAAAACCGCCGAGATCCTCTTTTCCGATTCGTGGGGAGTCGGCCACGAACTCAAGCGCATGCCTGCCGCCGACGCGTGGACGATCACGACCGGCACGATGAGCGTCGAGCCGTTCTGAGTCCGGCACCCAGCGGTCGCCATCGGCTCGTGGACCGTAAAATTTCCCGCTTTGCCATTTGGCCGAACGGCGATAGGCTCCGCCCTTCCCCGCGAATCCATGACCACTCCCGATCTCTACGCGAAACACGTGCTACCCACTTACGGTCGGTTCCCGCTGGTCCCCGTGCGCGGTGCCGGCTGTCGGCTCTGGGACGACGCGGGGAAGAGCTACCTGGATTTCTGCATGGGCATCGCCGTGTGCTCGCTCGGCCATTGCCACCCCAAGCTGGTCGAGGCGATCCGCCACCAGGCGGGTGAGCTGATGCATGTTTCCAATCTCTATCAACACCCGCTCCAGGCCGAGCTGGCGGAGGAAATCAACGAGCACCACGTCCGCCTTCCCGGGAAAATCTTTTTCTCCAACTCCGGTGCCGAGGCTAACGACGGACTGATCAAGGCCGCCCGCCGCTTCGGCCTGAAGCGCCCGCAGCCCGACGGCTCGCAGCGCTACGAGGTGCTCACGTTTTTACAATCCTTCCACGGCCGCACGCTCGGCTCGATGGCCGCCACCGGCCAGGCGAAAATCCAGGAAGGCTTCGATCCGCTGCTGCCCGGCTTCCGTCATCTGCCGTTCAACGACATCGCCGCGCTCGAGGCCGCGATCCGCCCGGAGACCGCGGCCATCCTGCTGGAGCCGATCCAAGGCGAGGGCGGCGTGAACTGCGCGACGCCGGAGTTCATTCGCGCGGTCTCCGGAATCTGTGAGAAACACGACCTGCTGTTATTTTTCGACGAGGTCCAGGCCGGCTTCGGCCGCTGCGGCGACGCGATGGCCTGGCGCATGATCGCCCCGGAAATCGAACCCGACGGCATTTCCTGGGCCAAAGGCATGGGCGGCGGCGTGCCGATCGGCGCGTTCTGGCTCAGCGACCGCGCGATCAACCACGACGGCACCGCGGTGTCGTCGCTGCTAGGTCCCGGCTCGCACGGATCGACCTACGGCGGCAACCCGCTCGTCTGCGCCGCCTCGCTCGCGGTGCTCAAGGAAATCCGCGAGCAGGAACTGCCGATGAACGCGATCCTCCAGGAAGTCCGCATCCGCGAAACCGTGCGCTCGTGGAACCTTCCCGTCGTCACCGAAGTCCGTGGCCAGGGACTGCTGCTAGGCATCGCCCTCGACCCCGCGTTCATCCCCACTCCAGAAGGCAAAACCCCCGCGCTCGTGGTGGTGAACAAGCTGATGGAGCGCGGCCTGATCGTCCCGCCCGCCGGCCCGAACACCTTTCGCCTGCTACCGCCGCTCAACGTCACCGACGACGAGGTGGACGAGGCGCTGGCCATCATCCACTCCGTGCTCTCAGAATTCTGATTCGATAGAACCATGGCTAAGATAACGATCGAACAAGCAGAGAGCCTTCTTGCGAAGGCCAGAAAATGGAGTAATGACGACAGTCTCACAGACCTCCAACTGGCAAGGAAACAGCACAACGCACTCCGAGACGGCGCATTCTCCATGATGTTTTTCAGCCTGATGCTGGTGAGAGTGGCTCTTAGTCAGGATTGGGATGGAATTCCTGGCTGGGGCCTCGGTCTGATGATTTTTACCTTAGTATTCTACATGATTTATCAATCATCGCGATACTCCAAAGTCCGCGAACTGTTCGAATCGGCAGCTCCGCAGAGTCTTGAGGAGCTCAAGCTGCATCTTAAACCATAACTACTTTTATGACCCACCTACTCTCCATCGAGCAACTCAGTGCCAAGGAAATCCAGCACCTGCTGGACTCCGCCGCGCATTTGAAACTGCAGCGCGGCCGCGAAGGCCAGCCGCTTGCCGGACAGACCTGGGCCCTCATCTTCACCAAGTCATCCACCCGCACACGCGTCTCGTTCGAGGTCGGCATCCGCGAGCTCGGCGGGTTCCCGATGTTTCTATCTGGCAACGACATCCAGCTCGGTCGCGGCGAGCCGATCAAGGACACCGCGCGCGTGCTCGGCCGCATGGTGCATGGCGTAATCATCCGCACCTTCGCCCAGCAGGACGTCGTGGACTTCGCGGAGTTCTCCGGCATCCCGACGATCAACGCGCTCACCGACGACGAGCATCCCTGCCAGATTCTAGCGGACCTGCTGACCATCCAGGAAAAGCTCGGCACCTGGGAAGGTAAGAAAGTCGCGTTCATCGGCGACGGGTTTTCCAACATGACGCGCTCGTGGATGTGGGCGGCGAAACGCCTCGGCTTCAAGCTCGTCGTCGCCTCGCCGCCATCCTGCCAGCCGCCACGCGGTTTCATGGCGGACCTCGACGCGCCGAACGTCATCATCACCTCCGATCCCGAAGCCGCCGCCGAGGGTGCCCATGTGATCAACACCGACGTCTGGCTTTCCATGGGTCAGGAAGGCCAGCAGGAAAAGGAAAAGGAATTCGCCGGGTTTCAGGTCGATGCGGGCCTGCTCTCGCACGCCGCTCCGGGCCACATCGTCCTCCACTGCCTGCCCGCCTACCGCGGCAAGGAGATCAGCAACGAAGTGCTCGAGCTCCACGCCGGCACGATTTTCCAGCAAGCCGAAAACCGGCTCCACGCGCAGAAGGCCGTCCTCGTCGCGATCGCCCGCTAAAGCCGCGCACAACGCGGGGCGACACATCAGCCCCGCAAGGTAGGGCGATAGCAGAGCGCCCAGTCCAAGAAGTGACAATGAGATGAAACTAGCAGTCGTTAAATATTTCTGATAAAATTCTGTTTTTCTGTTTGACGGCATTGCTTGCACTTCATTTGTGGCGGTCATGAATTTCGCGCCGCTTGCCGCTTGCCGCTTGCCGCTTGCCGCTTGTCGCTTGCCGCTTGCCGTAAACTACCCGGTTTTCCGCAAGGCAACCTTTTACCCTGCGAGTCAGCGTGTTATCGCGCCCTTTGCATCTTGCGTAGGTTTCTCTCCTCCGCTCTGCCGCCGGACATTGGCTCGCGTTGGCACGTCCACCCCCCTTCACGCATCACTTTTGCCCATTCCCGGCATCGGATTTCTTACTCTCTCTCATGGGTTCCTCTAGTTCTTTGGTGAAAACCCACACCCCCTGTCTAACAATAACCCCGCTCCACCCCCATGTCATTACGAATTTCCATCTACACAACCGTGCTCGCAGCCGCCTGCCAATGCGCGACCGCCCAATCGCCCAAGCGCGAAATTTGGTCGAACATGCCGGGTAGTCTCTCGCAGTTCACCTCGGCACCCAGCTATCCCCACGCGCCTGGCGAATCCTCGTCATGGGCGGGCGATTTGAGCCTCCCTTCGAGAGGGGACTACTACGGTCAACGCATCAGCGGCAGCATCGTCCCACCTCTATCGGGCAACTGGCGCTTCTGGATTGCTGGCGATGACCAAGCCGAGCTTTGGCTTTCACCGTCCTGGAAATCCTCCGAAAAACGCAGGGTGGCCCAGCTATCCTCTTGGGTGTCCCCGCTCTCCTTCGACTTTCACTCTTCCCAGCGCAGCGATCTCCTTCCTCTCGTGGCTGGAGTTCCCTATTACTTCGAGATCCTGCACAAGGAATACGGGGGAGGTGATCACGTATCAGTCGCCTGGGCTTATGAATCACCCAACTGGGCCGTGGCATCCCATGGCACCACCGCCACACAGAGTAGCATCGGCTGGGGCGGCGATCCATCCCGCGCCATCGACGGCGTCACCAACGGCTTTTGGAGTGCCACTTCGATCACACACACCCTGAACCAGCAAAATTCATGGTGGCAGCTTGATTTCGGACAACAACGCACGATCAACCGCGTCGTCATATGGAACCGGGCTGACTCCAATTTGGGTCAACGCCTTTCCAACTTCCGCATCAGCGTCACAAACTCCTCAGGCATCGAGCTGGCCGGTGAAAACTTCTTTCCACCAGGCAGCGGCCATGCCGGTGTCTCCATGGTCTGGGATCTTCCCCAAGCCGTCGCAGCGCGCCATATCCGGATCTCCTTGCTCGGCCTCAACAACACCGGCAACGGCTTCTTGTCTCTCGCGGAGGTCCAAGCATTTGAACTGCATTCTGCAAACGGCCGCACCGTCGTCCCCGCCACCGCCTTGCAGAGCCAGATCCCCGATCCAGAGGATGCCGATGGCAACAGCCTCCCCGATGCATGGGAAACCCAATACGACCTCACAAATCCCTCCGGAAATGGCGCTCCTGCCAGTGAATACGCGGATCCGGACGGCGATCTCCTCTCTAACCTGGAAGAGGCACAGCTCGGTCTCGACCCGCTTGAGCCAGATCGTGCTCCGGGGCGGCTCCTCCATGAGCGCTGGAACATACCCGGCTACAGCGTGGATGAGCTCGTCGCAAACCCCGCCTTCTACGGCCCGCCCGCCTCCCGCTCCCTCGCATCCCCTCCGAATCTCAAATTTACTGGGGCCTACTTCGGAACCCGCACGCGCGGATACATCAAGCCGCAGGTCTCCGGGCATCACACCTTCTGGATCAGCGCCCGCAACAGCGCGGAACTCTGGCTCTCCACCGACTCTACCCTCGGCAAATACGCCAAACGCCGCATCGCCGCCATCGATTCCAAGCTCGGCCATGGCCACGGTATCCCCTGCAATGCCTCCAACCTCTGGGATCAGTTCGCCTCCCAACAAAGTGAACCCATTTACCTCGAAGCCGGCCAGACCTACTACCTCGAAATCCTTCACCAAAACGGCCACGCCGGCGCCCCCCACTCATCCCTCGCATGGGCTCGTGACGGCGGCCCCCGCACCCCCATACCCGACGCTGTCGTCGGATCCTACATAGCCACACCCGACGACGCCGATGACGACTTCCTCCCAGACGCATGGGAAATCCAATACGGCCTCAGTCCGCTAGACAACGGCCGCACCGACATGGCCCGCCAAGGAGAACGCGGCGACTATGACGGCGACGGTCTCACCAACCTCGAAGAATACCTCCTCGGCACCGACCCCGCCAACTCCGACACCGACGGCGATGGGGTGTCGGACTACGATGAGGTGCACTATTTCAAAACCGCGCCTACCCAGAGCAATTCGATTACCGGCCACGAGGTTCCCCCGCCCGTTCTCGCAAACTACAACGCTGCCAATACCTCGGCAAACTGGCAGATGCTTGATGGCGGCCTGATGTCCGATTCATTCCGCGGCAAAATCGAGTGGAGCTTTACGGTGCCCTCGGATGGTTGGTGGGTCATCGATCTTAGCGCTCGCCTGCGCGGCACTTTGAGAACCTCCGAAGAAGTCGATCTCGGCCTGCGCATTGATGGCAAAGCTCTCGCTCCGCAAAAAGCTCGTTTCCTCAACTCTGGCACAGCGTCAGTGAAAGTAATCACTCACTTCTTAACGGCTGGAACGCATACCTTTGAGCTGGATATCCGCAATGAAATCGGCCGCCGGAACCTGCAGATCCTCTCTCTAAAAGTTCTCAAAGCAGGCGGCTATGATGGTGATAGCAACGGCAGGCCCGATTGGCTCGATGCCATCCTTGCGGGTGGCAATTCAGTGCTGCCGCTTCCGGCCCAATCCTGGGTTTCCCCGCTATTTATCGAAGGATCTGCCCGCCACCTCGGCGCGGTGGCTGCCATAGCCGCAGGGCAAGCCGTGCCTGTGCTGCGGGGGCTGGGAGATCTGCATTGGTTTGCCAATATCCCACTACAAGCAGCCAGCCCTACTTCCTTGGATGTGGTTTTCGAAAACAAAACTCAATCCCAAAGCATCGAGTGGGCGCGGTGGAACGCCCTGGGTGGAGCGGGCCTAACCATCCGCCGGGGCGATTCAGTCAAAATCGGTGCATGGCTTTCTCCACAGGATACAACCGCTGTCACCATTGCCATCGGTGGCCAGACGCAGTCGCTTGCCGCCAATGGTTTTATGGTGAAAAACTTCGCACAAGCCGGCGTTTACCCGATCACCGTCACGCATAACGGGGCAGCAATCACCGCAGCCACCATCACCGTGCTGGGCGCGGACTTCGGAGTGATTCCTGCTTTTTATGCATCTTCCCCAAGCTGGCGCAGCTTCCCGAATGTGCCCTTGAGCTTACGGATCGACGGCGAGCCTTCGCTAGCCGTGGAATCGAAAACAGCTGCCGGCACAGGCCAGAGTGTGCTGCTGCGCGCCGATCGCTCTGGAAGGCACAGCATTGCGGCACGCTTACCAGAAAATGGTGCCATCGTCGCCCTCACGGAGTTTTCCACTGTCGGCTTCTCGGATGCTTTACGCCATGATGCCACGATGTATGTCGGCTCCACCGCCGATGGCTTCCGCATCCTGCGCACCCCAGTGTTGGTCACCGATTTGCCGCCCGGTGGCAGAGTGGTCATGACGATTTTCCGCGCCGGTGTGACCTTTATGGACGGCACAACCGTCACGGAGCTGCGCGCCGAAGACTTCAGCAACGGCGTGGCCTACGTGGACTTCCGCTACCCTGCTCACATGGCCGGCGGCTACTGCCACTACACGGATATCTATGATGCCGCTGGTCGTCACCTTGGCCGCCGCTAAGCCCTCATTTTTCACCGCTCCTAAAAATGAAACCAAGCACCCTCATCGCCAGCTTCGCACTCCTCGTTCTTGCAGGGGCGGTCTTGCTATTTCACCAACAAACCCGCCTGAAAAGCGCGAGCACAAAAGTCCCGGCTGAAAAAATCCCCCCACTCACCGCTTCAAAGCCCCGTCCCAAGCCGCGCCCTTCTCCAGAAATCTCTCTCATCACCGATACCGGCCTGCACTGGGAAGAGCGCATCGCCGCCGTCCGCGACCTGCCGACTCAACTCGGCGAGGCCTCTATCGATTTCCTCTTCGCCTACCTGAGCGCCCCGCATGATGAGAACGAGGAAAATCGCTACCTCGTCTGCAACGAGATCATGGAAATTCTCCGCAAGCGCAGCCTCTCGCCCCATCTCTACAATCGCCAACTCTGTCACCTCATCGCCACCCCCAGCGTCGATCCCGTCATCCGCGATTACGCCGCCCAACACCTCGCACAATGGATTTCCGGCATCAGCCCCGAGGCCACCGAGCCAGACCCCACCCAAATTCCCCGCGCCGTCGAGATGATGTTAGATGAAGCTGCCCACCCTGCAAACGCCCAGCTCACCCTCTCCGGCACCATCTTCCAAGCCATGGCAGACGCCATCCGCAACGGCTCTGAGGAAATGAAAAGCCACCGCCCCGCCTTGATCGAAAAGGCCATGCAAGTTCTAACCGATCCCACCTTTTCCACTTTCAACCGGAGCTCTGCCATGCAGGCCGCTGCCCAGCTCAACGCTCCTGAGCTGCGAGAAAAATCCCTCGATCTGGCCCAAAATCCCCAAAGCCCCGCCGACCTCCGGCTCAGCGCCATCGCGGCCCTCGGAAAAGTCGGCAACCCCGGCGACAAAGCCCTCCTCACTATCTTAAGCGAAGACCCCGCCTACCACTACGCCGCCACCGCCGCTTTGCAGAACCTAAGCAATCGCCCCATCTCACAATAACCGCTGCTCCCTACATCCCTTTTCTTCCGACTCTCATGAAGCGAAACTTTTTAATGAATCTACGAATCCCATCCCTGCTCCTCACCTCCAGCCTGCTTCTTACGGGCGCGGCTTTTGGCTCGAACCCACCCACTGGCGACCCAGACTGCGATCCGACAAAGCCTTGTCCGACTTGTGAAGACCCAAGTAATCGAATCCCTCAGGATGACGACTGCCCATCGAGCTTTAACTACTCGCTGGGTGTGGGTGCTGCCTACGTCGCACGTGCGGGAAATTTCCTCACCCAGTCCAGAACAGGAATCGCCGAGGGACAAGGCGGGAAAAGCTCCATCCGCAGCTTTGATGACGTGAGAAAATCCATCATGGATACGAGCAATTACCGAAATACCCAAATGCTCTCCCTCACCGTGGTGCAGGATCGGATTGATAAGAGGCTCTATAGCCCGAGTGTATTTGACTACTTGCCTCTACCTGGCACCGAGTTTCTTAAAAGCAATGACGTTCTTCAACAAGTCCGGACTCTTACTGCTTTTTCAAACATCGAGATTCTTCCCAATGGCTTTGAGGTAAAAACATGGAACATCTCCGCTCTGGTCAATCAAAAAAAGGTCAACAAACTCTACGTTCTACCCGCCGACGCTCCGATCAAGATCACCAAGTTCACTAACCCTGATTTCCCTAGCGAAATCAATCGGCTCGTCATCACTTCCTCTGAAAACTACACCGGAAACGGCACATACTCCCAGACCAAGCTCTACAACCAAACAAACCCTGATTCCATGAGCGTGGAGACCTATGAAGGAGTCGGTCTTACCGGGAAACTCATGGAACGCCTCACCCTAACATACAGCAATCGCGGCGCGAGGCCATGGGACTATTCGTTTGAAAGAAAGATCGAGCGCGCATCGAACACCAATGGCTTCATCGGCGGCTTGAGCTTGGTTCTTCATAACTTTGAAACCTACAAAGACTTTTCACTCATCGCGAGTGGCGGCGAAAAAAACGGCAAGCGCCTGGTCAGAAAAACCACCGCCTACGGAACACCACAAGCCCAGACGACCACTTATGATTACTATCTAGATAAGGCAAATTCCTACGTGAATGGCCGCTTGAAATCGCTAAGAAATCCAGATGGCTCATGGGAATACTGGGAATACGCCGATTCGAAAGACTCCCTCATCGCCAACGAAACCAAGTATTCCTCATGGAAGGATGTCCCATTCACCAGCTACCAGAACGGCATCAAGGAGGCCACCAGCATCACCCAAAACGAGGCTTTCCGCACCGTCACCATCCAAGGCCAAGAGGTTTCCCAAGAAAAATATCACAGCGCCAAAGATGAGGTAAGCGGCCGCCTCACCTACACGGAATCAAAGTGGGATGGCAGCGCATGGGCCGATGAGATCACCTGTTACGAATCCTCAGCAAGCAAAACCCCCGCAGCAGGTCGCCCGATCTTCCGCACCTTCGCCGATGGCACCGCAGAGACCATCAGCTACGCCCTCGTCAACGGTCAGTTGAAAATCACGGTTTCACGCGGCGATAACAGCACCGGCACGCTCACGCAGCCCGTCATCACCCAAGGCACCAGAACCACCACCCTCTACAACGCCACAAGCACCGAGATTTCCAAGGAAGTCCATGACATCGCCAGCAATCTGCTGCTTTCGATGGAAACGGGCGTCGAGTTTGATGTTTCAGG